>DATJLH010000110.1:0-63353 GCA_035490615.1 Cellvibrio sp.
CGGCGGTGTTTTTGACTGCGCGGGCGATGGATTCCGGCTTCTGGTCGGACAGGGTTACAGTCATACCCTGTAAGGCGCACCAGCCGGCGATGTCGCCACCCATGGCGCCGGCGCCGACGACGTGCACCCGCTTGCAGTGAAAATCCGGCTGCGCTTTGGCGATGCCTTTCATGGTCTCGCGCAGGAAAAACAGGCGAATCAGGTTTTGCGCGGTGTGGCCGGTCAGCAGGCGTGCGAACGAACTGACCTCAGCGCGGCGCATGGCTGCACTGTCGCCGCCGTGTCTTTCCCAGAGTTCGATAAGGGCCTCCGGCGCGGGGTAATGATCCGGCGCCGCTTTTTGCGCGGCTTGCTCGCGCATCTTTTTGGCTGCCAATTGGCGCGCCGGTGCACTGTTCAGCAGGCGGGCTTTCAGGCTGGGTTGTTGACGCGGTAACTTGCCTTTAAGCGCGGCATCAATGGCATTGGCGAGATGGCGCTCCGGCACCAGCGCATCCACCAGTCCCAGTTTTTTTGCCTTGATGGCGGGTACAGGTTTACCGGTGAGCATCATCGTCATGGCGGCAACAGGATCGATCAGGTGGGTGGCCCGGGCTGTGCCGCCCAGACCGGGGTGTAAGCCTAACTGCACCTCAGGAAAACCCAGGCTGGCATCGGGCACCGCCAGGCGATAGCGGCAGCAGAGTGCCAGCTCCAGTCCGCCACCGAAGCAGTTGCCATGGATTACGGCCACCGTGGGGAAGTGCAGGCTGGCGAGGCGGTCCGCCACAGCGTGGGCCGAGTGGAGTTTCTGTTCCACCGACTCGGTGGTCTCCAGCGCGCGAAATTCGCGGATGTCAGCGCCCACGCAAAAGTGGTTGTCCTTGGCGGAGCGCAGCACCAGGCCGCGCGGCTTGTTGAGCAACAGCTGATCAAGGATTTGTCCCAGCTCTTCCAGTACCGCCTGCGACAGGGAATTGATACCCGTGTCCGCCCGGTCGAGTACCAGCCAGGCGATGCCCTGGTCATTGGTGCGCAGGTGCCAGTGCTGCCAGGGATTGACGTCGGGATCAACCAGGTCGCCCCGTCCGAAGGGGCCCAGCTGGCGTTCCTGTTGGTAAAGTGTCTGAAGTATGTGGCCGGCCATGGAGGTGCTCCCTAAACTGCTTCAATCAACATGGCGCCGGATTGCCCACCGCCAATACATTCTGTGGCGATGCCACGTTTGAACCCGTTGCGCTGCATGGCATTGATCAGATGCAACACGATCCGGTTACCGCTGGTGCCCACCGGGTGGCCGAGGCTGACGGCGCCGCCGTCGATATTCAGCCGGTTGCGGTCAATCATGCCCCAGGGGGTGTCGCGGCCCAGGGCGGTGTGGCAGAAGTCGGTATCGTTGAAGGCTGCCAGGCAAGCGAGCACCTGGGCGGCAAAGGCTTCGTTCAGTTCCCACAGGTCGATGTCATCCAGGCCCAGTTGGTTGCGCGTCAGCAGGCCGGAGCAGCTGAGCACCGGGCCCAGGCCCATGATTGCCGGGTCCAGTGCCGCCCATTCGCTGTCGATGATCACTGCCTTGGGGGTGAGCTGGTATTTCTGCACCGCCGCTTCCGAGGCCAGTACCAGCCAGGACGCGCCGTCGGTAATCTGTGAGCTGTTGCCGGCGGTGACCTTGCCATAAGGCGCTTCGAATACCGGCTTGAGTTTGGTGAGGGACTCCAGCGAGCTGTCGGGACGTACACCGTCGTCCTGCTCAAACAATTCCCCCGCATCGCTGAAGGCGGGCATGACTTCCTGTTTGAGCCAGCCTTCCTGCTGGGCGCGGGCCAGGCGGTGATGGCTGGACACCGCGTACTCATCTGCCTGCAGCCGTGTGATATCGAATAAGTGAGCGATTACTTCTGCGGTTTGGCCCATGTTCAGTTCGGCGATGGGATCGGTGAGGCCGCGTTTCAGGCTGATGACCGGCTTCAGGAAGTGCGGCTTGAAGCCTGCGAGTTGATGCAGTCGCTCGGGAAGGCTTTTGGCCTGCTGGATGCCGGCGAGCCATTTCACCGCCTCGTCCTCCAGCACCATGGGGGCATGGCTCAGGGCCTCTGTGCCGCCGGCGAGGATCAGGTCCGCCGAGCCTTCGCGGATGTAGCGAAACGCGGTATCAACCGACTGCATACCGGAACCGCAGTTGATCTGTACCGTAAATGCCGGCATGGCCTCACCCATCCCCAGGCGCAGCGCCGCGATGCGCGCGGGGTTCATCTCGCCAGCCACCACATTGACGCAGCCGAGGATCACCTGGTCAAAAGCATCGGCGGGGATATCGAGGCGTAACAGCAGCGGACGACCACATTGCACCGCCAGATCCACCGGCGAGAAGGGGCCGGGTTTACCGCGGGCTTTCAAAAACGGCGTGCGCGCACCATCCACCAGATACACGGGGCGAGCCGCGTTGCGAGAGGTAGCGGAATCTTGCAGCGATTGGGTCATCATCACATCCTGTTAACCGGGTGCATGTCACGCTGGTAACAGCGCGCAAGAAGGGGCAGTCAAGCGATGCTAGGACGAGGCGCCGGCTATGTCAGTGCTCTAACTAACATGAATCCGATGACAAGCGGGTCGGCGTGATATGGCAGGGGGAACCTTAACGGCCCATCAGGAATTTCAAAACCAGCGCAGCGTAATGACCGCCGGAGATAAACCAGTCGAACCAGAAGGCGAGGTGCAGGGCGACGATAAACCAGAATAAAAGCTGAAATGAAACCTTGCGGGTTTTGTGACGAAACAATTGTTGCGCAAGCAGTGCACCGGGCCAGCCGCCCAGCAGTGCAAAAAGTTGCAGGGAATTTTCTGTGAAGCGACGCTCGCCCTGTTGTGCGCGGCGTTTGTCACTGCGGTAAATAAAAAACGTCGTCAGGCTGAGCAGGCTGTAAATAACCGCCGGCCAGATAAAATCCAGCCGTACCCACATATCCCGCGCGCCGAATATTGGTAAGGCGCACACCAGGATAAAAAACAAAATTTTAAGATAAACCACCATACACCATCACGTAGGTCGAATTAGGCCGCAGGCCGTAATCCGACAAGCAAATCCCCCAGCAATGTGCGCTGCATGCTAAACGCAGTCATCTTCCAACAGAGGTTGGCTTACGCTGGCGCTAAGCCAACCTACACAAATATTCACCGACGGAACCATAAGGCTGCTGCACCGATAGCGGCAAGAATATAACTGCCCACCGGAATATCCGTCTGCGTCACCTCATCAACCGAACGCAACACTGCATCGCCAATGTCGGGCCAGGCAATGGCGATGGCGCCACCGAATGCCAGCAACGCAATGACGGCACCGCGACGGCGATGGATGCGTTTGCGTTCATTGCGCTCCAGTTGCGCGCGAATGTCCTGCAGTTGCGGCGCGACTTCGCCGAGATTCTGTAATTGTTCCAGGCTGTTAAACACCAGGTGTGGTACCTGCGGAAATTTCTCCATCCACTCAGGTGCGTAGCGTTTTAATTCGCTCCACAAGGTGGTGGGATGGAAACGTTTCTTCAGCCAGCGTTCGAGGAAGGGATGCGCCGTGGTCCAGAGATCCAGGTCGGGATAAAGCTGACGGCCCAAGCCTTCAATGTTCAGCAGGGTTTTTTGCAGCAACACCAGTTGCGGTTGTACTTCCATATCAAACCGACGCGCGGTGCGGAACAGGCTGATCAACACATGGCCGAAGGAAATATCTTTCAAGGGTTTTTCAAAGATTGGCTCGCACACGGTGCGCACCGCCGCTTCCAATTCTTCCACACGCGTATGGGCCGGCACCCATCCGCTTTGTACGTGCAACTCCGCCACCTGGCGATAATCCCGGCGGAACATCGCCAGCAGGTTGCGCGCCAGATAATATTGATCCTCCCGCGTCAGCGAGCCGACGATGGCCATATCCACCGCAATATATTGCGGCAATTCAGGATGTTCTTCCGCCACAAAGATATTGCCGGGGTGCATATCTGCATGGAAAAAATTGTGTTCGAACACCTGGGTGAAAAAAATCTCCACGCCGCGCTCGGCCAGTTTTTTCATATTGGTGTGCTGCGCATTCAGTGCGGCAAGATCAGTGACCGGAATGCCGTGGATGCGCTCCATTACCAGAATATTGTTGCGTGTGTAATCCCAGTAAATTTCCGGCACATACAGCAAGGGCGATTTGGCAAAATTGCGCCGCAGCTGCGACGCATTGGCCGCTTCCCGTTGCAGATCCAGCTCATCAAAGATAGTGATGCGGTAATCTTCCACCACTTCCACCGGACGCAGGCGCTTGCCATCGCGGCTGTGTTTTTCCACCAGCTGCGCCAGATGCAACAGCAGTTGTACATCCTGCGCGATAATGCGTTCGATACCGGGGCGAATAATCTTGATCACCACCCGCTGCCCATTCTTCAACACCGCGCCGTGCACTTGCGCTACCGACGCCGATGCCAGCGGCTCCTGCTCGTACTCCAGAAAAATGTCCTCGACCTTCGCACCCAGCGCCAACTCCACCAATGCACGAAATTGATTGGCATCAAAAGGTTTCACATTGTCTTGCAGGTGATTGAGCTCACGCACAATATCGTCGGGAATTAAATCCGGGCGTGTGGAGAGCAACTGACCGAACTTGATAAAGATCGGACCCAGATCCTCAAACGCCCGCCGTAAGCGTTCACCGCGATTCAGGGAAGGCGTGGGAAATAATTTGCAGGGCAGCAGCAATAACCGAATGCGGAGCGACAATTGTTCCGTCGGCAAAATCTGGTCCAGACGATAGCGCAGGAAAACGCGCAGGATAGTCAGTAGACGAAGCAATACGATCACGTGAATCCTTTTTAATTAATTTGGGGAGAGGACCGGGTGAAGGCAGGTGAGACACGCCGTGAATACGGCCCCTACGCGCTCCCGGCGCTTCGGGACACTTCCCACATCCCTGTGGGTCGTCCATGTAGGCTCAACACCCGCATCCCTGCGGGTGATGGTCTCACCTACCTTCACCCGATCCTCGGCCACCACCGCGTTCTCATGTAGGTCGAATTAGCCGCGTAGCGGCGTAATCCGACGCGATTTAGGGTGAGGCACAAGTTATAAATATCTGAGTATTTGTCGGATTACGCCTTCGGCTAATCCGACCTACGGTGTCTTCTTTTGTAAAAACTGTTTAATACGTGCTTCCAAACGATCCGCATGCAACCGCAGATCATCCACATCCTGATAAAACCCTTCCAATTCATTTCTGGAAGGTAATGTGCCCAATTCTTCGGTCAAAAACTCACTCACTAAACGCTTCACTTCACCGGCGCGATCCTGGGTATACCGCGCGCCGCTGCGCAGCATCTGCGCGCCCTGGTGTCCCACCACATCGCCAAGGATTTCCGTCAGCGCTTCTTCCCAGTCGATATCCAGATTCTTCAGCAAGCGCTGCAAATCCACCAGCAACCCGGTGTTACCCATCACCTCTACACCGCTGTCAGCAAAGGTCGTCTGTTCACTACGAGCCAGGCGCGCCAGGGCGGGCAGGGAGCCGCGCAAGCGGGTGTGAACCTCGCCTTCCCAGTGACCCATCAGGCGAATGCCCGCTTCATCGGGCGTGAGGTAAACCGTGAATGCCGGCGCGGTGACCTGAATTGCCAGCACCTGATCGGCCAGGTTCGCCAAAGCGATGCGGGTGCCGGGATCATAGCGCAGGGCGGTGTTGATCAATTTTTCCAGTCCGGCGAGAGCCGCCGTGGAGAGGGTGGCATCCATCAGGGTTTGATCCCTTTGTGCAGCGCGACGATGCCGCCGGTCATGTTGTGGTATTCGGTATTTACAAAGCCTGCATCTTCCATCATGGCTTTCAGGGTCGCCTGGTCCGGGTGCATGCGGATAGATTCGGCAAGGTAGCGGTAGCTGTCGGCGTCGTTGGTAATCAACCGGCCCATCAACGGCAGGACCTTGAATGAATAGGTGTCGTACACCTTTTCCAGCAGGCTGTTCTGCGGTTTGGAAAATTCCAGCACCAGCAGACGGCCGCCGGGTTTGAGCACACGCAACATGGCGCGCAGTGCCAGGTCTTTATCCGTCACGTTGCGCAGGCCGAAGGCGATGGTGATGCAATCAAAGGTATTGTCGGGGAAGGGCAGGTATTGGGCATCGGCCTGGGCAAACTGGATATTGCCCGCCACACCGCGATCAATCAGTCGGTCGCGGCCCACGTTGAGCATGGATTCGTTGATATCCGCCAACACCACCAGACCTTCGCTGCCGACGCGCTTGGCAAACTGGTAACTCAGGTCGCCGGTACCGCCGGCAATGTCGAGCACCTTATGGCCGCTGCGCACTGCCGACACTTCAATGGTGAAGCGCTTCCACAAACGGTGGATACCGCCGGACATCAGGTCGTTCATCACATCGTACTTGGCGGCGACGGAATGAAACACGTCAGCTACGCGTCCGGCTTTTTCGTCAACGGCAACTTCTTCAAAACCAAAATGGGTGGTTTTTTTCTCGTTCATAGCAAAGGTCCAGGGCGGTGAGCGGCGAGACAAAGGCGGCTATTGTACAATGCCGGAGCGTTTACACCAGCCACGGGGGCGGAAACATCATGGGTGCCATCAGGATCGGCCTGATCATCATGTGCTGGACAGTGTTGGCTGCGCCGAGCCTGGCGCAGCTAAATACACTCGCACCCTTCACCACCGACGGCTGCAGCATGATGCTCGATGGCTTGCCCGGCGACCTGCCGCGCTGGCGCCACTGCTGTGTGGCCCACGACTTTGATTACTGGCTCGGCGGCACCGAGAAACAGCGCGAGTTATCAGACCGCCGGCTGGAACTGTGTATCAACGAAGCGGCCTCGCCCATGCTGGGAAGTTTTGTGTACAGCAATGTCCGCTGGGGCGGCAGCCCCTTCTGGGTCACCACCTACCGCTGGGGTTACGGCTGGCCCTGGTGGGATGCCGTTGTACGCCAACCGCGCGGTTACAAAATCCTCACCAACGACGAGCGACAGCAGGCCGATGCGTTGTTGCCGGATGCGAGGGCATTGTTGCAACGGGAACTGGAGGCGGATTAAAGCCGCATTTTGTGGTGCAACCAAACGATATTCATCACAGTCTGAACCATACTGTTACGCAACCTAAAAAAATAGACATCCACACTGACACACCACCGATAAGGAATCGGCAATGATGTTACTCACCGCCCGCAGACTGTTTGTGCTGCTAATCCTTCTGTTTGTTGCTACCGCTTGTGATCGCACCACGGATACCCCGCCTGAAGATACGCCCGGTGAAGAGGCCGCGACCTCCGCCTGGGATGCCCATATTGTCGATTACCCGCGGCGCTGGGTGGCGACGGATGCGCCGATGGTGATTCGTTTCAGCCATCCGGTGGTGGATGAAGAAAAACTCAATCAGCCGGTGGACGGCCTGGTGGTATTGAAGCCGGATCATCCGGTGACGGCCGTCTTCACAGCGGTGGATGAACTGCGCATTACCCCCAACACCCGCCTGCCCAATGATCGCCAGTTCACGCTCAGCGTGCGCAATAAACATCTGCAAGGTGTGGATAAAGACATGCCGGCGTTCGATGTGCAGGTGCATACCATCAAGCAGGATTTCGATCTGAAGATCGACGGCTTGGTGAGCCAGCAAAACGCGGATGACCGCATGACACTGTCGGGACAACTGATAACGACCGACAGTGCCGATGTCAGGGCGGTGGAAAAAATTCTGTCGGCGAGCCTCGGTGGAAATACGCTGCCGATGACCTGGCAAGCCCAGGGCGATAACAAAACCTACAGCTTTACCCTCGCTGAAATTCCCCGCCGCGCCGAAGCCGGCAGCCTGCGCCTGGAATGGGATGGCAGCGCGATCGGCTCCGACGAAAAAGGTGCGCGTGATATCACGGTGCCGGCGATCAACCAATTTTTGGTCACCCACGCGCGGGTGGTGCGTCACCCGGATATTTATGTGGAAATCAATTTTTCCGAGCCGCTGGATGCGCGGCAAAATCTGCGCGGTCTGGTGCGTCTGGCCGATCAGGATAATGTGCGGGTACAAGTGGACGGCAGTCGCTTGCGCGTTTATCCGGCGCAGCCACTGAATGGTGAAGCGGAGCTCGTGGTGTCATCCATGCTGCGCAGCAGCCAGCAAAAAAATCTCCCGGAGGATTATCACCATACCTTGATGATGGCGGTGGCCAAACCCGGCGTAAATTTTGTAGGGAACAGCAGTATCCTGCCGCCGGCCTCACAAATCTCTGTGCCCTTTGAAGCCTTGGGCGTGGATTCGGTGCAGGTGATTGCGTTTAAAGTTTACGCCAATAACATCGGCCAGTTTTTGCAGCGCTACAACCTGGCCACGGATGTGGCCGATACCAGTACCGGCCGATATTTGTGGCGTAAAACCTACCGCCTGCCGGAAGTTCCGCGCGAAGCCATGCAGCGTTTCAACCTCGACCTGACCGACTTGATGGCGCAACACCCGGATGGTTTGGTACGCCTGGAATTGCGTGTGGATCGCAGCAATGCCATCTACGAATGCGAAAGCGAACGGCCAGCGGAACCCACCACGGCGATGCCGGAAAATTACGATGGATTGGATTACTACGCCCGCGAACAGGAGCCGGATTGGTATCGTCAATATTACGAATCCAGTGGTTACTGGAATTACAGTGAACGCAATAATCCTTGTCACGATGCCTATTACGCCTACGGCGATAATGTCAGCAGTGGCCGCACTTTTATGGTGTCCAATATCGGCATCATGGCCAAGCGTGGTACCGGCAATACCCTGCATGTGATTACCACCGGTTTAAATGATGCGACGCCTTTGGCGAACACCGATATCAAGGTATTCAACTATCAGCAGCAAGTGATCGGCTCCGCTAAAACGGATCGCTACGGCATGGCCGAGGTCACCACCGACGGCACGCCTTTTTATGTCACCGCAGAGCGCAACAAAAAAATGGGCTTTTTACGCGTGCCACGCAACGAAGCCTTACCCACCAATCAATTTGATGTGGCCGGTGAAAATGTTAAAGGCGGGTTAAAAGGTTTTATCTACGGCGAGCGCGATGTCTGGCGCCCCGGCGACGATATCTTTCTGACGTTTATCTTGCAGGACAAAGAACAACGCCTGCCGGCGGATCACCCGGTCAAGCTGGATTTATTTGATCCGCGCGGCAACAAAGTGACCAGCCTTACCAATGTACAACCGGTCAATAATTTCTACAGCTTTCAATTGCGCACTGAAGAAAATGCACCCACCGGCAATTGGCGAGTGGTGGTCCATGTAGGCAACCGCTATTTCGATAAAATCCTTAAGGTTGAAACCATTACACCAAACCGTCTGAAGGTGGATTTAACACTCGATCAAACGCCCTTGCGTTTATCGGATATGCCTGCACAGGTTGACCTGTTCGGACAATGGTTACACGGCGCGGTGGCTAATCAGTTGAAGGCGGATGCCGAAGTAAAACTCAGTACGAAAGTCACACGTTTTGATGGCTTCGATCAATTCAGCTTTGATGATCCGGCGCGCAGTTTTGAAGGCAGTTCGCAAAAAGTGTTTGACGGAAAATTAAATGCCCAGGGGCGTGCGCAATTTTCCTTGAATGTACCGGTGGAGTCGCCACCGCCCGGCATGTTGTCCGCTACCTTTGTTACGCGCGTGTTTGAAGAGAGCGGCAATTTCAGCACCACACTGCGCCGTTTTGATTTGTTGCCCTACGATAACTGGGTCGGTGTAATGGTGCCCAAGGGTGACGGTTATCAGGATGCGATCAGTCGCGATTCAGATCACGACGTGACCTTTGTGAGCCTCGGGCGCGATGGCAAGGCAATCGCCAATCGCGCGCTGAATGTCACCGTGTATGAAATCGGCTGGCGCTGGTGGTGGGATCAGGAAAGTGAAGATCTCGCCAGTTATGTGGGTAATCAAAACCATACGCCGGTAAGCCAGGCAAAACTCACCACGGACAGTCATGGCCGCGCGCGTTGGACGTTGGCGAAAAATACCTATGAATGGGGCCGCCATTTAATTCGCGTATGCGACGCGCAGGGCGATCATTGTGCCGGACAAATTGTGTACCTCGGCTGGAGCTGGAGCGAGCAAAAAAATCCTGATTCCGCTACACAGTTGATGTTGACCACCGATAAAGAAAATTATCGGGTGGGCGATACAGCGGTAGTCCGCTTACCGCAAAGTCAACAGGGCCGGGTATTGCTCAGCCTTGAAAACGGTAGCCGTGTGCTTGAGCATCGCTGGCTCGACCTTAAACCGGATCAGGCCGAGATTCGCATCCCGATTACCGCCGAGATGGCACCCAACACTTACGTGAATCTTGCCTTGTTGCTGCCGCATCAGGCGCGTGAGAGCGATGCCCCCATGCGTCTTTACGGCATAGTGCCGCTGCTGGTGGAAGACCCGGCCACGCAATTGCAACCGCAAGTTGATGTGCCGGACGAGGTGCGACCGGAAACAGAATTTACCGTGAGTGTGAGTGAAAAAAATCAACGCGCCATGACCTACACCCTGGCGATTGTGGATGAAGGTTTGTTGGGATTGACTGGCTTCACTGTGCCCAAAGCCCATCAACATTTTTATCGCCGCGAAGCGCTGGGTGTGATGACCTGGGACTTATTTGATCAGGTGGTGGGTGCGTACGGCGCGTCCCTGGAGCGCGTGCTGGCCATCGGTGGCAGTGATGCCGATCAGGACGCGGACAACAAACGCCGTGAACGTCGCTTTCCGCCTATCGTGAAATTTATGGGACCCTTCACGCTGGAGGCAAAGGCTACCCGCGCGCACAAGGTGACCTTGCCGCCCTATATGGGCGCCGTGCGCGTGATGGTGGTGGCGGGCGATGAAGGTGAAGTCAACGCCTACGGCAGTGCGGAAAAATCCGTGACGGTAACACAACCGGTTGTCCTGTTTGCCACGCTGCCGCGGGTGGTTGGCCCGGGTGAAGCGGTGACACTGCCGGTCAATGTATTTGTCAGTGATGCAGCGATTAAATCCATCGATATTGCGGTTGAGGCCAATGACATCTTTACCGTGATCGACAAACAGGCCGCACTGGCGTTCGACAACCCCGGCGATGCGATTGCGAGCCTGCGCCTGAAGGTGAATGATCGTATCGGTAAAGGTCGTGTCATGATTACCGCGCGTAGCGGCGATGAAATGGCGCAACAGGAAATCTTTATCGAATCGCGCGCGGCCAATCCACCGTCGGTGATCTGGGAAAGCAAGTTACTCGCGCCCGGTGAAACCTGGCAATCACCGTTAACGCCCCACGGCATGGCCGGTACCAATCAAACCACACTGGAGGTCGGTACCCTGCCGCCGCTGAATCTGGAAAAACGGCTGGATTATTTAATTGGTTACCCGCACGGTTGTCTTGAACAAACGGTATCGGCAGCATTTCCGCAATTGCGCCTGGCAAGCCTTGTGGCATTGACTGATGCACAGACAGCCGACGTCGAAAAAAATGTGCGCGCCGCGATCAATAAACTGGCGAGTTTCCAGCAAGGCAATGGCGGTTTCAGTTATTGGCCGGGTGCGAGTTACGTCAATGATTGGGCTTCGAGTTATGCGGGCCATTTCCTGTTGGAGGCCAAACGTGTCGGTCATGCGGTGCCCACCGGTTTGCTGGATCAATGGATCAATTACCAGCGCGACCTGGCAAGAAATTATCGCGGCCAACAGCAGGATTACGATGCGACGGTAGCGGCTTACCGGTTGTACACGCTGGCCCTGGCAGACAAAGCAGAGTTGCCGGCGATGAATCGCCTGCGCGAACAACTGCGTCGCCCCACCGACAATCGCTACAACATCACCGCCATGCGCTTGTTGTCGTTGACCTATCAACACATGGGTTTAAAAGATGCGGCGACGGATGTGCTGGCCAATGTGGGTGACCAGGTGCCGAACTATGAAGTCTCCGGTTATACCTATGGGTCGGAATTGCGCGACCGCAGTGTCATGCTGATTACCCGTGTGCGTAATGATCAAGCAAAAGACGATGCGACCTGGCAGCTGGCGGAAAGTATTGCGAGCGAATTATCCAGCGGCAATTGGTACAGCACGCAAAGTCTCGCGTGGGCCTTGTTGGCCATGAGTGAATTTGCGCAGCACACCGGCGCGGGTGATGACTTGCGGTTTGCGATTGATACCAAGGGTAACTGGCAAAACATCCAGGCCACTGAAACCTTTTATCGTCAGGCGTTGGAACAGAGCCAGTTACGGGTACGCAACGACGACGATCACAACCTGCGTGTGCTGGTCAGCAATCGCGGCATTCCAGCCAATCTGGAAGAAGCGGCGAGCCGTAATGGATTGAATATCGCGGTGGATTTTATGACCGTGGATAACCAGCCGCTGTCTGTTGAATCCTTGCCGCAGGGAACAGATTTTATTGCCGAAGTCACAGTGAGTGCCGACTTTGCCGCATTGCCGGTAAGTCGGGTGGAGGATATTGCGCTCACGCTGGTCATGCCCAGTGGCTGGCAAATTCGTAATGAACGCCTGGAAGGCGCGCAGCTGCCGCAGGGGCTGGATTACATGGATATTCGCGACGACCGCGTATTGAGTTATTTCAGCCTCTGGCGCGATTACTATTGGTCATACCGCTACAATGACCGCAATCAAACCAGCGTGACTGTGCGGGTGATACTAAATGCATCCTACGCCGGCAAGTTTTATCTGCCGGCCTGGCAAGCCAACGCCATGTACGATGAAAAAATTCACGCGAAGACCAAAGGGTATTGGGTGGAGGTTGTAGCGGAGTAGGTTTTTAAGAGTAGCTTTTGATTGAGGCTTTCTGAACAAGGGCGACGTCGGGTTACGCGGCGGCGCCGCTAACCCGACCTACGAAGTGCCAAAGTAGTCGGATTAGCGCAGCGTAAGCCGACACCGTCGTTCATTCCAAATCCGCGTTAGGAGATAAACCCGTAGGTCGGATTAGCGCAGCGTAATCCGACACCGTCGGTGATTCCAAATCCGCATCAGGAGATAAACCCGTAGGTCGGATTAGCGTAAGCGTAATTCGACACCCAACTTGCACCCATACCCAAACTCCTGCAATATTCCCCATCGCGCAACATCGAATAGGCAACACTCAAAGGACTGAACCATGCAATACCGCAGAGCCCTGCATAAAGGCGGCTGTTATTTTTTCACATTAGTCACCCACGAACGCCAACCCATCTTCAATCACCCGGATGTGGTCTTCCTGCTGCGCCGAACGTTCAAGCGGGTAAAACGCAACTATCCTTTTGATATCGACGCCGCTGTTATCCTCCCGGATCATCTCCACTGCATCTGGACTTTACCCGCTCACGATGACGATTTCTCTACGCGCTGGCGGTTAATCAAGAGCGGATTTGCCAAAGCTTACGGGCAACCATTACCGATCTGGCAAAACCGTTTTTGGGAACACGTAATTCGCGGCGAGCAGGATTATCGCCAGCACCTGGATTACATTCATTTCAATCCGGTAAAACACGGTTATACAAAAACGCCCGCGCAATGGCCGCATTCAAGTTTTCGTAAATTTGTTGAGTTAGGATTTTATGACGAGGATTGGGGAAGTGAGGTTGATTTGCCGGAGACTGTGGGGAATGAATAGATTATTTTTTTGGCATAGTCATGTCGGGTTACGCGGCGGTGCCGCTAACCCGACCTACGGAGCTACGAAGTACCATGTAGGTCGGATTAGCGCAGCGTAATCCGACACCCAGGCGAATTAAGATCGTCCAAAATCACCGCACAAAAAACGGCACATTCGCGGCGGCGGCTCGATTAAACCGATTGGTCACATAAGCAAACAAACGATAAGGCCCACCTTCATCCGGCGCTTTGAACTCAAGGGTTCCTTTCCCATCGTCCTTCACAATCAAACCTTCCACCGCTTTCGGGCGCGCTTCCGGATCGCCGCCGGCGCGGATGTCGGTGCTTTCCGGTAAAAATTCCCAGCGCACCGTAAAGGCTTCGTTGTCGGGATGAAACGCGTCCACTTGCGCGGTGTAAGTTTTTCCCGCTTCCAGGTAGATACTGTCTTCCGCTTTTTTGCCATCAATCAGGAAGCTGCGAATGGAAGGGGCGCGTTCTTTCGGCCACTCGCCAGTCCATAAAAATTGCATGGTATCCACCACTTCAGTCGCTTCACCGGACTCCAGAAACATGCCATACCAGGTCGGCGTGGTTTCCTGTTTCTGGCCCCACAAAAACGCATAGGAACCCAGCGCCTGATCGGGCGCGCCGAGCACGCCGGCTTCGTAGCGCTCGCGATAGGATTGCGCTTTTTCGGTGGTGGTTTGTTCGATGGGCACATCCCACGCTGTCTTGGCAATTTGCCAGTGGCCGGTGGGGCCCCATTCGGTTACGACATAGGCGCCGGTCCAGCCGATGTCTTTCAGCGTTTGCGGCAGGGTTTCAAGGCCGCCGTAAATATTGACGCTGAGGTAATCAATACTCGGCACGCGTTCCATAATCAGGCGCGCTTTTTCGGCGTCGATACCGGCGGTGACGGTGGTGATCAAATGGTTGGGGTCGAGTTCGCGCACCATCTTCGCGATATCTTCAATGGCGTACCACACCTTGGTGTTGGTATAAAACAAATCGACTTCATTGCCCAGGCCCCACACAAGCAGTGCCGGGTGGTCCTTGTATTTCAGAACCTGCTCACGCACTTCTTCCTTTTGCTTGGCCACCGCCGCCTCGTCGTTGTAATCAAAACCGTGACGCTCGTGACCCAAACGCAGTCCCATCATGACCGTCAGGCCATGCTTGTGCGCCTCATCAAGGATACGTTCGGCATCGTTGGTGCCCCAGGTCCGCAGGGAATTGCCGCCGCTGGCGGCCAGGAGCGGGATGTTATGACTGCCGCCGGCACCGCGAATAAAATAGGCCTGGTCGCCGCGATAAATCCGGTAACGACCGTCTTCCTGTTTCAAGGTGACCGGTATAGCACCGCGTGTGGACGATGTTTGTGCTGCTGAAGTGTCCGCCGGAGGATGTTCTGCGGAGGGGTTGCAGGCGGCGAGCAGTGCGGGTAAGGCGAGCGAAAAAAGGAGCTTGCGCATGATGTTGTTCTCTTGTTATGGATGTGTTGGTATGGCGGGAAGCCGAGGTCCCGTTCATTTACGGTAGTCGATTACTCGGCGTGACTCAAAACAATTTTCGTTAAGATGGTGGGTATTTTTGGGACGGGTGTCGGATTACGCTGTGCTAATCCGACTTACGCTGATTGTGCGGAAAAGCGATTGATGAAGCAGGCTTTGGGTTTTCGAATATTGGTAATCGCGGCATTGGCTCTGGTGGCGATGCTGGTTTTGCAGTTTGCGCCCTTGCCAGAGAAATTGAGCCGCGTGAGCTATGCCAGGATATTGCTGGATCGCAATGGTCAGTTGCTCGGTGCGAGCATTGCCGGCGATCAGCAATGGCGTTTTGCGCCGGTGGAAAAGCTGCCGGAAAAATATGTGCAAGCCTTGTTGCTGTTTGAAGACCGCCGGTTTTACCAACATCCCGGCGTCGATCCCGTGGCAATTGTGCGCGCTGCTTGGGGCAATCTGCGCGAAGGGCGCGTCATCAGCGGCGGTAGTACCATCACTATGCAGCTGGCGCGTATGCTGCGCGACGACCCGCCGCGTACGCTCACCAGTAAAATGATTGAAGCGTTGCGCGCACTGCAATTGGAATGGCGTTTTACCAAAGATGAATTGTTAATTCACTACGCCAGTCACGCGCCTTTTGGTGGCAATATCGTTGGTTTGCGCGCGGCAGCCTGGCGATATTTTGGCCGCGCGCCGGAGGAATTATCCTGGGCTGAATCCGCTTTGCTCGCCGTTTTACCCAACAGCCCGGCCTTGATTCATCCGGGGCGTCAGCGGGATGTGTTACAAACAAAACGTAACCGTTTATTGCAGCGTTTGCATGCGCAAAAAAAATTATCGGCACTGGACCTGGAGCTGGCGCTGCTTGAACCCCTGCCAGAAAAACCGCAACCCTTGCCGCAAGCGGCGCCGCATTTGCTCTCAACATTAACACAACAGTTTCCACACAACGCTGTGTTGCACTCAACGCTGGATGCGTCGTTGCAACAGCATGTCCAGCACATCGTGCAGCGTCACAGTCGGCGCCTGGCGAATGAAGGGGCGAATAATATTGCGGTGTTATTGATTGACCATCAGGCCATGGCGGTGCGTGCCTACATCGGCAATCAGGCGTGGCAAGATGAACAGCGTTATGCACCTCACGTGGATATTATCCAGCGCCCACGATCCACCGGCAGTATTTTAAAACCGGTGTTGTACGGCTTGATGTTGCAGGATGGCGAATTATTGCCGACCACCCTGGTGTCTGACATCCCCACGCAATTCGCCGGCTATAAACCACAAAATTATGATCGCCAATATCGCGGTGCAGTGCCCGCTCATTACGCGTTGGCCCATTCACTGAATGTGCCGGCGGTGCGTATGTTGCGCCAGTACGGTATCAGCCGTTTTCATCATCACTTGCAGGCGCTGGGGATGACCACGTTATTTCGTGCGGCGGATGACTATGGGCTGACATTAATTCTTGGCGGTGCCGAGGGCACGCTGTGGGAACTCACGGGTATTTACGCGCGCATGGTCGCCAGTGCCCGCGATGGAACGGATGCTACGCATTCCGCGGTGCGTCTGTTGCGTGATGAGCCGGCGGCATCCGCATCGCCTGCGGTATTGGATCAAGGTGCGGCCTGGCTAACCTTGCAGGCGATGGTAGAAGTGGTGCGGCCCGGCAATGAAAATTTATGGCGGGATTTTTCCGGCAGCCAGACTATCGCCTGGAAAACCGGTACCAGTTATGGCCTGCGCGATGCCTGGGCCATCGGCAGTAATGGCCGCTACACGCTGGGTGTATGGGTGGGTAATGCCGGTGGTGAAGCCGCGAGTTTTTTGAGCGGCCAAACCAGCGCGGCGCCGATTTTATTTGACGTATTTGATCGCGTCGGGGCGAGCAGTTGGTTTGATCGGCCGTTGCACGCGTTGAAGACGGTCAGTGTGTGTCGCAACGATGGTTACCTCGCCGGTGGACAGTGCGCTGCTCAAGATATTTTGATTCCGGTCGATAGCCATTTCCAGCAAGTCACGCCGTTTCATCGGCGTGTGCACCTGGATAACACCGGCCAATTTCGTGTACACAGTCGGTGCGAATCGGTTAGTCATATGCAAACGGTGGATTGGTTTGTGCTGCCGCCGGCGCAGGAATTTTTTTGGCGGCAATACCACAACGATTATCGCAGCTTGCCGCCCTGGCGCCAGGACTGTTTGGCCGAACGCGGTGAGGTGGATGATGACCAACCTATGGATTTGCTGTATCCCCACGAAGGCAGCCGGGTTTATATTCCGGTTGATCTGGATGGTCGCCGCAGCCGCGTCGTATTGCAAGCGGTACACCGCCAGCCACAGACGATTGTGTACTGGCATCTGGATGATAATTTCCTGGGAGAAACCAATACCTTCCACGAACAAAGTGTGTCGCTGGAACCGGGCTGGCACAAATTGTTATTGATCGACCAACAGGGTTATCGGCTGTAGCGCTGGTTTCAGGTGTTGGGCGATACGCCGACAGAATAAAAGAAACAATCATCAAGAGGAAACATAATGGAAAATGAAATCTACAAAACACCGGAAGCGGATCTGGAATCGCCCACCATTGAGGACGCTAATGAGCAATTTTATGTGGTCTCACCACAAAAATTCCTGGTGCTGTTTTTTTTGACGGTGGGTATGTATCGGCTTTACTGGTTTTATAAACATTGGGCGCAACATAAAAAATACATTGATTCCGATGTCTGGCCGGTTGCGCGCACCATCTTCTCCATATTTTTTACGCATTCCCTGTTTGACTTAATTGATTTCCGCTTAAAAGATAAAAATATCTCCTACCATTGGTCGCCTACGATTCTGGCAACTTGCTACGTTATCCTGTTGGTGGTCGAAACCGTAGTGGAACGATTGTCGACCAAAGGTATTGGTTCTCCGGCGACGGATGTCGCGTCGGTCCTGTTGTTGCCCGTGCTGGTATGGCCCTTGTATAAAGCGCAAATGGCTGCCAATGCCGCCTGCGGTGATCCGCAGGGAACACGCAACAGCCAGTTCACCTTGTATAACTGGTTGTGGATTGCACTTGGCGTGCTTTTCTGGGGCTTTGTTGCGCTGGGTATGTATGCCGTCCTGACAGGAATTGCGGAATAATCCTTACTCTGGGCAGGTCGACAGGTACTTCTCCCGACTTGCCCGTTGTTCTTTTTACAGCGCTTCCTTGTAATTCTGACAACTCCTCTCGCCGTGTTGCACACCTCCCGTGTAAATTCGCGTTGCGCTTTCATGGAATAAAAAATGCAGTCGATTTTATATCGCTGTGATGACAGGAGTTCTGCTGTGCGCAAATACCTGAATATCCCATTGGTGGCATATGCCATTGTCGTGACCTTCACTGTAATCTTCTTTTGAGGAGGCTCGGCGATGCGTAGGCGGCACATAAAAAGCATGGGCAGTCTGTTAAAAGAAACCTTCACCCAATGGATCAATCGCGATCCGTTTCGTAACAGCACCGTTATCGCGTACTACACTATTTTCTCTTTACCAGGGTTGCTTATCATTATTATTAATCTGGCCGGTTATTTTTTTGAGCAACAGGCAGTCAGTAATGAAATAAACCAGCAGGTGCGCGCGCTGGTCGGCAGCAAGGCGGCGCAGGATGTGCAAGCAATTGTCTCCAATGCCAGTCAAAGCGAGGGCTTTACGCTTTCTTCGGTCATCAGTTTGGCGACGCTGCTATTCGGTGCAACGGGTGTGTTTTATCAGTTGCAGCAAACCCTGAACGTGATGTGGGAAGTTAAACCACAGCCCAAACGCAAATTACTTAAGCTGGTGATGGATCGCTTGTTCTCTTTCGGGCTGATTCTGGTAGTGGGTTTTCTGTTGTTGGTGTCGCTGGTGTTGTCCACTGTGTTGAGTATGATCAGTAACTGGGTCGCGGCGTATTTTTCTGATTCACTCAATATTGTTTTTCGTCTGCTCGATATCAGCGTTTCTTTGGGTGTTATTACCTTGTTATTCGCCGCTATCTATAAATTCCTGCCCGACGCGGAGATCGAATGGCGCGATGTCTGGATCGGTGCGCTGGTCACCTCTTTGTTGTTTGTGCTCGCCAAGTTCGCCTTGGGACTTTATTTTGCTTACAGTGATCCGGGCTCTGCCTATGGCGCGGCAGGCAGTATTATCCTCATTATGCTTTGGGTGTCTTATGCGGGCATGATTCTGTTTTTTGGTGCAGAATTTACGCGGGTTTATGCACGGCACCATGGCCGCCAGATTGTGCCCTCGGATTATGCCGTGTCCACGGCGGCTGAATCGAAGCAGCCTGATAAGCAGCCTTGAATGGTTTTTGCCACTTATTTCAATAAGGTGGTTTTTCCCTTGCCCAGGTTTTTCTCATCAGGATACGTCCTTGTCGTACATCTCCTTACCTGATGAAGAAAAAATCTTTCCTTGTGGGGCAGTTGTTGCGCTTAATCAAGTTGCATTGAAACTACATTCGGTTGTGGATTCACAATTTCGATATCCACGCGACGTTCCAGTGCGTAGGTATCGGCATTGTCCTGTGGGGTCTTGGGGCGATTTGCACCGTGGGCGGTAATGCTGATGCGTGAATAATCCACACCGGCCGTCTCAAGGGCATCTTTCACGGAGATGGCGCGGTAGTGAGACAGGACTTCGTTATAATCTTCGGTGCCGCGTGGATCGGCGTAACCGTGCAGGTGGATGTTCAAATGTTGGTGCTTGTTGAGGAAATCAGCGAGAATCTGCAATTGCTTTTCGCCCTGCGCAGTGAGACTGTCTGACCCGGTCAGGAACAGGACTTGTAGTTGCAATTGATCAAAGGTTTGTTGTTGCAGTTGTTCCAGCGCTGTACTACGTTCAATCAATTCAGTGTTCAAATGAGAAATGGTCATCTCTGCATCCGCCTGCGCCAGTTGGGCATTGTCAAGTTGATCGGCTTTTTCAATTTGTTCACCCAGGTAAGCACCACCTATGGCGCCTACAAACAAACCGATGGGGCCACCGGCGATGGCGCCGAGGATGCCCGCGGTGGTAAACACCGTCGCTTGCTTGACATCGGTTTTGACATCGTCAGCCTGTGCGGCCAACGGCAGGGTGGCAGATGAGATGAGAGCCATGGATAATGCGATTGCTTTTTTCATGATTGCGATCCTTTATGTAAGTGCGTAAGAGGTATAAGTGTTTAAGGAAAATGTGTTCTTGACGATGGTTAGTAAACCGCAGGAAAAAGGCAGGTCCGTGGCGAGAAAAAGGAAAAGCACGGATGAATTATGGCGAATTGTGGCAGGCGATTCAGGCGCGCTGCCCGACTACATACCCAGAGAAAACCCATGACAAAAAAGATAAGTGTGATGATCGCGCTGTTGCTGATGACTGGATGTGCAACCCTGAGCAAAGACGAATGTTTAAACGCGGACTGGCATATGATCGGTTTTGAAGATGCCAGCAGCGGTTACGCCCTGGATCGTATCGGACAACACCGCAAAGCCTGCGCCTCGGTCAAGGTCGTGCCGGATATGACGGCCTACGAAGAAGGCCATCGCAAGGGTGCGCGGCAATATTGCACGCGCGAACGCGGTTACAGTGAGGGCGCGCGCGGAAATGCCTATCGCGGTATTTGCCCGCTGGATCTGGTCGATACCTTTATGCAGGCATATCGCGATGGCCAGGATCGCTATCAGATTGAAAAACAACTCAATGACATGGCCTCGGCCATGGTATCCATTAAACACCGTATCGAAGAAATTGATGCAGACATTGCCTACCACGAAGGTGAAATTATCAGCGAGCAAAGCGATTCTGACGCACGTGCGGAACATCTCCGGATTATCCGCGAGCTGCGCTACGAGTTGAGCGACTTGCAGATTGAGCTGGTGAATATGGAAGAGCAACATTATCGGCTGGATGGTGATTATCATCATCTGCTGAATCAGCACCGCCGCCAGGGTTATCAATAAAAATTTTCATCGGGACGTTTACATGCCAGGTATTAATGTTCAGATTTTAGTTGCCGCCGTGCTCGGTGTTCTCCTGGGCTGGTGGGTCAGCGGGCTCGCTGATACCTCGGCTACGCGTGACGTGGTGCTTTATACCAGTGGCATTGTCGGCGGTATTTTTATTGACTTGCTCAAGATGGTGTTGATCCCCCTGGTGTTCACATCGATCGCGGTGGGCATTGCGAATTTGCAGGCGCATCACCAGGTGCACCGGGTATGGATGACCACGCTGGGTTATTTTGCGGTTTCCACCAGCCTTGCGATGTTGCTTGCGTTAACGGTCGCGAATATTTTCAAGCCGGGTGCCGGGCTGGAGTTATCCTTATTCAAGGATGCGATGGAAAATTTCGAAGCCAATCAATTAACCATGGCAGAATTTTTCGTTCATTTTTTTCACAATCTGTTTATGAATCCGTTCGCGGCCCTTGCGCAGGCAAAGGTGTTGCCGGTGGTTATCTTTGCGTTATTTATCGGCATTGCGCTGGTTATCGGCGGTGAACGCTATCGCAATATTCTGACGTTGTTGCAGGAATTTCTTGAGCTGATTATGCGTATTGTGCGCTGGATCATGGTGCTGGCGCCGCTCGGTATCCTGGCGCTGCTGATCAAACTGGTGGGTACGCAGGATGTCATGTTATTAAAAACCGTGACCGGTTTTATCGCACTGGTGTTTGGTACGACCCTGATTCACGGATTGGTGGTTTTACCCTTGTTGTTATTTATTGTTACGCGCAAATCACCGCTCTGGTTCCTGCGCGGCGCGCGCGATGCCATGGTCACCGCCTTTGCCACCAGTTCCAGCACGGCGACCTTGCCGGTCACCTTGCGTTGCGCCGAGGAGCAGCTCCATGTCCGGCGCGACATCGCCGGTTTTGTCATTCCCCTGGGCGCGACGGTGAATATGGATGGCACCGCGCTCTATGAAGCCGCTGCGGCTTTATTTGTTGCCAACCTGGTTGGCATTGAGCTCAGCCTTGCGCAACAACTGGTGATTTTTTTCACCGCCATGATTGCCTCCATGGGCGCGCCGGGTATTCCCAGTGCAGGCATGGTCACCATGATCATGGTGTTGCAATCCGTCGGCCTGCCTGCGGAAGCGGTTGCCATTTTGCTTCCCATTGATCGGATGCTCGACACCGTGCGCACAGCGGTCAATGTGGAAGGCGATATGGTCGGCAGTTTGGTCGTGCAGTATGTGACGGATCGTTAACCGGATTACGCAGGATTTTCTTTCGGCGCTTTACTGCTAAAGAAATGTAAATTCCTCTGCCTTGCGTGGAATCTCCATGCGCTTATTATTCCAATCTCTATAATAGGCGCGACTTTCTATAAAAGCGTGACTTTTCCTCAATCCGTTTCCCGGAGCCGTTGTGACCCTGCCTAAAACCCCCAAAACTTTCTGGCTCAGTGTGCTGGTATTGGCCCTGCCGGTCGCTGCGCAGATGTTGTTGCAGTCCATGCTCGGCATGGCCGATGTCATCATGGTGGGCGGCTTAGGGCCGCAGGCGATTGCGGCGGTGGGGCTGGCGGCGAAGATCCATTTTTTATTGCTGGTATTGATGAGTGGCCTGGCGACTGGCTGTAGTGTGCTGGTGGCGCAGTATACGGGCGCGCGGGATTTTCCCAGTTGCCAACGCACCGTGTCGGTGACCTTGTTTGTCGGCATGGTGGTGATGCTGCCGTTCACCCTGGCCTTCGCATTTGCCGCACCCATCTGGGTAAACTGGATTAACCCGGACCCGCAGGTAGCCGCGCTGGCCGCACAATATTTACAAATCACCGCGCCGGTCTTGTTGCTGACGCAAGTGATCGTGATCTTCGAAGCATCGCTGCGCGCGTTGGGCAATACCACCATGCCGCTGATAGCCGGCGTGATTGCGGCGATTGTGAATATCACCCTGAACTACGCCTTGATCTTCGGCCACTGGGGCTTTCCGGCGCTGGGTGTTGCCGGTGCGGCCTGGGCAACCCTGGCGGCCCGCGCACTGCAACTGGGTTTTATGCTCAGCTATTTGTACCTCACCAGACACGGCTTCGCTCTGACCTTTGCGCAACTGCGCGGGGGCATCGACAAAGAACACATCCTGCGTTACAGCGTATTTGCCTTACCGCTGGTAGCGAATTACGCGATATGGGCCGTGGGCAATTCGGCTTACCACGTTATTACCGGCTTCGCCGGCACCGAAGCGCTGGCCGTGATGGGCGTTATCGTTCCGCTGGAAAGTGCATTTTTTGCGTTGTTTGTGGGATTGGCCAACGCCTCGGCCGTATTGGTGGGCCGCGCGCTGGGCGCCGACGACACCGCCGAAGCCTGGCGACTCTACCGCTTCTTTGATCGCCTCACCCTCGGGCTTGTCATTTTCTTCAGCCTCGCCCTCTGGTTTGCACGGCCGTATATTCTGTTGGTGTTTGATCAACTGGATGAAAAATCCACGGTGTTGCTGATGAACACCCTCGGCGTTTTCTGCGCACTGGTGTGGCTGAAAATTCTCAACATGATTCGCATCATCGGCGTACTTCGCGCCGGCGGCGACAATCGTTTTTGTTTGATCACCGACACGGTCGTGATGTGGGTCTTCGGTTTACCCATTTACGCGGCAGCCGTGTTCTTTGGCAACTACTGGTTCGTTATTTTGTACGCACTCATGTTCCTGGAAGACGGCCTGAAATTTTTACCCGTTATCCGCCGTATCCGCACCCGCAAATGGATCAAAAACCTCACAACTTAATATTTTTAAGTGCACTTATTCTTTCAATAATTCAGTTTCTTGGCACATTGTTCGGAGATGGTGCGGGGAAGGGGTTGTGAGACCATCACCGACATGGATGTCGGTGATGAGCCCCCATGGACGACCCACATGGATGTGGGAAGTGTCCTGAAGCGCCGGGAGCGCATAGGGGCCGGGTTCACGGCGTGTCTCACAACCCCTTCCCCGCACCATCCGGCACGCTCAAAATTACCCAGTAAACTTATCCCGAAACATAAAAAACACCGCCCCCAACAAACACAACCCCGCCCACAAATAATCCAGCTTCAACGGCTCCTTCATGTAATACACCGCAAAAGGCACAAACACACTCAACGTAATCACTTCCTGCATAATCTTGAGCTGCCCGACGTTCATTACCGTGTAACCAATCCGGTTCGCCGGTACCTGCAAAAGGTATTCAAACAACGCGATACCCCAGCTCACCAATGCCGCGATGATCCAGGGTTTTTGATTCAATTCTTTCAGGTGCGCATACCAGGCAAAGGTCATGAATACATTACTGCACGTCAACAAACAGATCGTGATTAAGGTGGCCTGCACGAAAACCTCAAGAAAAAATTTAATGAGATGTGGCCGCGAGCGCGGTGTTTTTTTCAGCGCGTGCGCCCAACCAATAAGACACAGGCACACTGCCCAGCCAGGAGATAACGAAAGCAATCTTGGCGGTAGTCAACCAGGGATTGTCGGCGGCGAGGGCCTTGTTGATGGCTGCGCGAATCGACAACATATCAGCGGGAATCTGGCCGTTGACGATGCGCTCGGCAATGACCTGCGCAACATGCATCACGTAGTACATGATGTAACCGACGGCGAGGGTAGCGGGCAGGGCGAAGAGTAAAACCAGCCAATAGCGCTTCATTAAAAAAAATCCTGCGCCGGGATACACCAGTCCGGAGAAAAGCGCGGCTTTCAGGGAAAGTTTCATGGATCACCTGCTGACAAAGGAATTTATTCCGGCACCACTTGCACTTGACGATAGTGACCCTCGCCCGGCTTTGCAAGCTGATCGGCAAGGTAGGGCAAAGCAGCTTCCATCTCCGCCCACAGGGTCCAGGGTGGATTGATTACGATCATTCCGCTGGCACTCATACCATAGTCGGGATGATCCGGCGCAATGCCGAATTCGAACAGTTGAATATTGCGAATGCCACTTTTTTGTAGCGCCCTTTCCATCTCGTCAATGCGCTGGCGCAACACCACCGGGTACCAGATCAGGTAGGTGCCGGTAGCGAAACGTTGATGGGCGCTGATGACCTGCCTGACCAGATGCTGGTAATCGCTCTTGATTTCGTAGGACGGGTCGATCAACACCAGGCCGCGCCGGTCCGGCGGCGGCAGCAGCGCTTGCAACCCCTGGAAACCGTCTTCCTCAAGAATCTTGACGCGCGGATCTTTACCGATGGCTTCGCGCAGCAAGCGGCAATCGGTACTGTGCAATTCGTGTAAAAACAAACGGTCTTGCGGGCGCAGCAGCGCCTGGGCCAGCAACGGCGAGCCAGGGTAGTGGGCGAGCGTTTGCTCGGGATTAAAGGCTTGAACGGCTTTTACGTAAGTGGCGAGCAATGGCGGCAAATCCGCCTTTTGCCACAATTGACCGATTCCGTTGTCATACTCACGATTCCTGATGGGCTGGTGTCCACCAAAGTGGTAACCGCCGGCACCGGCATGGGTATCGATAATCCGGAGCGGTTTATCTTTTTGTTGCAGATAAGACAATGTGTGCAACCACACGCTGTGTTTAAGCACATCGGCAAAATTGCCGGCGTGAAAAGCATGACGATAACTGAGCATCGGGTTCCTGCCGGGCTGTTGAATCGGCGCTGAGTATAACGGTTAAACGCGGGTTTTACGCAGCAAAGGTTTTACAAAAAATAACACCTTCGCGGCGCGCGTGCTTTGAGGATATCCGTCAAAACGGTAAAGTAACGGCTATATTCAGGGTCGGTTGTCATCCCCGGAGGTGGTGGCGTTCAACCGCTGTATGCAGGGTTTTTTTAATGGTTGTCAGGACCTTGTTGTAAATTGACTGTGTAGGATGTAAACCTTGCTGCGATTCCCCGCTAACCTATTGTTGCCTGTCACGCTGCTCTCCGCGCTCGGGTGGAGCCTGACGGTGGCCGCCCAGCCCAAACCGACTATCGAGATCAAGGGTGGCAGCGAAGCACTGCGGGAAAACGTCCGCCATTTTTTGCCGCTGTATGACGAAGCCTGTAATACCCCGCCCTGGCGCTTGCGTTCCCTGCTGCGCGAATCCGAGCGCGAAATTACCGCTGCCGGTCAAGCCCTCGGCTATTACCACCTGACCTTTGAACATGAATTAACCCGCACCGATGACTGCTGGAATATGGTGGTTACGCTCACGCCCGGTGATCCGGTGCTGGTGCAGGAAGTGCGAATTGTCATCAGCGGTGATGGGGTCAATGATCCGGCGTTTCAGCGCATTCAGGAAAAACCTGACATCACCAAAGGTGATCAGCTGAATCACGGCCGTTATGAAACCCTCAAAAATCGTTTCACCACCCTCGCGGCCAATCGCGGCTATTTTGACGGTAAGTTTCAGCACGCGCGGGTGGCAGTCAATGTCGGTGAGAATGCCGCCGTGGTGGAATTGGTGTACGACACCGGGCCGCGCTACCGCATCGGTACTATCAATATTGAACAGGACATTCTTAACGACGGTTTTGTGCAGCGCTATATCGAGTTCAAAGAGGGTGATTATTACAGCGCGGAAGAGCTGCTTGAATTAAAAAGTCGGTACAACAACAGCAACTTTTTCAGCACATCGACTATCGCGCCGGATTTGCAGAATCTTGAAGGCGAATCGGTCCCGATCAATATTTCCCTGGAAGCGCGCAAACGCTACAGCTATTCCGTGGGTGCCGGTGTGGCGACGGACACCGGGCCGCGCTTGTTGTTCGGCTTTGAGGATCGCTATATCAGCCGTCGCGGCCACTCGCTCACCGCTGACCTCAGCTTGTCGGAAGTGACCTCAACCTTTGAAACGGCCTACAACATTCCCATGACCCGGCCGGCCTATGAATACCTCAAGGTATATACCGGTTACGAACGCACCAACACCGAGTCCAGCCGCAGTGACTTGTACAAGGTCGGTAGCAGCTACACGCGCTTTGAAGACAATGACTGGTTGTATACCTATGCATTGAACTACGAGCGTGAAGATTCCGCCGTGGGTAGTGAAGACGAACAGCGTACTCATTTATTGATTCCTTCCATCACGGTTTTTCGTACGGAAAACGATGGCAATCCCAGCTACCCGCGACGCGGCTGGAATTTATTGACGCGCCTGTCGGGCTCACCGGAAACCCTCGGCTCCAGTACCAGTTTTGTACAACTTTACGGCCGCGCCAAATACATCCATCCCCTGGGTAAGGGGCGGCTGCTGTTGCGCGCGGAAGCGGGTATGACCGAAGTCGACGAACTTAAAGAGCTGCCGGCATCGGTACGTTTCTTTGCCGGTGGTGACGCCAGTGTGCGGGGTTATGACTATGAATCGTTGGGGCCAAAAGAAGACGTTGAAGTGGACGGTGAAATTGTCAGCGAAGTTGTCGGCGGTAACAACCTGCTGGTCACCAGCGTCGAATACGATTACCTGGTGCGTCCCAAATGGGCCATTGCCGCGTTTTACGATCAGGGTAATGCCGGCGATGATTTTGATTTTGACTTTGCGCGCAGCGTCGGGTTGGGTGTGCGGTGGATTTCGCCCATCGGTCCGGTGCGTATCGATGTGGCCAAAGCCCTGGATGAAGGTCGCGGTTGGGCGCTGCATTTAAGCATGGGGCCGGATCTATGATTATCCGGTGGCTGAAGCGCATCACCCTCGGTGTTTTGCTGTTGGTATTGGCCAGCCTGGCATCCATCAGTGCGCTTGTTGCAACGGAGGACGGCAGCCGCTGGGTCGTGCGCAAGCTGGTGCAGTGGCTGCCGGAGCAGGTCGGCACCCTGGAGGTGGGTGAGCTCAAGGGCAATTTGCTCACCGGCCTGGATGTGACATTTTTTGATTTCAAACAGCGCCGTGAAGGCCAGCTGCACCAACGTTACCGCGCCAAAGATGTGTCCTTTCGCTGGCAACCTTTCGCCTTGCTATACAGTGCCGTGTCGGTGCAGTCGCTGGAGGCGAAGGACATCAATATCATCTTGCCACCACCCACCGACGCGCCCCGGGCCGAGCCGTTTGAATGGCCCAGTTTTGCGCTGCCGGTGCGGATCGAACTGGGCGATGTACAGTTGCGCGATATTTATATCCAGCGCGGCCAACAGCCGCTGATTTACCTGAAAAGCATCAGCGGATCGCTCAGTCTCGGGACATTTAATTTCCGCATGGATGAGTTTGCGGTGGTAACGCCGCGCTACGGCGCAGAGGTATCCGGGCGCATCGGCTTACGTTTTCCTTACGCGGCCAATGTGAACGCCACATGGTATTACGACCTTCCGGCACGCGCAGCCGTTGACGAAGATCCCATACGCTTCAGCGGCGCCGGCGATGTGCGCGGCGACATTCAGGAACTGGCGATTGAACACCAACTCGCGACCCCCTTTGTGGTTGCTTCCGCGGGGACATTTCATCCCAACCTGGTGACTGAGGACGACGAGCCGCGTCAGTCACCTGAGGTGACATTGCAAAATGAATGGCAGGACCAGACGTTATTGGCGCGCTGGTTTCCCGCCAATCTTGCGCCACCGACCAGCAGTGCCACCCTGGATGTATCCGGTTGGTACGACAATTATCACGCGCTGCTCAAGGGCGAGGTTACCCAGGAAGCCTGGGGTGATTTTGCCGTGCAAGCCGATGTACGTGGCGACTTGAAACAGGTAGCTATTGCCGGCTTGACCCTGCAACAAATCAACCTCGATGACAACGCCCTGGCGCCCCAGGCTGCGACCTTAACCACGAGCGGCGCAGTGACCTGGCTGCCCGGAGTAAGCTGGGATCTGGCGCTGGAGGCAGAACAGCTGAACCCGGCTCATTATCTGCCGGAATGGCCGGGCAACCTGCGCCTGGCATTGAAGACAACCGGCGGTTACGCAGCGGCAGCTGATCAGGCAGAAAAAACGCTTGCGGTGCGTGTAAGCGAACTGGCGCTCAATGGCCAGCTGCGCGGCCTTGAAGCCACCGGTCGCGGGGATGTCGGCTACGACGGTCAACGCTGGTTCAGCGATCAGTTGCGTCTCACCCTGGGGGCCAACCAGATTCAGGTGTCCGGTAGCTACAGCGATCAGATTGATCTGCAATGGCAACTCAACGCGCCTCTGCTCACCCAGATCGATCCGCGTATTACCGGCACCCTCTCCACCACCGGACGGTTGCAGGGCAGCCTGACCGAGCCGCGGATTGAAGCCACAGCCCAGGGCAAGGACCTGCAGTGGCAGGGGTATGCCCTCGACGAGGTGGATCTGCAACTCGAACGTACCGGTGCGGGCGACTATGCCCTGGCATTGACGGCGCAGGACCTGCGCATCAATCAACAGGAGATCAAGCAATTGCAGCTCAATGGCTCCGGCAACCTCGCGCGCCATCAGTTGCAGGCCGACCTGGATAGTGAAGCCCTCGGGCGCTTGACCTTTGCGTTGCAAAGCCAATACAGCGATGGCCAGTGGCGTGGCAAATTTGATTCACTGGAGATTGATGCCGAACAGCTCCCACGCTGGTGGTTAACCGGCAGCGAGTGGATGCAGGTGGATGCACAGCAGGCCAGGATCGGCAAACAGTGCTTGACCACCCGTGTGCGCTGGGGCAATGCCAACCGGGGCGGAGATGCCGTGGGTGAGCCGGTCGCTGGCGATAATTCAGTGGCTGACGATGCCCGGGTAATTGACGATCCCGCCATTGAGACGCCACAACTGTGCCTTCAGGGTGAATGGCAGGCGCAGAGCGGGGTGCAATTGCAGGCCAGCCTGTTTGCCGCACCCTTGCGCCAGGCGCGGCCCTGGCTAAAACCCGATGTCACCCTCGGCGGTGTGGTGGACGGCGAGCTGAATGTTCGCCTGGATACCACTCAGCCCAATAAAACCTCCGCCTTTACCGGCATGACCGCAGCACTCACCCTGCAAACCCGCGACGGTGAGCTGCGCTACCAGTTCGCCGACGAAGAACCCAATGTATATGCCTGGAACAGTGCGCAACTGACGGCTGACCTGAAAGACGAAAAGTTGGACGGGCTGTTTGTGATGGATTGGGCCAATTACGGTGATGTGCGGGCAACAACCCAAATTGATTTTTTGCAGGACAATATTGCCGGTGAGATCACCGCAAACTTTACCGATCTGGCGCCTCTGGAGGCGCTGATTCCCTTGGCGGATGATGTGCAGGGCCGCCTGGCGGCAGACGTGCAGGTCAGCGGCAAGCTGCAGCAACCGGATGTGATCGGCCAGTTGAACCTGGTGGATGGCGCCGCCAAGGTGCCGCGCCTGGGGGTGGAGTTGACGGCAGTGACGGCGCGCCTGCAAAGCCAGCGTGGCGGCAATATTGATCTGCAGGCCTCGGCAACCTCCGGCCCCGGTCAGCTCCGGGTCACGGGCGACCTGAATAACCTGGGCAGTGAAAACTGGCAGTTGCAGGGCAATGTCACCGGTGAGAATTTCCAGGTGCTGCAACAGCAACAGTTAAAGGCCAACATCAGCCCCAGGATTGATCTGTCCGCCAGCAGCGAGGCCATCCGTATCCAGGGTGCCACCCGCATTCCCTACGCCCGGGCCGAGATAAAGACACTGCCGGCCAGCGCCACCCGGGTGTCCAAGGATGTTGTGATTATCGACGACGAGAACGGTGATGAAACCGTGGTGGCGGGTATCCCGGTGTTCATCAATCTGGACCTGGAGATCGGTGATGATGTGCGTTTCAACGGCTTCGGCCTGGACAGCAAGCTGGTGGGGAAAATCAACATCCTGCAATCACCACCGCGGGCGCTGCTGACCACCGGCTATGTCAGCGTGGTGGACGGAATCTACAAGGCCTACGGCCAGGAACTGGAGATTGAGCGCGGGCGGCTGCTGTTTCAGGGGCCTTACGACAACCCCGGCCTGGATATCCTGGCGGTGCGCGAGACGCCCGAATACACGGTTGAACTACAAATCGACGGCACTCTGCAACAACCTAACAGCGTGATTAGGGACAGAGCAGGTGATTTAAATGACAGCCAGGCCATGGCCATCCTGCTCACCGGCAAGCCGCTGTCGGAGGCTTCCGCCGCCGATGCCTACATGTTACTCAGCGCTGTCAGCGGGCTGGGCATGAGCAGTGGGCCGGGTATCCAGGAGGAAATCGCGCGCACCTTGCATGTCGATGAACTCACCATCCGATCCGACGATGGGCTGGAGCAAAGCTCCCTCTCCGTCGGTAAATACCTCAGTCCCCGCCTGTTTGTGCGCTACGTGGTCGGCCTGTTTGATCAGGCATTCAGCGTGGAGATGGAGTACCAGATGACCGACCGTTTGCGTCTTGAAGCCACATCCGGTGAGGCACAGAGCATCGATATGGTCTATAAGATTGAGCGTTGAGACGCGTAAACAGCCCGCCTGGATAGCTTCACCACTGGCATTCTCGTATATTTAAGGGTATGTTTGTCATCTAGACTATAAGTGGGTTGGTGCCAGCCCCCTTGACCGGTATCCCCGATACCCTTCAGCTCTATACAGTAGCTCCACAATACATAAGAAAACTGATCTATGACTACCAACTCGCAAAGACTGTCCGTGACAGAGAAGATTGGTTATAGCCTGGGTGACCTGGCGGCCAACCTGATCTTCCAAACCCTTGTTACCTTTATCGCCTTCTTCTACACCGATGTGTACGGCATTCCGCCGGCACAGGCGGCCGGGATTACCGCTATCGGCGGTATTGTCGGTGCTTTATTCACGCCGGTGATGGGGATTATTGCTGACCGCACCTCGACCCGCTGGGGGAAATTCCGCCCCTGGGTGCTGTGGACCGCCATTCCCTTTGGTGGCCTGGCCTTGCTGGCCTTTAGCACGCCCAACTTCAGTGAGGGCGGCAAGGTGGCCTATGCCTATGCTACTTACATCCTCTTGCTGCTGATCTATGCCGCTAACAACCTGCCTTACTCTGCCCTGAGTGGTGTGCTGACCGGCAGCATGGCGGATCGCAATAGCCTGTCGTCCTACCGCTTTGTGGCGGTGATGGTGGCGCAGTTTATTATCCAGGTGCTGCTGTTGCCGTTGGTATTGATCCTCGGCGGTGGCGACAAGGCGCTGGGCTTCGAGAAAGCCATGCTGTTCTTCTCGATCACCGGGACCATCTTTTTCCTCATCACCTTCCTGACCACGCGCGAGCGGGTCTTACCCGTGGTGGAGTCGCGCAATACGGTGGGCCAGGACTTGTCTGACCTGGTCAGGAACCTGCCCTGGCTGGTGATGTTGATTGTGACCGTGCTGGTCTTTATCACCCTGCCGCTGAAAGGCGGTATGTATATCTACTACTTCCAGAATTACCTCAGCGAGCCCCATCTGGCGAGCTTCCTGCAAAACATCGGCTTTAACGGCTTTATTGCCGGGCTCAACAGCCTGCTGACCAGCCTGGGCCTGACCGAATTTGCCTGGCCGGAAGATGCCCCCACCTCGGCGTTCAGCCTGTTTAACGCGTGCGGCATCATCATGATGATTATCGGTATCGGCTTCTCCAAACGCCTGGCGGATAAATTCGGCAAGCGCAATGTGTTTGGCGTGGCCTTGTTTATTTCGACGATTTTTATCGCGATCTTTTATTTCTTCCCGCCGGACAGCATCGGGATCATCTTTATCTCCCAAGTGCTGCATGGGTTCTTCTACGGCATCACTATTCCCCTGTTGTGGGCGATGATTGCGGACGTGGCGGACTATTCGGAATGGAAGAACAACCGTCGCGCGACCGCGATTGTGTTTTCCGCGATGATCCTTGGCCTCAAGGGCGGCCTGACCATCGGCAGCTCGCTGGTGTCCGGCATCCTGGCCATGTACGGCTATAACGCATCCCTGGCGGAGCAGGCCCCGGAAACCATTGGCGGGATTCAAATGGCCGTCAGTATCTATGCCTCCTTGCCGTTCTTCCTGGCGGCGGGTTGCATGTTCTTCTACGCCATCAACAAACCCCTCGAACTCAAGATTGAAGCCGACCTGGCCGCGCGTCGCCTGGCCGGTGCCAAGACGCAATAACTGGAGAGCTAATCATGTCCGATGACAATCAGGATTATCAGGCCCTGGCCGCCAAGGCGATTTCACAGCCGTTGGTCACCCATATCTACACCGCTGACCCTTCGGCCCACGTGTTTGACGGCAAGCTTTATATCTACCCGTCCCACGATATTGATGCCGGCATTCCGTTCAACGACAACGGTGACCACTTCGGTATGGAGGATTACCACGTTCTGCGGATGGACGGCCCCGACAGCAAGGCGGAAGACTGCGGTGTAGCACTGCATGTGAAAGATGTGCCCTGGGCCGAGCGGCAAATGTGGGCACCGGATGCGGCCACCAAAGACGGCAAATACTATCTTTACTTCCCTGCCAAACGCGCCAATGGCCTGTTCCAGATTGGTGTCGCCATCGGCGACCACCCCGCCGGCCCCTTCAAGGCGGAGCCGGAAGCCATCGAAGGCAGCTACTCCATTGACCCGGCAGTCTACCGGGACGATGACGGCGAACACTACATCTACTTCGGCGGTATCTGGGGCGGGCAATTACAATGCTACCGCGACAATACCTACAGCCCGGATTATCAGGAACCTGCCGCCCATGAACCGGCTTTAGGTCCGCGCGTCGCACGTTTGTCTGCGGATATGAAACAGTTCGCCGAGACCCCGCGCGAGGTGGTGATTCTGGACGAACAGGGCAAGCCTTTATTGGCTGGCGACAACGCACGTCGCTATTTTGAAGGCCCCTGGATGCATAAGTACCAGGGCAAGTATTACCTCTCTTATTCCACCGGCGACACCCACTTTTTGTGTTACGCCACCAGCGATAACCCCTACGGACCCTTCACCTACCAGGGCCAGATTCTCACCCCGGTAGTGGGCTGGACGACGCATCATTCGATTTGTGAGTTTGAAGGCAAGTGGTATTTGTTCTACCACGACTCCATCTTGTCCGGTGGTGTGACACATCTGCGGTCGGTGAAGATGACGGAGTTGAAGTACGATGACCAAGGGCGAATTTTGACGATTGAGCCTTATCGGAAGTCATAGATCGAAGTTTTCCAGATTACCTCTCGAAGACGTTTGTCGTTGGGGTAGTGGTTTCGAAAACGCATGAATACGTCCCTGTAGCTCCCTCAAGTCGTCCCTGACTTGAGGGTTTCGAAACCACTACCCCAACGCCAAACTCGAATTGTGCAAAACGACAGCATTCTTGCCCGAACTTAAACCTTAAAAAATAATTAATACTTTCCCCTTTCCCCTTTCCCCTTTCCCCTATTTTTAACTTGATCCTCTTTGTGCTTTTATTATATTGTAATACAATATTACTGATTAATAATCATAACGAGCAGGATCTAACCTATGTCTGTTATCCGTTCTTTTGCGCGTCGCGCGCTTTTACCCTTGATTCTGGTAGGGGCTTCCACCGCCCAGGCGGACAATCCGATCTTTAAAGATGTGCTTACCGCCGACCCGGCTGCCATGGTGCATGACGGTACCGTATACCTGTACACCGGCCATGATGAGGCTAAAGACAATACGAAGTTTTATGAGATGCATAAGTGGCTGGTGTTTTCGTCTACCGATATGGTGAATTGGAAGGAGCATGGGCCGAAGTTGTCGGTGAAGGATTTCAAGTGGGCCAAGGGTGATGCCTGGGCGGCTCATGTGATTGAGAAGGGTGGCAAGTTTTATTGGTATGTGACGGTGCGTCACGCGACCATCAATGGTTTTGCGATTGGGGTGGCGGTGGCTGATAGCCCGCTCGGGCCATTTAAAGATGCCTTGGGTAAGGCGCTGGTCAGCAACGACATGACCACCGATACCAAGATTGATTGGGATGATCTGGATCCGGCGGCGTTTATCGATGATGACGGCCAAGCATATTTGTTCTGGGGCAACACCAAGCCGCGTTATGCCAAGTTGAAAGACAACATGATTGAACTGGATGGGCCGATCCACGCCATTGAGGGATTGCCGAATTTTACCGAGGCGCTGTGGGCACATAAGCACGGCGAATATTACTACCTGACGTATGCCATGGGCTTTCCGGAAAAGATTGGTTATGCCATGAGCAAGAGCATCACGGGGCCTTGGGAGTACAAGGGCATCCTGAATGAGCTGGCGGGTAACTCCAATACCAACCATCAGTCCATTATTGAATTTAAAGGTCGTTCGTTCTTTATTTATCACACCGGCGGCCATGTGCCCGATGGCGGCAGCTTCCGGCGTTCGGTAGCTATTGATGATCTGCATTACAACCCGGACGGTATGATCAAGCGCATTGTTATGACGACGGAAGGAGTTGCACCGGTTAAGTAGTTTCTCTCTATTTTCTCCGCTGTTTCAATGTTTTTTTGTTTTGTTAGTTGGTGTTCGCAGTCGGTATTTCCACTGCATCTTCACTTCACGGCCAGCCCCCTTACTGGCCGTTTTTTTATATCTCGCTAGTGCATCTTAGTCCGCTTGTCATTAGGGCATGGATTTCGAAAACGCATAACAAATTGGCAGGATCGACAATTTGCACAGCGAAGCTGCCCGCAGGGTGAGCCACAGGGATGTGGCGAATGAATCGTCCCTGTAGCTCCCTCAATTCATCCATGAATTGGGGGGTTCGAAATCCATGCCGTAATGCCAAGCTCGCATGGGACAAATAACTAGAGGTATATTTGACTATTTCTATCTCGGTGTTCTTCATCCCATTGACAAATGCTGCTTTCTTTGAATAATATTATCATACAATATAGATAAATCGCTGAGGCCTTCGGTTCCTTTTGGCTCAGCCTGTCCAAGAATGGTGATATATGACGTCTTATGCCCTGGGCCTGGATTACGGCTCGGATTCGGTTAGAGCCCTGTTAGTCGATGCCCACACAGGTGCGGAAGTGGCCACCAACGTGGTGTATTACCCGCGCTGGAAGAAGGGTTTGTATTGCGTACCGGCGAAAGATCAGTTCCGGCAGCATCCTCTGGATTACCTCGAAAGCCTGGAAGCGGTTGTGCGGGGTTTATGGGCCAAGGCGCCCGCCGGTGCGGCGACGCAGGTCGTGGGCATCAGTTTTGATACCACGGGTTCAACGCCGGTGGCGGTGGACGCGGAGGGCGTTGCGCTGGCGCTGAAGCCTGAGTTTGCCGACAACCCCAACGCGATGTTTGTGTTGTGGAAGGATCACACCGCCATCAGAGAAGCGCAGGAAATTACCGCTGCGGCCAATAAGGCGCCGGTGAATTATTTGAAATACGAAGGCGGTATTTATTCGTCCGAATGGTTTTGGGCGAAGGCGTTGCATGTGCTGCGCGAAGACGCAGCGGTGCGCGCGGCGACTTATTACTGGGTTGAGCATTGCGACTGGATGTCGGCGGTGCTGACCGACACCACTCATCCGACCAGACTGCGCATGGGCCGGTGCGCGACCGGCCACAAAGTGATGTGGCATGAGAGCTGGGGTGGTTATCCGCCCAATGAATTTTTTGTGGGCATTGATCCGTTGCTGGATGGCCTGCGTGACCGTTTGCCGAAAGAGACGTTTGCATCTGATCAGGCGGTGGGTCCACTCACCGCAGCCTGGGCCGACAAGTTGGGTTTGCCGGCGGGTATTCCGGTCGGCTTCAGCGCGTTCGATTGCCATATGGGCGCGGTGGCGGCCAATGTCAAACCTGGTGTACTGACCAAGATTATGGGCACCTCGACGTGTGACATTACCGTCGCGAGTTATGCAGATATCGGCGAAAAATGTATTCGCGGTATCTGCGGCCAGGTGGACGGTTCGGTGATGCCGGGTATGGTGGGCCTTGAAGCGGGACAGTCCGCGTTCGGCGATTTATATGCCTGGTTCCGCAATGTATTAATGTGGCCGGCGATCAATGTGCTGCAACAATCCACCGCTGTGGATGACACGACCAAAGCTACGCTGATTCAGGATCTGGAAGACAACACGCTGCGTATGCTCGGTGACGCCGCCAGCAAAATCCCCGCAGGTGAAACCGGCATTACCGCGCTGGATTGGGTAAACGGCCGTCGCACGCCGGATGCTGATCAGACCCTATCCATGGCCATTACCGGTTTAAAGATGGGCAGCCAGGCGCCGCATATCTTTCGTGCATTGGTAGAAGCAACGGCATTCGGTGCGCGCGCCATTATCGAGCGGTTTAAATCAGAAGGCGTGGCGATTGACTCCGTCGTGGTGATCGGCGGTATCTCCAAGAAATCCGATTTTGTTATGCAAGTGTGCGCCGATGTGTGGAACTGTCCTATCGATGTGCTGGAGAGCGAACAAAGTTGTGCGTTGGGTGCGGCGATTTTTGCCGCGACGGTGGGTGGTGTGTATCCCGACGTGGCCAGCGCGCAAAAAGCCATGGCATCGCCGGTGTGCAAAACCTACCAGCCGGATGCTGCCAACGCAAAAGTTTACGCAAGCCTGTATCAAAAATACCAGCAGCTCGGTGCATTTGTGAGCGGGAATGCGTCAGGAGATGCGTCATGAGTTATCAAGAATTAAAACGTGCCGCCTACGAAGCCAATATGGAATTACAGCGACGCAATCTGGTGGTGTACACCTGGGGTAATGTATCGCAGATTGATCGTGATAAAGGCGTGATTGCGATCAAACCCAGTGGCGTGGCTTACGAAAAATTAACCGTGGATGACATGGTGGTTGTCGACCTGGACAACAACATTGTTGAAGGTAAGTTGCGTCCGTCGTCCGACACCAAAACCCATACACATTTGTATCGCCATTTTGACACCATTGGGGGTGTTACCCACACCCACTCAACCTACGCCACCGCCTGGGCGCAAACCCAGCAGGGTATTCCCTGTTACGGCACGACTCATGCGGATTATGCCTACGGCGAAATCCCGTGCACGGCGGTGATGAGCGATGAACAAATTACGCGCGATTACGAAGAAGAAACCGGTGTGCAAATTACCGATTGTTTCAAAGAACGCAGCCCGGTGGAGGTGCCGATGGTGATCGTCGCGGGGCACGCGCCATTTACCTGGGGCAAGAACGCGGCGGAAGCGGTTTACCACGCGGTTATTCTGGAAGAGATTGCGCGCATGGCGTATCTCACCAAAACCCTGGACCAACAAGTCGCGCCGTTAAAGCAGGGCATTGTCGATAAACATTACCTGCGCAAGCACGGCAAGAATGCTTACTACGGCCAATCGAAATAAAGATTTACGCAACAGGTCTGCCCGTGTGCAGGCGACGTAACAAACTGACAAAACACCAACGTTATTTTTGAGGAATCAGTAATGAAGATTTACGGCGATAAAGAAGTGTGGCTGGTCACCGGTTCCCAACACCTGTACGGCCCCGGCGTGCTGAAGCAAGTGGCTGAAAACAGCCAAAAGATTGCCGAGTCATTGACTGCCTCGGACAAGATTTCAATCAAGATCGTCGCGCAGGACACGGTTAAATCTCCCGGCGAGATTCTGTCGGTGTGCCAGCGGGCCAACAGCGATGAAAACTGTGTGGGCCTGATCCTGTGGATGCACACCTTTTCTCCGGCGAAGATGTGGATTTCCGGATTGAAAGCGCTCAACAAACCCTACATGCATTTGCACACGCAGTTTAACGCCGAGCTGCCGTTTGCTGAGATCAACATGCACTTTATGAACCTGAACCAGAGCGCCCACGGCGACCGCGAGTTCGGTCACGTCAGCACGCGTTTGCGTCAGGATCGCAAAGTGGTGGTGGGTCACTGGTCAACTGATTCGGTACAAAAACAAATCGATAGCTGGTGTCGCGTTGCCATGGGCTGGCATGAAAGCCACAACCTGAAAGTGGCGCGCTTCGGTGACAACATGCGGCAAGTGGCTGTGACTGACGGCGACAAAGTCTCCGCACAAATCCAGTTTGGTTACGAAGTACATGCTTACGGTTTGGGTGATCTGCAAAAAGTGGTCGATGCGGTAACCGATGAAGAAGTGGCCAAGCAAATCGATATCTATCGCGCAGAGTACGATGTGTCGCCCGCAGTGTTTGATGATGAACATCAATTCCAGATGCTGAAAAACGAAGCACGTCTGGAATTGGGCATGCTGAAATTTTTAACCGAAGGCGGCTTCGGTGCATTCACCAACTGCTTTGAAAATTTAACCGGCTTGACCAACTTGCCCGGCCTGGCAACCCAGCGTTTGATGGCCGCCGGTTTTGGTTACGGTGGTGAAGGCGATTGGAAAACCGCCGCCATGGTGCGCATCGCTAAAGTGATGTCCAAAGGTCGCGCAGGTGGTTCTTCGTTTATGGAAGATTACACCTATCACTTCGGCGCACCGGATCAGGTGTTGGGCGCGCATATGTTGGAAGTTTGTCCGTCTATTGCCGCGGAAAAACCGAAACTGGAAGTGCACCTGCACACCATCGGTTGTCGCAATGACATCGCACGCCTGATCTTCACCGGCAAACCCGGCCCGGCCCTGTGTATTTCTGTGATTGACCTGGGTACCCGCTTCCGCATGATTATCAATGAAGTGGATACCGTGAACCCGCCACAAGAATTGCCCAACCTGCCAGTGGCAAAAGCCCTGTGGGAACCGCGCCCGAATCTTGAAGTTGCAGCGGCTTCCTGGATTCACGCTGGCGGTGCGCATCACAGTGCTTATACCCAAGGTATTACGGCGGATGAAGCGGTTGATCTGGCGGAGATGGCGGGTATCGAAGCGATTGTGATTGGTGCGGATACCACCGTGCGTAATTTGAAAACCGAATTGCGTCATAACGCGGCGTTTTACCATTTGAGTCAGGGTGTTTGATTTGGTGGTGATTGATTGGTGTGGTGGGTGGTTGGGTGAAGGGGTGTGAGACACGCCGTGGATACATCCTTGTAGGCTCAACAGCGGCATCCCTACGCGCTCCCGGCGCTTCGGGAAACTTCCCACATCCATGTGGGTCGTCCATGCCGCTGATGGTCTCACACCCCTTCACCCAACCACCCCGGCAAGTTTTTCGTCACCCCGACGTAGGTCGGATTAGCCGCACAGCGGCGTAATCCGACGCGATGCCCAAAATTGGCAAAAAATTCATTGTTGCGCACGGATTAAATTTCACATAAAGCAATTGAAACTTCCTGAATCTTGTTAAGAGTTTCGAAGAACTCTGCTTTTAAAGAACCCAAATCCCTGCGAAAAACTTGCAGGTGGTATCGGGTACCTTCAGGCGGGACCATCAGCGACAGGACGTCGCTGCTGAGCCTACAGGGAAGTATTCACGGCGTGTCTCGCCTGAAGGTACCCGATACCACTTAACACCAAAAAAATTTGGGCCAACTCCACCCCCTATGCTCTAATCGCTGCTTTTACCCAGCGAGAAAAAATGTATGTACGACCACTTTGACGCACTGATTTTCGACATGGACGGCACCCTGGTAGATAGCGGGCAGTTACACGAAGTTGCCTGGACCGAAACCCTTACCCGTTTCGCCATCCCCATCGACCGCCCCTATATGCGCTCACTCGCCGGTGTTCCCACCAAAGGCACGCTGGAATTGTTGATCGAAAAATTCAACTGTGAGGTCAGCGCTACCACGATTGAGATGAATGAATTTAAAGAAGCCTTTGTGCGCGAACACATGCACAAATACGTAAAGCCCACGGCCTTGTTAGACATTGTAAAAAAATACCACGGCAAAAAGCCGATGGCAGTGGGAACCGGCGCTTATACGGCGGAAGCAGAAACTATTTTAAGATTATGCGGGCTTGATCAATACATTGATGTGGTTGTCGGTGCGGATCAAGTGAATCATCCCAAGCCGGCACCGGATACATTTTTGCGTTGTGCTGAATTATTAAATGCAGATCCGAAGCGCTGTGTGGTGTTTGAGGATGCGCAAATGGGCTTGCTGGCGGCACGTAACGCCGGGATGGAGGCCATCGATGTATTGGCCGTTTTACAAATAGAAAATGATTATTTCCTGTAACGGAATTGACATGCCTGCGGAAACGCAGGCGCGCTAACTGCACCAGGGCCGGTTTTTTTGCCCCGATAATCAACCTGGAGATTTCTGCAAACACACACGATGCGTTTCAGAAATAGCCTGATAGCCATAATAAGGTAACAATAATAATGCAAACACAAAAATTATCGATCACCGAGAAAATCGGTTTTGGTGCAGGCGATATGGCCGTGAATGTCATGATCGCGGCGATGTTTTATTTCATGCAATATTTCTATACGGATATCTTTGGCTTAAAGCCAGTCCATGTAGGGACCTTATTTTTGGCTGCGCGGTTTATCGACGCACTCAGCGATCCGCTGATGGGTTTGATTACCGACAAATACAAATCGCGCCTCGGCCGTTTCCGTCCCTATTTTTTATACCTCGCCATTCCTTATGGTTTCGCGGTCTTTCTGCTATTTACAACACCGGATTTTTCCTACAACGCCAAGCTGGTATGGGCTTACGTCACGTACCTGTTTGCGACCCTGATGTTTACCGGCGTGGCGATTCCTTATATTTCCTACATCGGGGTATTAACCTCTGACCCGCAAGAGCGGTTGTCGGCCAATGGTTACCGGATGTTTTTTGCCAAGATTGCCAACGTCGTTATTGTCGCGTCTGTACCGCCTTTGGCATTGATGTGGGGCGGTGATAATCCGGCCAAAGGTTATCAGCTCGCCATGGGCTTTATGTCCTTTGTCGGTGTGCTGTTGCTGCTGTTCTGCTTTTTTACCACCCGCGAACGGGTTGAGCACGTCGTGGATAAAAAACCGCTGGGCGAGCAACTTAAGTTGCTCCTGAAGAATGATCAGTGGCTGGTGTTATGTGCCTGTTGTGTATTGGGTACCCTGGGTTATGCATTGCGTGGCAGCGTCGCGTTTTACTATGCGATTTATTATCTCGGTGGCGATGAATCCCTCGCCGCGAGTTTTACCAGTGCGGGTATTGCAGCATCCATCGTATCCATGGTGGCGTCTACCTGGATTACCAAAAGCTTCTGCAAAGTCAATTTGTTCCGCTGGTCGCAACTGCTGGTGGCGTTGCTGAGTGTGGTGATGTTCTTTGCTGTCTCGCCGGGCGATATTGTGTTGGCATTTGCTTTATATATCTTGCTGTCGTTTGTCGTGGACCTGCATGCACCGATTTTCTGGTCCGCCATTGCAGAAGCGGTTGACTACGGTGAGGTAAAAAATGGCAAGCGGGTGTCCGGTTTGGCCTTTGGTGGTATTTCTTTCTGCCAAAAAGCGGGGGCCGGTCTCGCGGGTTTTCTAACGGGTGTGCTGTTAACCTATTTCGGTTATCAGGCGGGGGAAACCCAAACCGAATTTGCTTTGACCGGCATCGCTTTAATGTTGACGGTTATCGCGGGTGGCTTTCATGCGCTGATGGGTCTGGTGATGTTCAAATACCGTATCACCGACAATTATTACCACCAGATGCTTGCGCAAAAGCCGCCGCATGAAAAGTCCGCTGACGACGCTAATGCGACCGTCGCGCGCAGCGAATCTGCCCCCATTTAAATCCTCTTGGAGAATGAACGTGAGCCAGGTATTAATACCACTGATTGAACAACGTGCCGACCCTTTCATCTACAAACACACGGATGGTTTTTATTATTTCACCGCGTCAGTGCCTGCTTATGACCGCATTGAGTTGCGCCGGGCAAAAACCATTGCGGAACTGGCCACGGCGAAAACAGTGGACGCCTGGCACAAGCCGGACACCGGCCCGTACAGCGAACTGATCTGGGCACCGGAAATTCATTTCAATAAAGACCCACAATCCGGTGAGTCTGCCTGGTACGTTTATTTTGCGGCAGCGCCAAGCCGGGAGATTAAAGACAAGCTCTTCCAGCACCGCATGTACGCCATTCGCAATAGTGCGGCCAATCCGCTGGAGGGTGAATGGGAATTTATGGGGCAGGTGGACAGCGGCATCGACACTTTTTGTCTTGACGCCACCACCTTTACTCACAAAGGCGTGCTCTATTATTTATGGGCTCAAAAAGACAACGCCATTAAGGGCAACTCCAATCTTTATATTGCCCCCATGAAGACGCCCTGGCAGTTGGCGGCGGCGCCGGTGATGCTGAGCAAGCCAGAATTTGACTGGGAGATTCGCGGCTTCTGGGTCAATGAAGGACCATCGGTGGTTAAGCGCGGTGGGCGTATCTTTATCAGTTATTCAGCCAGCGCCACCGATGAGAACTATGCAATGGGTTTATTGTGGGCGGATGAAAATGCCGACCTGCTGGACCCGGCCAGTTGGCACAAATCGCCAGAGCCGGTGCTGAAGACTTGCTATGAACACGGCATCTACGGTCCGGGCCACAACAGTTTTACGCTGGGTGAAGATGGTCAGACGGTGATGCTGGTATATCACGCGCGCACCTACACCGAAATTGAGGGTGATCCCCTGTGGAACCCGGACCGTCATACCTTTGTTAAACCCTTACGTTGGGATGCCGAAGGGATGCCGGTGTTCGGTCGTCCTTCGGTTATCGAAGATTGAAAAGCGGCAAACCCTGCCGCTTTTTTACCCGCTGTTATTCCTTAAAAATCAAGCGCTTCGCTCAAACAGGGTGGGGCGTTATATCAACCTTTCTTAACGCTCAATTGACGAAAAATACGCCAAAAAGTGCGTGCAATTTCACATCCCTCTGCTAACCTAATGAAACCTGTAAGGTATTTGTGGGGGAACTGTTTGTTCACCCACGGGATAAAAATGAGGCTCGTGTGAATAATTTATCGCTCAAGTGGAAGATCTTATTAAGCGTGACGCTCACCTGCGTGGCAGCGGTGATCGTTACGACCGTGGTGACGGTTCGGTCCGGTCTGGCCACGACCGAAAAAACGATTGTCAACGATACCCGTACCCTTGCACAGGTGCTCGGCGAGTCCAGCATCGGCGCCATGACCTTTGATGACAGCATGACCGTAACGGCTTCACTGGGTGCCTTGCGGGTCAGCCCGCGCGTGCTGAGCGCGGTGATTTACAACGGCAATAAACCTTTCGCCTGGTACGCAAAAGGTTCGGACGCAAAAGAATTACCGGCGGGAATGCCTTCAACTCCCGGTGCAGTTGAGGTGGTTTACCAGGACAACGTGGTGGTGATTACTGAAGCCATTGAGTCGGAAGGTTCGCGTATCGGCACCATCACCTTGCGGGTGGATATGTCGGAAGTTGATCAGATTGTTACCGAAGCGCTGAGTTATGCGCTGTTGGTGATTGTGATCATCAGTGTTATCGCAGCATCACTCGCTTACGCGGTGCAATTAAGTATTGTTAAACCGGTGAATAACGTTGTGCGTGCGCTGCGCGATATTTCCGAGGGTGAGGGTGACCTGACCCGTCGTTTACCGGTTACCGGCACAGACGAAATTTCCGAATTGGCGCAGTGTTTCAATACTTTTGTCGAGCGCCTGCATACGATTATCGCCAGCGTGGCGGAAACAGCACAGGAAGTCAGTGGCAACGCCGCCGTGCTGTCCAGCCTTTCGCGGGAAAACGAACGCGAAATCAAAACCCAGCAATCGGAAATCCAGCAAATCGTGGTGGCTGTAAAAGAAATGGCCAGCGTGGTGCAAAACGTGACGGTCAGCGTGACCGAAACCGCCGACAAATCCATGCAGGCAGACGGTGCAGCGTCATCCGGTAAAACCATCGTGACCAACACCATGGGCCAGATTAAAAACCTGTCGGAAGAAATCAAAACCGCGGCCGAAGTGATTGACCGTCTGCGCAAGGAAACCGTCAGTATCGGTTCTGTGCTGGATGTGATTCGCGGTGTTGCCGAGCAAACCAATTTACTCGCCTTAAACGCGGCCATTGAAGCCGCGCGTGCCGGTGAGCAGGGGCGCGGCTTTGCGGTAGTAGCGGATGAAGTGCGTACCCTGGCATCGCGCACGCAAAGCTCTACTACGGAAATCCGCGAGATGATCGAGCGCTTGCAGTCCGGTTCCCACGAAGCGGTGGAGATGATGTCAGCCGGTACGGCGCAGGCCAATTCCTCGGTGCAACAAGCCAGTGAAGCCAGCAGCTCCCTCGAACATATTACCGAGATTGTCAGCGTCATTCGTGACCGGACTAACCAGATTGCCGCTGCGTCCGAGCAGCAAAGTGCTGCCACGCGGCAAATAGAACACAATATAGATCGGATCTCTTCCGTAGCGACCAATACTGCCGAGAGTTCAGTGAGGATTACCTCCAACACTGAACACCTGGCCGATATGGCCGCGCGGATGGCCGAGCTTGTGGGTCGTTTCAAAATTTAGGTTATTGTTGAAATCTACCGGAGATATTTTTCAATAATGACCTGATGCACGGTTGACGATTTGCGTGAGCAGATTTTCAACCGTGAATCGTTTGAAACGATTTTTTTAAGTGAATCGAATGGGAAAAAAACCGCGAATTTAAAGAACGGGATGAAACCAAAAAGGACCGAACCAGCAGGGAGTGATATGAAACCGCGATTCAATGTCCAACCCTTGTCATAACGCAGTCAATTGACCATTATGAGATTAACCTTCATGAAGAAAACATTACTTCTTATTGCAATCTGCTATGCATCTTTATTCGCACTTCCTACGCTGGCCTGTGACAAGCCTGCAGCCAAGCCGGAAATTCCCGATGCGGAAACCGTTGTTACCGCGCAGATGGTAAAAGCCAACAACGAAGTGAAAGCTTACGTAAAAGCCTATGAAGATTATCTGTCCTGCGCCAAACTCTCCCGTGGAGAAGAAAAGCAGGAACTGGATAACCTGAAACAATTTGCGGAAGATTTCAACGTTGTGGTTCGTGCTTTCAAAGCCAGAAGTAATGGCTAGGACAAGCTGACAAAGCGCGGCTGCGATTACGCCAGCCTGACGCTAAAAAATAACACTGCATTTTCGTATCCCCCAAAGCACTGCCGGCCCCGGCGGTGCTTTGTTTTTTTGATCCGCCGAAAAACGCTGGCAAAGTATTATATTTGATATATAATAATACAAATGAACGAAGCCGTTCATGAGCCTCCGTTTTATCGTCGGTATATTTGGTAGCTCTCCTAATTATCTACCTGATACCACTTGCAGCTCGCCCGGGATTTACCCGCGCGAGCTTTTTTATTTACCAGAAGCGGATATAAATGGCGGCAGTAATACCGAGGATGATAAGTGTGTGGATGATGTCCCACTTATCGATGCCCGCCCGGATTTCCGCGCGCTGCGCAGCGCTGATTGACGAATAAGTGAGGCCCGCTAATTGCTCATCGCTGGCGCGTGGCGTGAACATACTGGTAAGGATCACAATCGCCACAATCACGATAAACAGCGCGGAGCAGTAATACAGCCAGTTCATCGCCACCAGGCTGTAAAGTACACCATCCGGTGAAAGCTGATCTTTGAAGATGGTTAATATCAACCGCGTCATGCCGAGCACAAACCCGGCAACCAACCCGACAAAACCGGCGGCGGGCGTAATGCGTTTGGAAAAGACACCCAACAAAAATACTGCCGCAATACCCGGTGCAATCAGTGCCTGCACCAACTGCAAATATTCATACAGCACACCGGATACCATTTGCATTACCGGTATCCACACAACGCCGAGCACGACCACAACGATGGTGGCAATGCGCCCCACTTGTAGTAATTTTGCTTCGCTTGCGGCGGGCTTATATTTTTTGTAGAAATCGATGGTGAATAACGTCGCTGAGGAATTAAACAGCGATGCAAGAGAGCTCATCAGCGCCGCAAGCAAGCCGGCGATAACAATACCTTTAATACCCGCTGGTAATAATTCCGTTACCAGCACCGCAAATGCCTGATCGGCACTGTCCACCTGGATTTTTCCCTGGGCATTCAGGGCAAACGCAATCATGCCGGGAAACAAAAAGATAAAAACCGGCAACAGTTTTAAATAACCTGCAAAGAGTGTTCCGCGTCGCGCCGCCTGAATACCCTTGGCCGACAGCACGCGCTGTACGATGTATTGGTCCGTACACCAATACCAGAAGCCGATAATAATGGAACCGAAGATCACGCCGGGCCAGGGAAAATTCGGATCGCTCGCCGGACGGATCAAATGCATTTGATCGCCGTTGATGCGCTCAAGCTCGGCCAAACCGCCCACCATATCGAGGCCGACGTAGAGGATCACCAGTGAGCCCAGAATCAATACCGGTGTTTGAATGACCGACGTCCATAAAATGGCTTTCATACCACCCAGCACAGTGTAAATACCGGTAACCAACACCAAGCCCAAAGCGGCAATCCAGAAAAAATCGATGCCGAATACGCTGTCGATACCCAGCACGGTTTTCAACACCACACCACCGGCATAGACGGTGACGGAAACTTTGGTTAACACGTAACTGATTAACGAAATAATGGAAAGAAAGGTTCGCGAACGCGTGGAATAACGCCGCTCCAGAAATTCCGGCATCGTATAAATCTTGCTGCTCCAATAAAACGGCGCAAAGATCCAGCCGAGCAGGATAATAATCCACGACTGCAACTCCCAATGCGCCATCGCCATCCCCGACTGCATCCCGGCACCGGATAAACCGACCAGATGTTCCGAACCGATATTGGATGCAAAGATCGATGAACCAATCACCAGCCAACCGGCATTACGACCCGCGAGAAAATAATCTGTAGTATTTTCCTCCTTTTGTCGTAGCGACCAGATAACGATGCCGAGCAGGAGAATGAAAAAACCGGCGAGGACGTACCAGTCCAGGGGGCTGAATTGGATCATGGGGGCTCCTTTTGTTATTTGTTTTATGTTCTTATATCAATATAAATTGTGAATGACGAGTAATAATTCTTGCGTATCTAACGAATAAAACCCCACTTTGTGCAAGTGAGGTTTTGTGGGGTTACAAGCCTCCAAAAGGAGGCTATTGACATGCCTTTTCTCAACTTACATGGAATACCGAATCCCCAGTGCGTAGGTTTTGGAATAGATTCCATTGCCAAAGTTGAACAGGTTTTGATTTCCCTCGCCATAGTAGCTCTGGTACACATCGTCCAGCAGGTTAGTTGCATCAAAGGTGACCATGATACTGTCGGTTACGTCGTAACTCAGCTGGAAGTCCAGACTCTGTTCGGGACGATTCCAGAACTGAATTGGATTGGCGAAAATGGCCGCTTCGTTGCCGGTGTAAAACTCTTCGCGCCACACGTAAGACAAACGCGCATCAAATGTATTTCTGTCATACGCCAGAACGATGCTGTAAGAAGAGTCGGAAACGCCACTCATCTTCGATTCAATGTAACCGTTGCGGCTGCCATCTTCGTTAAATACCGGTGTCTGTTGTGACGAATCCAGCAATGTGAAGCTTGCCTGAACGCCCAGGCCGTCCAGTGTTTCGGGCAAGTTATTTGGGAAATAAACCAGGCCAACTTCGAGACCTGACAGTTCCCCTTCACCGGCGTTGATGGGTGCGTTTAAAACGTAAGGTCTCGTAACACCATCAGTACCTGTTCGAACAATTGTGCTATATCCCGGAAGTATCATACCCTCTAATTCACGTTTAAATACCGCCCCGTAGAGGGAGCTGCCTTCGGCGAAGTACCATTCTAGTGAAAGGTCATAATTCGCAGATTCCGTAGGTTGTAAGTTGGGATTCCCGCCAGTGCCGGTTCCGTAAGGTACAGTCGTTAAAGGGTCAGTCCAGTAGCGTTGTGCATTCAGCGAGTTAAACTCGGGCATGCGCAATGTCTGCGTATAAGCCAACCTACCAACGAGGTCTGCAGTAATATCCCAGTTCAGGACCAGGCTTGGCAGAAACTTGTCGGTCTCATTGGTGCCTTCGCTGTAATCATAGGTGTTGGATTGAGCTGCTTGCTCCGCCCAAAACTGCATGTCCTGTTCATAAGAAACATAGCGGACCCCAAGTTCACCACTGATGCTGTCACCAAGGCGGAATTCACTGGTGACAAAGGCAGCAGCGGAGGTCTCGTCGATATCAAAGGTTTTGTAGACTTCTTCTTTTTCAAGACCATAGACAGCCCGTACAGCATCCGCGTTGTCGAGCAGATAAGAGCCGTCTGCAGAGATGAAACTATCGAAAACATTAGCGCGACCGGCAAAATAATCTTCAACCGTAAAGATCAACCCGGATCCATCACCGCTAGCGCCTGCTGCTGTCAATTGCTGCATCAACATTGAGACGGTTGTCGCATTGGCAGGGGACGCATCCTGGCCGCGGGTAAATTCTTGCGCACCTCTGTTTTCATAACGCCCGCCCACCTTGATAGTGTTGATAAAGCTTCCGTCAAGCTCCCACTCAGCGTCAAATGTAAAGGTTGTCGAGTCACCGGTATTACCACCACCATTGTCATAAATGGTTGAGGCATTCCAGTTCGCAACGGCCGCCATATCCGATTCGTCTACTGCAGTCGCCGCATTGTCCCAGAAAACAATGGAGGGAATACCGTCACGATCATTGTAATCAACGTCCAGGCCGGGTGCTGTTCTGGTAAAACGCATGGCAAAGAAATCGGTGGTGAATTCGCTGTCCTGATAAAGCAGTTCAGAATTAATAGTCAGGCTATCTGTTGGTGTCCATTTGGCTCCCAATGCATAAAGATAACTGTCTGTTTCACCGTAGGAATAATCACCGCTCTGGAAGCCACCATTATTTCGACCTTGATGTTCTTTTACGACGATAGTGCCTTCATAAACCTCAGGAATGTCGATGTTGCCGTTGCCATGTTCCAGTGTGTTGGAGAACCACATAGCATTTTGTGATGAGTTTCGATAACCGGTATAGAAACCTTCGGCAAGAACTTCCAGGTCTTCATTCGGGGCCCATTGAAAAGAAACGCTGGCCGCAGGACGTTCACGATTACCAGTGAAGGATGTACCAAAGATCGCATCACGCATGAGTAAATAGTCAATGGTCTCTCCTCCGACGCTTAGAGTAGAGCCGGCTGTATGCGGCAAACCATTTTCCAGTCCAGTTTGCCAAATTAAACTATTGTCACCGACCCCCTCCTTCGTGTACCTATTGGGAATCATTTCATAAGGTGAGTAAGCAAAATGTGGATCTTCTGTGAAAAACGGAAAGACCGCGCCGGCCGTCATGGTGTCGTCGCGATAATTCGTCTCTACATACGACAGATTGAACAGCGCACCAAACTCACCGGCAGAGGTATCCCATCGATTGCTGAATAGCGCACTGATGTTCGGATCGATTTCATCGGGTTGATCGGAATAAATACCACGCGCAGCTAATACGATTTTTCTGTCAGAGAAATCAAACGGACGGTGAGTTTTAATGTCGATAGAGCCGGCTATGCCTCGCTCTACCTGATCTGCCGAACGTGTTTTGTAAACCATGACGTTCGATAACAAGCTTGCCGGAATATCCTGCAGAGCGACTGCACGGCCCGCACCCGTAAAAATATCTCGACCATTAACGGTGGTGTGTACATCAGTCAATCCGCGTACTGTTACGGTACTGACTTCACCTGAGCCGCGACCAGTAACTTGCACACCAGTAACACGTTGCAAGGCTTCCACAACGTTATTGTCCGGGAATTTACCGATGTCTTCGGCTACGATGGAATCCACAATCTGGATGTTGGAACGTTTAATGTCCAACGCTTTGGACAAACTTCCCCGAATGCCCTGAACAACAATTTCTTCGATAGGTTCATTTGCTTCTTGCGCGATGGCCGACTGTGCCAAAATCGCTGCAAGTATTGCACTGGATAAAGCTTTTTTTGAGTACATGATGTGACTCCGGAACTTTTATTAATATTCGGTTGATTGCTCGCGCCTTACACTTGTGAGAGTGCGAGGTAATCATGCTTCTTATAATTGCACGGAAGGAGGGAGCATTGCTCCCTCACCTCATTCAAGGTGCAACAGAAGCCGCCCCTTCTTGATAGAGTGCATTGATTGCTTCAGCGGTAATCGCACCGCTGAAAATCTTCAGTTCGTCAATGGCACCGTTGTAGGGTGTATCCCAATAATTAACACCCAGTGCAAACTCATTAGATTCGCCTGGCACCGTAAATACGCGCGGGAATCCGCTGGTTTCAAGTTCGAGTTGACCATTGATGTAGATCTTCAGCGTGTCTCCATTGTCGCCGTCGACTGTCAATGCAAAGTGGGTCCATTCACCTTCAGGAATGCGATAACCAAGCTCTCCATTGTCGAAGAAGGTCCCTTGCGTAGCCCATACACGTGTTCTGTTAGTGCCATTCATTGAAGGCACAACGCTTAGCCAGGAGGAGTTCGATGCGCCGCCAAAAAATGCGGTGGTGTAGTTGGTAAAGGCTTCGGGTTTTAACCACAAGGAAACCGAATAGTTATTACTGCTGATCAAGTTGTCCGGCAGTCTTACACCTGATGTGCCATCCAGACTAAGTGCTGAACCTTTCACACCTTCAACGTAATTCACGCTGCCTTCAGGCGTATTGATGAACGGGCCAGTGATTTCGCCTGCTCCATAGAGTCCCTTGAGTTCGAGCAAATCATTCTCGAAACTGTATTCAGCTGGCGCGAGCGATACCACTGTGACTACGAAAGTTTTCGTTTCGGTGAACCCTTGATAATTAATGGTTGCCGTTAACGTCACTTCCTGATCGCCCTGTAGTGCAGTGGGTTGGGTAACCACGGCGGTGCCGTTCACAGGCTTCAGGAAATCTTCGTTGCTTGATGTCCAGCTGATTCCAGAAACAAAAGGTCCCACGCGAGGTAATTCAAAATCACCGCGAATCGCAGACAGGTCACCTAACTCCAGCGCGTCTTTAACAAAACCGGCGAACTGAGATGGGTCGGTCAGATTATTTATTGCTGCACCATTAATATCGAGACTGCTTAAAGCGTAGTCATAAACGATGAACTCATCGATCTGGCCCAGGAAGGGAGTATCCCAACCAACGTTGACCCCCAACGCTGTGATGGAGTTTTCATCGAATACGGGTGGGCGGGGCATAGAACCTGCTAAGGCGCCGTCAATGTATAGAGTCATTGTCGTACCCGAGTAGGTAATGGCGACGTGTTGCCATGTATTGATGGGGGCTGTTGCGGTGTGAACAATTTGGTTCCAATCATCTTCTGGTGGAGTATCAGCTTCAGCCATGAGGCTCCACAGCAATGATGTGGTGGTAAAGTGAGCATTGCCAGGAATGTAGCTCATCCACTGATCAGGCAATGGCGTTGCCGCAAAGAAAGCCGGTGAGAAGATTCGTTGTTCTTGTGATCGCATCCAGAAAGAAACGGTGAAGCCATCAGAGTTAATAAGCCCATCAGGTAATCTAACACCATTATTGCCAGCAAAACTGTAACCTTGCCCTTCGTACCCTGTTGTGTAGGAAGGTGCTGTAGCACCCACGTTAAACAAGTTGTTGTCGGTAGTGTTTGCTTCAGCGCTATTACCCAAGCTATCCGTCAGTACATTTTCGAAGCGGTAATGTGCGATCGCATTTTTGAACGCAGGACGCGCTATGAGGTTAACTGTAAAGTCTTTGCTCGTGTTCTGACCATTCAGCTCAATGTTGGCCGTCAGGGTAACGGTTTTGTTGCCGCGATCTGGTGTCGGAATAAATACACTACCGTCGTTGCCGATGTAGTATTCATCGCTGCTTTCCCATGTAATGACTGCGCCATTTTTTCCAACGGTAGGCAATGAGTAACCTTCGTCCGCAATAGTTAATTCCGTTTTAATATCCAAGGCACTCGAAACAGTAGCCAGCGTATCGCTGGTTGCAGTAATTGGATCTACACGGCTCCCCCATACTGTTTCGCCGCTGGCAGACATAGCAGAGAACACCGGCACAAGCTCTTGCAGGTTATCGTCCCATTGCCATTTAACAACACCGTAGTAAGTGCCAGATGTCAATTCCAACTTGATCGCATCACCACTTTGCGCGGCCCAGTTGCCGCTTTCGTTGCCGGTTACGCTGCGATCGGCATTCAATGCGAGATAAGTGGATTTGATGGCTGAAGTATTTACCGCATTACCGTGATTAACAAATTTGTAAAAACCGGGAATTTCGTTCACGTCGACAACATTCTGCCCTTCAAGCGGCACATAGCGCTGTGGTGAAGCCACTAACCAACCCGCTTTGTTAACGAACATTTCATGGGTGCGCACCGCGTGCGCTTCGATATTGTTGGGGTAGTCTGTGGATGACGCGGGGAAGCGTGTATGTGTTACAAGAATGTGACGACCAGTTGCTGCGTCATAATAAGCGGAGTTATGGCCGGGGGATTGATAACCCCAGGATTCGCTTTCTTCACCCAATGCGGTGGTAAATTCAAAGCCACCCATGAGTTTTCCGCCCACTTCCAGGCCGGGTAGATCTGTAATCTCATTGCCGGCTGGATCGTAGTAAGGACCGTCAGGTGTTTTAGAGCGAGCAATGCGAATATTGTAACCATCGTTTGCTGCAAAACCGGCTACGGAATAGAACAGGTAGTAGTAGTCAGCAACGGGACTATAAATAACAAAGGCACCTTCGATTGCACGGAAGTCTCCGCCCAGGAGTTTCTCGCCATAACCTTGGCCTTCTTCGGGCATACCGGTGGCCTCATCCATTGCCAGTACAAAAATGCCACCGGAATAAGAGCCGTAGACCATCCACAAATTACCGTCCTTATCGTAGAAAGCCGCAGGGTCAATCACATTAGGATCAACAGCACCGTTCCAGGTGGTCTGCCCGTTATCTAACGGATAGGAGGTAAATTCTGTAGCTTCACGATAGCCACTACGCAGGAAGATGCCTTTGTCAACATAAGGCCCCTCAATGGAGTCGGCTTCAGCTAAACCGAGATACGAACGGTTCCAGCAACCACCATCGGCTTCTGTCTGTGCGCAGTGGTTGTAGTAAAACCAGTATTTACCGTTGGGAGCCTGAATGACATCAGCAGCCCAGTTGCCGGTATAACCATCAGTCCATTCAATACCTTCAGCGAATTCCGTTGTGTAAGTATTAAATAGTGGACTTTCATCGACCGCCTCATTGCTTGAAAGGACGGAGATGTATTCCCAGTTGATCAAATCGTCTGACTGTGCAGCAGCCAGGTGCGAACCGAAAATATAGTAAGTATCGCCGGCTTTAACTATTGATGGATCATGCACACCGATATCTTGCCAGTCGACCGAGCCCTCACTATTAAGGGGCACGGAGCTTGAAACAGTGGGTTTGGAGTAAGTGGGCTCTTCCGATGCAGGAACAGTAGGTTTGGTGGACTCGCCGCCACCACCACAGCCGCCCAAAAGCAGTAAGCCGCTCATAACAAGCGCTAAGTTCGTTAATCTCATGTGGGTGTAACCTCTTATGTTGTTATTACTTATGTTGTTTTAACTTATAGTGGATTGGGCATAATCGGGAGCGGGCCGATGGCCTACTGTCGGATTATGTCTCCAGGTACTGCAAACTTGCTGACAGTTATTAAAATCGTTATATGTCATACAATAATACTAACTGTGCATATTGTCACACAATTTGATGTCAGTAAAGCTTGAAAACCGTCTTTTGCCGGGGGTTGGCAATAGATTAATAAGATAATATAGAGGGGTTTGGAGGAGATCTGCAGAAAGGGAAAGCTAAAGAACGTGCGCTATGAGACGAAGTGAGCAAGCTGGGGGAAATGACCAGAGGTTCCACAGTCCGGATATGAGAAACTGTTAATGGAGACGAATAATGCTAAAAAATCTTAACTTCTGGTATGTCATATTGATGACTGTCTGTTCCTCAGGTTGCGGCTTCACCCAGAGCAATCTCAAACCCCCGCAACAATTTGACTACCACGCCACTCCCCAGGAAATCGGCACAACACCGCAGGCCATCGCGGACATAGATGCTCTACTGCAATCCTTTGTCGATGAGAAAAAAGCCAGCAGCATTGCTGCCTTCGCGGCGAAGGACGGCAAGGTGATGTATTACGATGCCTTCGGTTGGAAAGACATTGACAATAAAATCCCCGCTTCTGTTGATGATTACTACGTGCTCTTTTCCCAAACCAAGGCAATAGTAACGGTGGCGTTTATGACGCTCGTGGATAAAGGCCTGGTGGCGATTGATGATCCAGTGGCGAAATATTTTCCGGAGATTCCGGATGAGGTCGTCACCAGGATTAATGATGACGGAAGCTATGAAACACGTCCGGTGACGACGCCGATGACGTTTGCTCACCTGATGTCACATTCATCCGGTCTTGGTGCCGGATTAGCGGGAGATATTCGCCGCGCTGAATTGAAACGCGATGATCGCCCCTCTGGCTTTTTCGGTGGGCCCATACCGGACATTATCCCGCACGGCCAACATACCGGTGGTGGTGATCTGAATGCGAAATATCTGGAAGAAGAGATGCTGGCACTGGTGAAATACCCGCTGGGTTTTGATCCGGGTAGTGAGTGGAATTATCACGTCAGCACCAATATGCTCGGTTATCTCATTGAACGAATTTCCGGGCAACCGCTACGACAGTACGTAAAAGACAATGTGCTTTTGCCGCTGGGAATGAAGGATACCGACTGGTATTACGCACCGGATGCGCTGGGCCGTTTTGTAAAAGCCTACACGACGGAAGACGGTAAATTAGTCGCTGCATCCAATATGTACAGCCAGGGCGCGGTCAGTTCCCAACAAACGTATGCGGAGGGCGCGATAGGTTTGAATGGCCCCATCGCTGACTACGCAAAATTTTGCCAGATGATGCTCAATAAAGGCACGTTTAACGGCAAACGAATTCTGAAACCGGAAACGGTTGAATTGATGACGACCATCAACCGATTGCCGGTGAAAAATGCCGGCGGCGAAGGCTTTCAGTTCGGGCTTGGGTTTGAGTTATACAACGAGAAGAAAAAGCCGATACCTGAAGTGTCCAATTCAGCGTATGCCTGGGGCGGCTTATTCGGGACCGAATACATCATTGACCCGGAGAATGATTTGATCGTTTTATTTTATCTGAATATGTATAAACGCGATGCACTTTATCCGGAATTTTTGCGGAAGGTGTATCAAGCGATAGACAAAGTGAACCCATAAACGGTACATCCTTGTACGAAGCGGGTCTGGAAAAACCTGGTCCGTCATTCGGGAGGTACTGCGAGGTTTTGGAGTGTGCATCGCCTGCAAATAGTGCAGGCGATGCACGGGTTTCCTTTACTGAACGCGCGTCATTTGAAACTGCTGATTTAACCCGCCGCTGATACAAGTCCATTGAAGCAAGTTAGCCCCGTCGTTTTGCGACACGCCCGACACATCAAGGCATTTGTTGCTATGCCGCGCGATGATGCGCCATCTTCCGCTACCTGAGCTTTGGAAACGGAACTGCTGACCTTCGCCACCCCAGTATTCCCACAGCATAATGTTGGCGCCGTCGGCGGTAGAGAGGCCATCCACATCAAGTGCTTTGGTTGGCGCGACGACGGGAGAGATGCGGTAGTAACCATTATCAACGTTGGTGACCTGCCATTTTTGACAATCGTTATTTAGCCATGACCACTGTTGCACGTTACTGCCATCGCTGGAAGCGCAATTGGCAACGTCCAGTGCTTTGTTACTGTGAACCGGTGTGATGCGATAGGTACCGTTCGCGATGGGTGCGGTGTTGTTATTGGGTTGGCCAATCGGGTTCAGTGTGAAATTGCGCGTGAACGTCGGCCAACCGTTGGACATATTGATTTGCAGTAAATCCAGACGACCTGGCCAGCCAGTAGCCGTTGTGCCATCGTAGTAGTGAATGGAAGCGAGGTGTTGGCCGTTATTGTTCAAATAACCAAAATGTCCTGGGCCAATGTAGTTTCCACTGGTAGATAACACGTCGCTGCCACCGTAATCCCACAAACTGCGGCCGTTCTTATCCAGGTAAGGCCCGGTAGGGCTGGTGGAGCGGCCCACGACAATATAATAGGTGCTTTGGTTACCTGCGCAACACTCGCCGAGGTTGACGAACATGTAGTAGTAACCATTGATGTATTGCACTTGCGCCGCTTCAAATTCATTCCACCGACCGTTGTTGCCCACAACGCCGTAGCGATTGTTATTCATGCGCAGGCCGGTGGCGGGATTAATTTGAATCATGTAAAGGCCGGCGTAGTGTGAACCATAAACCATCCACACATTATTATTTGCATCACGAAAAACCCCTGCGTCAATGGCATTGACCGGTTCGTTTGCGGAGGAGCGAGGTTCATCTACGGTGGAAACAATCATGCCGAGATCGCGCCAGTTCGGATTGTTGAGCGAATCCGTCACCATCACGCCAATCGCGGAACGCATGCCTGACGTTGCACTGAAGGCAGAATAATACAAATAAAATCGACCGTTCATTTGAATCAGATCCGGCGCCCAAAAATTACCATCAAAGCCCGGTACTTTGCTGTTGATCCAGTTCGGATAGGTATTGCGTGGAATCGGTGAGGGACCGCGCTGCCAGTTAATTAAATCGTAGGAGTAAAGCGCGTTGATGGGAAAATTACTGGCGCCACCACCGGTACCGAAAGTCCAGAATCGATCACCATCCCTGACGATGGTGGATGGGTCATGGATATCGGTAGTTCCCGATAATTGAAGGGCTGATACAGATTGAAACACGAACAACGATAGAAATACAGCTACTAAATATGCTGACAAATGTTTAATGGTCATTGTCAGATCTCCTTGTTTAAAATTTATTATTTAATGCCCACTGCATTCGCATTATTAGATATGCGAAGAGCACCATGTGGATGCCGATAGTATTAAGCGTCCCAGCATTTTTTGTGGAATATGAAGTGTCGTGCGGAATTTTTTATTAAATAATTATTTTTCTTTTAAAAAAATGGCAGCGTTATAGCTGCCATTTTTTATGAATTAAAGTAAAACTTTAGAACGAGTAACGTGCACCCAATGCAAACGTTCTGCTATATAGCGAAGAGCCAAAATTATGTGTGGTGGGGTATTGATAGTAGCTTTGATAGATTTCGTTGGTCAGGTTGGTGCCATCGAAAGTTACCGTCAGGTTATCCGTCACATCATAACTGATTTGTAGATCAAGGCTGGTCTCAGCTTTGCGATAAACACTGCGAGGGTTAGCGAACTGTGGCTGCTCATAATTATTCAGGAAGTCATCGCGCCAAACATAAGAAAGGCGGGCGTCAAATCTATCCCTGTCGTATGCGAGAACCATGCTATAGGAGGAATCAGATACACCAAATATCGGTTGGGTAATAATTTGGGTGATCTCTCCAGCGTTATTGGTATCTGGAATATCTTGCGATGAGTCCAGTGCGGTGTAACTGAACTGCATACCAAAACCATCCAGAGCTGTAGGTAGATTTTCAGGGAAATAAATCAAACCTAGCTCTATGCCATCCAGCTTACCATTAGACGCGTTATATGGCTGACTCATAACGTAATCTTCACCACCGAACTGGATCATTCGGCGAAAATCAATTACAAACCCTTCGATATCACGTTGGAACCAGGTTACATAAGCGGAGCTTGATGGAGCAAAATACCACTCCAGACTAATGTCCAGGTTTTGCGATTCTGTGGGTTCTAAATCCGGATTGCCACCGCTTGCAGTGCCATAACCGATGTTGGTGACATCTTCGTTATAGATGATATTAGCGTTCAGCTGAGAAAAATTCGGTAAGCGCAAGGTTTCAGTATAGGCGGTACGCAGTAGCACATCGTCGGTGATGTGATAACGCAGCATGACACTTGGCAATACTTTTGAGTTATCCGCTGATGCTGTTGCGGGCGGGGCTTCAGTGTCCGCTGTGTTATAAAACCACATGTCTGTCTGCGATCCGGTGTAACGGGCGCCGATTTGACCGTCGAGAATGCGTCCACCCACTTCAGTTTCAAAATCGGCCTGAAGATAAGCTGCATAACTTGCTTCTTCAATTTCAAATGAGCGTGCGAGCAGTTTTTTCTCTATGCCATAGCGAGCTCTAATGGTGTCCTGATTTTTGGCAATGTAATAACCATTTGGTACGGCCCAACTGGTAGGCACATCGGACTCACCGTCGTAGAAACCGCTGTTAATATGGACAAGACCATCAAATTCGCTAAAACTGCAAGGATCGCTGGCGAGACAGGATGCGGCGTCCTGACGGCTGAGACTTTCCTCAGCGCTGCGATCATCGTAACGCATACCAAAACTTAATTTTTTGAAGAAACCATCACTGAAATTGTAATCACCATCGAAGGTCCATGTAAGTGCATCGCCTTGATGTTTGTCAGCATTGTCATAAAGATTCGCCATATTCCATCTGCTGGAATCTGTCATATCGATGTCTGCGCCACTATCAGTAATGAAACCGAAAGCGGGTAAGCCGCCGCCGCTGTTGAAGTCTACCCATACATTCTCAGGAACCTGATCTGCTCGCATGGCAAAGAAGTCAGCGGTATATTCACTTTCCTGAAAAACCAGCTCCGACCGAACATTCAGGTTATCTGAAAGATCCCATTTACCTCCTAGCGCATATACGAAGCTATCCGTTTCAGCAACGGTTAAATCGCCGCTACTGAAGACGTAAGGCGCACCGACGACTCTTTCTTTAATGATGTTAGTGCCTTCAAAAAGCGTGGGCGCTTCTTTGTCCGCAAGATCACCCCACCAGTCTACGAAAGAGAACAGTAAGTTGTTGAACGATTCGTTACGGTAACCATTATAAAAAGCTTCAAATAGGTATTCTGAGGTTTCATTCGGTGCAAACTGCATGGAGATATTGGCAGCTGGTCGTTCGCGTGTGCCGGTAAAATCGTTCTGAAAAATAGCGTCACGGGAAAGCAGGTAGGGGATTTCTTCTCCATTCATTGTTAATGTCGAGCCCGCTGCAAAGGGGAGGCCCTCCTGTCTGCCAGGTTCCCAGAGCTGTTGATCGGGTGCTCGGCCATCAGTAGGTTGGATACGTTCATAAGGTACCCATCCATCTGGTGCGTCGCCCGTTAGAAAAGGAACAACGGCACCCGCCGTCAAATTCTGATCGCGATAATTAGTTTCTGTATAAGCAACATTGAGTAAAGCACCAAATTCGCCGGCACCAGTTTCCCAGCGATTACTGAACAATGCGCTGATAGTGGGATCTACTTCTTCGGCCAACTCCTGATAAATTGCACGGCCAGCCACCACTATCTTGCTGCCATCAAAATCGAAAGGACGTTGGGTCTTAATGTCGATTTGTCCGGCTATGCCGCTTTCAATCAGGCTGGCAGAACGTGTTTTATAGACATCTACTTGTTTCAATAAACTGGCGGGGACATCGGCCAAAGCCACAGCTCGGCCTGACGAAGTGAAAATGTTGCGGCCGTTGATAGTGGTCGTAACGTCAGTTAAGCCTCGAATTGAAACGACATTCACTTCACCTGCGCCACGATCAGTTACCTGAATACCAGAAACGCGTTGCAAAGCTTCTACAACATTGTTATCCGGGAACTTACCAATATCTTCAGCAACAATCGCATCAACGATTTGAAAGTTTTCTCTTTTAACATCTATAGCTTTCGTCAAACTGGCTCGAATACCCGTCACCACGACCTCTTCGATCATGGAATCATCGTATTCTTCCTGGGCTAAAACGGATTGGGCAGACATAGCAATGGCCACAGCGATGCTGGTGCTCAGTACAGAACGCTTAAACATTTATGATTACTCCCCTGAGGATTAAGCATTTCGCCGCGCTGCAACAGGTTATTGTTAGTGTGCATACGGGCATGTGAGTTATTATTGCGCTTGGAGGCGTTACCAATAATATTGTATTATAAAATTATAATCAAACTTTTCGGTTAGCAGTGGGTCCAGATTGCTGGATGTACAAAAAGCGCTTATTTATCAGATGGTTAAGAAGAGCGTCGGCCGGGCGGCATCAGTATTTTGGCGCATTTTGAATCATTTTGCAGCCTTGCCACTTAGTTCTTTTTTGCCGGTCAAAATGTATTTAAGAATGATTGTGTGCTAAGCATAGAATGACAAACGAGGTGCCTTCGGGGCCTGATAATAACGAGTGCGAGTGAGCAACTTCTCGCTTTTCCCGTCAGAGGTCTTATGAAAATTTTAGCTGCTGTTTTGTTACTGCTTCTCGTTAATTCCGCCCAGGTTGGCGCCGCCCCTGTGGTGGAGCCTTTCCCGCTTAAAGATGTTCGCTTGTTGGATTCTCCCTTCAAACACGCCGAACAAACCAATCTACAGTATTTGCTCGCCATGGAGCCCGATCGCCTGTTGGCGCCTTATCGGCGGGAGGCGGGCTTACCGCTAAAGACGGAGAGCTACGGCAACTGGGAATCTTCGGGCCTGGACGGTCATATTGGTGGTCACTACCTGACAGCATTGGCATTGATGTATGCCTCAACGGGTAATGAGGTGGTGTTGCAGCGCCTGAATTACATGGTTGATGAATTGAAAAAATGCCAGGAAAAAAATGGTAATGGTTATTTGGGTGGTATTCCCGACGGTGACGACGCCTGGAAGGCGTTGGCTAAAGGCAAGATAAAAGTCGACAACTTTTCACTTAATGATAAATGGGTTCCCTGGTACAACTTGCACAAAACCTACGCCGGTCTGCGCGATGCGTATGTTTACGCCGGCAATGAAACCGCAAAAACGATGCTGATAAAATTATCAGAGTGGGCGTTGCAGTTAACCGAGTCGTTGAGCGATGAACAGATGGAGTTGATGTTGCGCAGCGAATACGGCGGCATGAATGAAATATTTGTGGATGTAGCAGAGATCACTGGCGACAAAAAATACCTGAACCTGGCAAAGCGCTTTTCCCACCGTCTTTTGTTGAATCCGTTATTGGAAGGCAAGGATGAATTAACCGGCATGCACGCGAATACCCAAATCCCCAAAGTGGTTGGCTTTAAACGCATTGCTGATGCGACCGGTGATAAAAAATGGAATGATGCGGCGCGTTTCTTCTGGGAAACCGTGGTAGAAGAGCGCAGCGTTGCAATCGGTGGCAACAGTGTAAAAGAACACTTTCACCCGGCGGATGATTTTCAGGCGATGATTGAGGATGTCGAGGGCCCGGAAACCTGTAACACCTATAACATGTTGAAGCTGTCAAAATTATTCTATGAATCGTCGGGCAATCTGAAGTATCTGGATTTTTACGAGCGCGGTTTGTACAACCACATCCTGTCGTCCCAGCATCCGGACACGGGTGGTCTGGTGTACTTCACGCCTATGCGCCCCAACCACTATCGCGTGTATTCGCAGGTGGATAAAGCCATGTGGTGTTGTGTGGGTTCAGGCATTGAGAATCATGGCAAATACGGGGAATTGATTTACGCGCATCAGGGCGATCAGCTTTACGTTAATTTGTTTATTCCATCCACCCTGAACTGGCGTGAGAAGAAAGTCAGAGTGCGTCAGGAAACGGCATTTCCCGATGCTGAGCGCAGTGCAATTCATATTGAGAGTAACGGCAAATTTACCCTGAACATTCGTTACCCGAGTTGGGTTGCTGACAAAGCACTGGCCGTGCGCGTCAATGATAAAAAAATCAACATTACGGCGAAGCCGGGTCAGTATGTCCAGATCAAACGAGATTGGCGCGCGGGTGACAAAGTGACTATCGATACCCCGATGCAGACGCATCTGGAGTCGATGCCAGATCAATCCGACTATTATGCTGTGCTCCATGGCCCTATTGTACTCGCCGCAAAGACGCAGCCTTTTCCAACGGAAAAGCTGCGCTATTTCGCTGACGACAGCCGCATGGGGCATATTGCAGATGGGCAGTTATGCCCACTGGATGCAGCACCCACCTTTGTAACGGATGATAAGAATTTCCTCACTAAAATCACCCCGGTGGCTGATAAGCCTTTAACGTTTCGTGTGCCGGTTATGGAGGGGGAAACCGCTCGCCAGGTAGAGCTGATTCCGTTTTTCCGGCTGCATGAGTCGCGCTACACCCTGTACTGGCCCATGACCAGCAAGACGCAATATGAACAGTGGCAGACCGCGAACAGTATGAAAGAACGCACGCGGATTGCGCTGGATGCGATGACGGTCGATGAAGTGAATCCGGGTCAGCAACAACCGGAGTCAGATCACTTCTTAAAATCCGAACGCAGCGAGATGGGTATTCACCTGGGTCGCCACTGGCGCCACGCGGAAGGTTGGTTCAGTTACGTGATGAATGATCCGGAGCGTGTGGCCACAACATTGCGCGTGACTTATTTCTCCGGTGATGCGGGTCGGCGTTTTGATATCTTGATTAACGACCACGTGCTTGCCGAGGTGGTGTTGCAAGCGAGGGAGGGTGAGGATTTTTACATGGTGGATTATCCGATTCCGCGTGCGTTGGTGGCCTCGGCGCCTGATGGCAAGTTAGTGGTGAAATTTGCAGCGAAGGAAGGTTCTATTGCCGGTGGTATTTATTATGTGCGGTTGCTGCGGGGTGGGCGTGGGGATTAATTTTTTTAAATAAAATTGGTTGCTGCAGTTTCGCTGGTAGTTGTTTGTCGGATTA
>DATJLH010000111.1:0-21291 GCA_035490615.1 Cellvibrio sp.
ATTAGAGAACAACTATTTTCCGCTTTAATTCCCTGATTTCTTCCGTCTGCTACCAACAGGCTCCTGCGGGAGCCTGTTTTGTTTCTGCCTTTCGCTACTATTTTTTTCCTCTGCTTTCCTTCCGCGCAAACATATCAATAAAACTTGTCGCATTTTTTAGCAAACATCCATCATTTTTATCCTGCGCGACATTAATGGTGTTGTTGCATTTCGCTTGACGCAATAATGTGAGGCGAAAGGAATGCCGAGCTCGGGGCATGGAATTTAATTGCGAGTGATCAGTGTTGGGCGTGAATCTTGTAATAAATGCTTTCGCTAATTTTCGAATGATGTTTAATTTTTCTGAATAAATTTTCTTTTGCAGCAATTTTTTTCAGATATTTATGTGAATTGGCCAATAAATTTACCCAAAAACTAAAAAAGATCAAAATATATGCTATCGTTCATGATGCTAGTGCTGTAAAAACAACTTTTTACAAACTTGGAGAGATCAACATGGCGAGAAGAGTCGTTAAAAAATCTGTGTCGAAATCAGCAAGAAAAACCACTTCCGCAAAATCTGCCCCTAAACGCACCGCTCCAAAAGCAGTTGATCCAGCGGTAATGAAAGCCCAAACCCTGGTGACAAGCTTGCAAAAAGATGTTCAAGCTCAAGCAAAAGCCGTTGCCGCCGCGAGAAAAGCGTCTGTTGCTGCAAAGAACAAAGCCAAAAAATCCGGTACGGCTGCCGATAAGCGTTCAGCCAAATCTGCCACAGCGGCATTAACCAAATTGTCTGGCTCTACTAAAGCCACGCGCGCGAAGTTGGCCGATGCACGCAGTGCACTGGCGAAAGCCAAGACCATCTGCGCCGCTAAAGCCGTAGAAGAAGCTGCAAAAGCAAAAATAGCCGCGATGCAAGATAAATTAGCTGCCAAAGCGGATGCAGATCTGGCGAAAGCGGTAAAGGCATTTGAAGCAAAATGGAAAAAAGCGCGAGCTGCGGCTAATGCGAAAAAAGTGAGAGCGGCAAACAAGAAGTTGGCTGCCCGTACCAAAGCCGCATCGAAGAAGGCCGCCGCCAAGGTTGCTAAAGTAGAACGCAAGATGGCTGCCAAAACCAAAGCCGCTACAGCACCCAAGCGGACGACGCGAAAGAAAGCAGCAACCCGTAAGCCGGCGGTAAAAAAAGCCCCTGCTACGAGTAGAAAGGCGGCTGTTAAAAAGCCAACCGCGAGAAAAGCAGCGGTGAAAAAAGCACCGGCCAAAAAACCGATGGCTAAAAAGGCGGGGCGGGCAAGAAAGGCGGGGCGTCCACCTAAAGCCAAATAACGTTAAACGAATAACCGCAGCCGGATAATCTTTGGTACCCCTCACCCGAAGTGGAATAGGGGAAAGTTACTGTGCTGGCCAAACCCTACCGATCCCCGTTAGCCTGGCTACCGGGGATTTTTTCTGCCTTTACAAACTTCATTTGATAAAAATCTGGCAAAATATCGTCCCTCATGAGTTACAAGATGTTGTGCTATGAAGAAAATTCTCGCCCTTGATTCTTCGTCAGATGCCTGCTCAGTCGCGTTGATATGCGATGGTGTGGTGACCGGGTTGTTCGAAATGGCTGCCAAGAGCCACACTCAACGTTTATTGCCAATGGTGGATGAGGTCTTGCAGCAAGCCGGTTGCGATAAACGCGAACTGGATGCGATAGCATTCGGACGTGGTCCCGGCTCGTTTACCGGTTTGCGCATATGCCTGGGTATTGTGCAGGGATTGGCGTTTGGTTTGCAGATTCCCGTGGTTCCCGTATCGACCCTGGCCGCAATCGCGGCTGGTTATTATCGAAACGCGGCGGTTGGCGAATTGAAACAACCGCATCCGGTCCTGGTGGCGCTGGATGCGCGCATGAACGAAGTGTATTGGGGGTCGTTTCAGTATGATCCACACAACCCTCTGCCCGTCGCGCTGACCGCCGAATTTGTCATGCCGCCATCCGCTGTGGTGCAGCAAGACGCAGTGAAGCAAAATCGGAATCAACTGATTGGCCTGGGTCCTGGCTGGCATTATGAGGATTTACAGCAACTCGCACCGGTATCATTTGATTTGTCGGTTTATCCCGATGCGGCAGATATAGCGCATATGGCTGATGCATTGCTGGCGCGCGGCGAGTCTGTATCGGCGATGGAGGCGCAACCGGTTTATTTGCGCGATGAAGTGTCCTGGCAAAAACGGCAACGCATCCGTACGGAATGAACATTCACGTTGCCACGATGATTAAACGATAAACGGTAGGTGTAGTGATGACCGCAATGCATGATCAACATCAATTCAATCAGGGGCTGCTGGAATTTTTGCAAGCAGCCCCCACGCCATTTCACGCAACCACCTGGATGCTGCACCAATTATTACAAGCCGGTTTTGTTGCATTAAATGAGGGGGATGCCTGGCAACTGGAGAGTGGGAAACGCTATGTGGTGACCCGCAACGATTCGTCAATCATTGCATTTGTTTACGGTAAACAGCCGTTGTTGGAAACCGGTATTCGCATGGTTGGTGCGCATACCGATAGCCCTTGTCTGAAGGTGAAACCCCAACCCGAATTAAATCGTCGCGGTTATTTCCAGTTGGGGGTTGAGGTATACGGCGGTGCCTTGCTGGCCCCCTGGTTTGATCGCGATCTGTCGCTGGCGGGACGAGTCACCTACCGTGATCAATCACACACGATTCGTAGCGTACTGATAAATTTTGTTGCGCCGGTGGCGACCATTCCCAGTCTTGCGATCCATCTGGATCGCGAGGTTAATCGCAATCGCAGCATCAACGCGCAGAAAGATATCGTGCCCTTGTTGTTGCAATTGAACGAACAGGAAACCCAAACGCCGGATTTTCGCTCCTTGATGCTAGCCCATGTGCAGCGCGAATACCCGCAACTGGCTGCGGCTCAGGTGCTGGATTACGAAATCAGTTTGTACGACACACAAGCACCGGCCCTGATAGGTTTGCAGCAGGATTTTATTGCCAGTGCACGGCTGGATAATTTGTTGAGTTGCTATATCGGATTGCAGGCGCTGCTACACGGTGATCCGGATGTGAGCAGCCTGCTGATCTGCACCGACCACGAAGAGGTCGGCAGCACCTCAACGTGCGGCGCGCGCGGGCCGATGTTGCACCAGTTCCTGGAGCGCTTGGTGCCGGACATCGACACACGCGTGCGCATCCTGGAGCGCTCATTGATGGTATCGGCGGACAACGCCCATGGTATCCATCCCAACTTCAGCGATCGCCATGACGAAAACCACGGTCCACTGCTCAATCGCGGCCCGGTGATCAAGGTCAACGCCAACCAGCGTTACGCAACCAACAGTGAAACCAGCGCGTTATTCCGCTTTTTATGTGAGCAGGCCCAAGTGCCGGTGCAGAGTTTTGTCTCGCGCACCGACATGGAATGCGGCAGCACCATTGGCCCCTTAACGGCGGCGGAAGTCGGCGTCAAAACGCTCGACGTGGGTGTGCCCACCTTCGCGATGCACTCGATCCGGGAACTGGCGGGCAGCCTTGATGCCTGGTATCTGTATCGCGTACTGACGGGGTTCTACCAACTCACCCGGGCGCCCGGTGTATTCCATTAACAATTCTTGATGCCGCTTAACCGATGTGGCGCAAGGCTAGTCATTGCGCCACATCTTGCGCCTTTTGTCGCGTTTGTCAGCCATTTATCCTGTGAACCACTCCCAAGTGTTGACAAGAAAACTCCCCCCTGAAACAGCGCAGTGACTATAATTACCAATCCACACACCCGTGTCGGCAAGCCCCACGTCCGTGAGAGAAGTAGCACAACAAGAGTAGTCCTGATCCATGACCAATACGATTAATCACGACATCCTGCGCGTTTTTACGCCGTTTGACACCCTGAACCCGGAATACCTGGACAAGGTGACCGAGAAGGCCAGCGTGCGCGAATTTCCTAAAGGCACCATGGTTTTCAAACGCGGCAAGGAACTGGAAGAAGCCTTTTACCTGATCGAAGGGAATGTCGATCTGATTGATGCCCAATTTGTCATTACCTCGGTAGACCCCAAAAGTGAAGCGCGGCGCCTGCCCCTGAGCGGCAGTTCGCCGACGCAGGTATCTGCCATGACCAAATCGCCGGTGAAGCTGCTTTGTGTTGAGCGGGATTTCCTCGATCTGGTGATGGCCTGGAGTGAAAGCGGTGAAGATCCGTCGTCGGTGTCCGAGGACGATAACGATTGGATGTCCTACCTGTTGCAAGCTCCCTTGTTTGCCAAGGTGCCCCCGGGCAATATCCGTCAATTGTTTTCCCGCTTTACCGAGCAAAAGGTAGCCGCTGATGAAATCGTCGTTAAAGAAGGCGAGCGCGGCGAATTGTTCTATGTATTGAAAACGGGCAGTGCGACGGTGCTGGATACCACCGGCAAAATCCTGGCTGCATTGCGCCCCGGAGATTATTTTGGTGAAGAAGCCCTGGTGGGCGATACCACGCGCAATGCAACGGTAAAGATGCTCACACCGGGCAAACTCATGTGTTTACAGAAGGAAGATTTTAAAGCGCTGTTACATGAACCCGTCACACGCTTTATCACCGCAGAAGAATTGCGCGAACGCCAGAAAGAATTTCCGCCTTACCAGTTACTGGATGTGCGCCTGGCAGTGGAGCGGCGTTTTCAGCACGTGCCCGGTAGCCGCAATATTCCCTTGGGTAGCCTGCGCAGAACCCTGGCGGAACTGGATGCGCAAATGACGTATATCGTTACTGACGATGCCGGTCGCCGCAGTGATGTTGCGGCGCAGTTGTTAAATCAGGCGGGTTTTGACACCTACATCCTGAAGCAGGCCGACCAACACTACGGCGGCTTGTAAGTACAGGTGAAAATCCTGCTGTTGTCGGCCTACGATGCCGCCAGCCATCAGCGCTGGCGGCAGGAACTCGAAGAACACTTTCCCGAACACCAATGGACCCAACTGAGTTTGCCGCCGCGCTATTTCAGCTGGCGCGTGCGTGGCAACAGTTTGAGTTGGGCATTTTCACAGCGTGAATTATTGACGCAGGCATACGACTTGCTGATTGCCACTTCCATGGTGGATCTGTCATCGCTGCGCGGTTTTATTCCTGAACTCGCACATATTCCTACGCTCGTTTATTTCCACGAAAACCAATTTGCTTATCCTGCGGGCGAAGATCAAACGCTCAGCGTAGAGCCGCAGATTACCTCGATATACAGCGCGCTCTGTGCAGATCGGCTCGTGTTTAATTCGGCATTTAATCGCGATTCTTTTCTCGCCGGCGCTGAGGCATTGCTGCGTCGCTTACCGGATCATGTGCCGCTTAATCTGATAGAAGCGCTAGCGGCGCGCAGCCAGGTGTTGCCAGTGCCCTTAAGCAACCACTATTTTTCAGAAGTGAGTCGGCATTCTTTAACACCGGCAACACCCGCATTGATCTGGAACCATCGATGGGAATATGACAAAGGGCCCGAACGCTTGCTGGCGATGCTGCGCCGCTGGTTTTCTGCAAGTGATGCCCCGGCGATCACCGTCCATGTGGTGGGTCAACAATTTCGCCAACAGCCTCCGGTATTTGCTGAGATCAAACAGCTGTTGGCAGAGCAGGGCGCCCTGGGTGAATGGGGTTTCGTGGAAAATGCCGCGCGTTACCGACAATTACTGCAACAAAGTCACATTGCCGTTTCCACCGCCGTGCATGATTTCCAGGGGCTGGCGGTATTGGAGGCGGTAGCCGCAGGCTGTGTGCCCCTGGTGCCGGCGCGGCAGGCCTATCCGGAGTGGTTTGGTCTGGGTAATTGTTATGCATCATCACTTGATGATCTGCCGGGCGAAGCCGATATCATGGTGAGCCGGCTCCGGTATCTCGCAGGGCAAATGATGGCCGGTGAATCGCTTGGGGCGCCGGATTTGAGTTATCTCTCCTGGTCGCGCATGCGGGCGCATTACCAGGACCTGTTGGAATCTGTTGCGTTGCCCTAGCGGTCAGTGCCGAAAATGGCGAGTTCATTAATTATTTATCGTTAGAATGGTCATCACCAACGCCAGGGTTCAGACTGATGACTGCATCGCTTAACCATACCGAATACCAGCGCGCCCGCCTGACCCGCGATGCCCGGTTTGACGGGTTGTTTTTTATCGCGGTCAAAACCACGGGTATCTTCTGCCGCCCGGTGTGTCCGGTGGTGCCACCGCTGGAGGATAACGTCGAATATTTCGCACACGCCGCGCTGGCAGCACAGGCGGGTTATCGGCCGTGTCTGCGGTGCCGGCCGGACAGTGCGCCGGGCTCTTGCGCCTGGCGCGGAACTGACACCACGTTTACCCGTGCGCTGGCACTATTGGACGCGGGCGAGTTAACCACCAGTGATTTGCCGGCATTAGCAGCGCGGCTCGGCATCGGCGACCGTTATCTGCGCCGCCTGTTCCAGGAGCGCTTGGGCATGTCACCCAAAGCCTATGCCTTGTTTACCCAGGTGATGTTCGCCAAAAAATTACTCCACGAAACCTCCCTCAGCGTCACCGATATTGCGGATGCGGCGGGCTTTAACAGCCTGCGGCGTTTCAATGATGCCTTCCGCAAACAACTGCAGCTGTCACCCTCCGCGATTCGCCGGTCGCGCAAGGCGACGCCGGAACTGAGGCTATCGCTCGCCTACCGCCCGCCACTCAATTGGTCGCTGATGCTGGATTTCTGGCGCAAGCGCTGTGTACGCGGTATTGAATGGGTTAATGGCGAGTGCTACGGCCGCACCTTTGTACTGCGCAATTCGGCCGGTGAGCAGGCGCGTGGTTATTTTGACGTGTGTCCGGCAGACGGAGATCACCAACTACAGCTGACGGTGAGTATTGATAAACCGGTATTTCTCAAGCCCCTGGTTACTCGTGTACGGCAGATTCTGGATCTGGATGCCGATATCCAGCAGATCGAACAGCAACTGGGGGCGGCCGGCTTTCACACCGTGCTGACCCCGGGTCTACGCATCCCCGGTATCTGGCATCCGTTCGAGGCGGGCGTCAGGGCTATCCTCGGGCAGCAGGTGAGTGTTGCGGCGGCGCGAACGCACCTGGAGCGTTTGGTCGATGTCCTGGCGGAGCCTTTGAATGACACACATAAATTATTCCCGACACCGTCGGCCATCGCGGCCAGCGATCTGGCCATGTTGAAAATGCCCGCCAGCCGCCGGGAGACCCTGCGTCGTTTTGCCGATTGGTATCACCATCAGGGGGAGGAGAAACCTATGGCCGATTGGCTGGCGTTGAAAGGCATTGGCCCCTGGACCGTGGACTATGTGCAAATGCGGGCATTGGGTCATACCGACATCTGGTTGGCCGGTGATCTGGGTGTGAAAAAGGCCCTGGCACAACTGACGGAGGGCACCGCGTTTGACAGTGCGGCCCTTAAACCCTGGCGTAGCTACGCCACCTTTCACTTATGGCATTACCTGGGATAACACCATGAACCCGCTATCCATGACTTACCGCTGTATAGCCTCGCCATTGGGCGACATCCTGATCACCGTCAGCGACGCCGGGGTGCACCATATTTTGTTTACCGACATGGCGGAGGCAGAACGTTTGTTGGTGGCTGGCCTTGCCAGCCATACTCATCCGTTACTCGATGAAGCCTGCATGCAACTGTCAGCCTACTTTGCTGGTGAGCGTCGTGACTTCGACTTACCGCTGGCCGCCAGGGGTACAGATTTCCAACACAAAGTCTGGGCGCAATTACGGCAAATTCCCTACGCGACGACCCGGGGCTACGGGGATCTGGCCCTGGCCATCCAGCAACCCACAGCGGCGCGCGCGGTGGGCATGGCGAACGGAAAAAATCCGCTCAGCATTGTGGTGCCGTGCCATCGCGTGATCGGGAAAAATCGCCAGCTCACAGGCTATGCCGGAGGGCTCGAACGCAAAGCCTGGCTGTTGGCTCACGAGGCGCGATTTCAGTAATCCGGGGCCGCTCACCGCGGTTCGCAAACCCGATGCTTGCCTGTATGATGTGCCGCTTTCCGTTTTGACGCATTGACCAATAAGAAGCAGCAGACTATGAGCAAGCAACGGGTTTTAACCGGCATTACCACCACTGGCACACCGCACCTTGGCAATTATGTGGGCGCCATTCGCCCGGCCATTGCCGCCAGCCAGAGCGCCGACGTGCAATCCTTTTATTTCCTCGCCGATTTCCATGCATTGATCAAATGTCATGATCCGGTGCAGGTCCATCAGTCCACCCGCGAGATTGCCGCTACCTGGCTGGCCCTCGGGTTGGATACCGACAACGCCATCTTTTATCGTCAATCCGATGTACCGGAAATTCCCCAGCTTTGCTGGATACTGACCTGCATGGCCGCCAAAGGCTTGATGAACCGCGCACACGCGTACAAAGCGGCGGTGGATGCCAACGTGGAAGCCGGCGAAGACCCGGATTTCGGCATCACCATGGGACTCTACTCCTACCCGATCCTGATGGCGGCGGACATCCTGATGTTCAATGCCAACAAAGTCCCGGTGGGCAAAGACCAGATCCAGCACATTGAAATGGCCCGCGACATCGCTGCCCGTTTTAATCATCACTACGGCGAACATTTCGTCCTGCCCGAAGCCCAGGTGGACGACAATGTCGCCGTGCTGCAAGGCCTCGATGGCCGCAAGATGAGCAAGAGTTACGGCAACACCATCCCCTTGTTCCTGCCGGAAAAACAGCTGAAAAAAGCCATCAATAAAATCATCACCAACCTGCTCGAACCCGGCGAACCCAAAGACCCGGATACCTCAACCGTGTTTCAAATCTGGCAAGCCTTCGCCACCCCGGAACAAACCACCCAAATGCGCCAGGCATTCGCCGAAGGTATCGCCTGGGGCGAAGCGAAGAAACAATTGTTCGAACTGATCAACGGCCAACTGGGTGAAGCACGGGAACGCTACGAGGCCTTACTGGCCAACCCCGCGCACATCGAAGAAGTACTGCAAGCCGGCGCACAGAAAGCACGTGCCTATAGTCAACCACTCTTGGAAAAACTCCGCGCAGCTGTCGGTATAAAGCCCATTATTTGAACTCCCTTGCAAGTTCACACAATGGGAGTTTGGCATTAGGGCTTTGTTTCGAAACCCTCAAGTCAGGGACGACTTGAGGGAGCCACAGGGATGTGTTTATGCGATTTCGAAACAAAGCCCTAATGACAAACGGATTTCAAGACTCTTACCGTCTGAATGAAACATTGATCTACATCAGCACCCCCCAATCGCCCCCTCCGGATAATGGGAATGCCAGCCGAACGAAATGTTACCGGCGGCAGGTTGTCAACTAACAAGACAGCCATTCCCAAAAGAAGGAGCCGCAACCATGTTTACCAAGATTCTTGTCCCAACCGACGGGTCACCCTTATCCGAAAAAGCCGTGACTGCTGCGATGGATTTTGCCGGGCAGGTGGGCGCAACCCTGGCGGTCATCTCGGTGGCCGAACCTTACCGTGCCATTCCCCCGGCAGCGGGTGGATTGATGTACAACCCCAATCTCTACGACGACGAACTCCGGCAACGCTTTGACGAACAATCCCTGCAACATGCCCGGGATATTGTTAAAAAAGTCGCGGATGCTGCCCAATCCCGCGGGATTGTCTGTGAAGTCGCCACCCCCCTGTCATCAAACCCGCACGAGGAAATCGTTGATGCAGTCGATAGATATGGATGTGACGCCGTATTTATGGCATCCCACGGGCGCAAGGGATTAAACAAATTATTCCTCGGCAGTGAGACGCAAAAAGTATTAAGTCATACCAACGTGCCGGTGATGGTATTCCGTTAAGGGCGTGGCTTCGGGGTTAATTGCGGATTCAGCAGCAGCGGACGGTCCAGCCCAAGTTCACTGGGCACGGCCGGATTTTCCAGGACAAACACGCGCAGTTTTACACTCTTCATCTGATGTATGTGTTCTGAAAAATGCTGCTCGAACAAGCGATCGAGGGAGCCATCCTGCATTGCCTGGGTCAAGCCCTGCTCAAGGCGGTCTGCCAGCGATGGATATCTGGCGCTGACATGAAACAGGGTCGGCAGGGGGTAGTAGAGCATCAGATCCGGCAGCACCATCAGGCTGTCGGAATACTGCTCAAAGCGGGACAGGGCTCCATTGACCTCAATCACACTGAGCGGGATATAGTCGAAACGGCCGGCTAACAACATGGAAAAGAGGGTGAAATATTCCGCGTCGCCGCGCACTTGATAGCCGTTGTGTTCGTAAATGCCGATGTCCGTCCAGCCACGCCCCTGTCCTGCGATGAGTTGTTTCAGTTGCACCGCATCGGTTATTCCGCTGAATTTTTCATAATCGCTACGGCGGATAATCAGGCTCCGATAACCGAGCAGGCTTTTCATCAAGGGAATTTTGATCGGAATGCTTTCCGCCAGCTGTTCGCGACGATCCTGCTCGGTGAGCAGTGGCCGCAGGGGGCTGGCGTGGATGTTCAGGAACTCGCCCTGGGCGATAGCGCGATGGGCGCGCGAGCGGCTCAGGGTTTCCAGTTTGCGCTCGATCTTGTAATCGCCGTGGCTTGTACGGGTTTTTTCCAGCGCCAGCTTGAGTACAGCGACCTGGTAGTCGTCCCGCTGGGGGGTGATGCCCCAATCCCAATAACGATACACCATGACATCCTTATCGCTGGCAAAGGCGGGAATTGTGACGTGCGCCAGTAGCGAGATAAGCAAGGCGAGCAACAATTTCATAGCGAACACATTCATTCAGGAAAAGGCATCAATGATTGCTGTTAAGGATAGCAGCCTTTACCCGGGGTGGCGCTGTAGTCCGGTAAGGCACCCCTGCGCCCTAAGCCTCAAGTTCGCTGATCACGTTATAGATGCTACGCGTCAAGTGGCGCAGCTCATCGGGTTTGATGATGTAGGCGGGCATCAGGTAAACCAGCTTGCCGAAGGGCCGCACCCACACACCTTCCTCCACAAACCGCGCCTGGATACTGGCCATGTGGGGCACCTGTTTTAATTCCACCACACCGATTGCGCCCAGGACCCGCACGTCGGCTACCGCAGGTAAACCGCGACATGCCTCCAACTCCTGGGTCAACTGCGTCTGAATGCTGGCCACCTGCAATTGCCAGTGGCTTTTCAGTAGCAGATTCACACTGGCAGCGCCCACGGCACAGGCGAGGGGATTTCCCATAAACGTCGGGCCATGCATAAACGCACCGGCCCCTTTTTGGGAAATCATGTCACTCACTTTGTCGTTACACAGGGTTGCCGCCAGGGTGATGTAACCGCCGGTCAGCGCTTTGCCCAGACACATAATGTCCGGGCTGATGCGCGCATGGTCGCAGGCAAAGAGTTCGCCGGTGCGGCCAAAACCTGTGGCAATTTCATCGGCAATCAGCAGCACATCAAATTGTGTACACAGTTCCCGCACCCGACGCAGATAGTGCGGCGAATAAAAACGCATGCCGCCCGCGTTCTGCGCGATGGGCTCAAGCACAACGGCGGCAATTTTCTGGCGATGCTGCTGGATCAGGTGAGAGAAATTAATCAGGTAGCGCTCATCCCATTCTTCATCGAATTTGCACGCGGGCGCTTCGGTGAAGATGTGATGTTTAAGGAACTGGTTGAACATGCCGTGCATGCCGCTGATGGGGTCACACACTGACATGGCGGCGAAGGTGTCGCCGTGATACCCGCTGCGTAACGCCAGGAATTGCGTGCGCTGGTGCTGGCCTTGGGCGAACCAGTATTGCAGGGCCATCTTCAAGGCTATTTCTACCGCAACCGAGCCGGAATCCGAGAAAAAGACCTTGTTCAATCCTTCGGGCGTGATATCCACCAGTTGTTTGGCCAGACGGGCCACCGGTTCATGGGTCAGTCCGCCGAGCATGACATGGGCGACTTTGGTTAACTGATTCTCCACCGCCTTATTCAGCACGGGGTGGTTGTAGCCATGGAGCACGCTCCACCAGGACGCAGTGCCATCAATCAATTGGCGTCCGTCAGTAAGATGCAGATGCACACCCTCGGCATGACTGACGGGATACACCGGGGCAGGGTTGGGAAACGCAGCATAAGGGTGCCAGACGTGAGCCTGGTCGAGAGCGAGGATGTCGTCGGTAGACAGGGTAGATTTGTCGAGCATGAGGTCGTATCAGATTCCGTTAAATGAAGTCGTCGGGTCAGGTGCGCAAGCTTACCCCAGTCGATCCCCATCAGCAGTATCAAATTCCGCTGTGTGTTTAACGAATGTACAAGCTCACCCAGGCTGGCGCTTCGACCACGCCGCGCGCAGTGAATTCATCGCCACGGGTGTGACGTTGTCCGCAAAGGTGAATGAGACCTGGCCTGCGCGCTATCTGAACCGCACGACCAGATCCAGCTGCCGTTTGGAGAGTTGTGCCATCTCACGGGTCAGGGCGTCGGACGCTTCAATCTCCATTTGTGAGCGGTCAGAAATTTCGGCGATGGTTGAGGTGTTACGCTCGATCTCTACGGCCATGGAGGATTGCTCTTCTGCTGCAGCGGCTATCTGGTGGGACATTTGATCGATACTGCTGACAGAGTGGGAGATCGACGCCAGGGCATTCCTCACATTCTCCATTTCGCTGACGCTGCGCTCCACCAGGTTCTGGCAGTTATCCATACGCTGGCCGGCATCGTCGGTGGCCTTACTCAGGTTGCTGATGATGTCCTGGATATGCGCGGTGGATTCCTGGGTGCGCTGGGCGAGGGTGCGTACTTCATCCGCGACCACCGCAAAACCGCGTCCCTGTTCACCGGCACGGGCCGCTTCGATGGCCGCATTGAGCGCCAGCAAATTGGTTTGCTCGGCGATGCTGCGAATCACATCCACGACACTGGCAATCTTGCCGCTATCGGCAGATAACCGGTCCAGCACCTGACTCAGATCGCCGACCGTGCCGGATAAATCCGCAATAGCCGTATTGGCGCCCTTGATCACCTGATTGCCTTTATTGACTTCACTGATCGCCGTGTTCGTTGCTGAATAGGTTTGCGTGGCGCCGTTGGCGACTTCCTGTACCGCCAGCGACATCTGTTGCATGGCGTGGGCGACGCTGCTGGTTTCCCGTTGTTGTTCGCTCATGCCTTCATGGGTTTTACGGGACTGAGCATGGGCCGCGTCAGATTTCTGGTGCAATTCCCGCGATGACTCGGCGAAACGGCCAAGGGCGGTTCGCAAACGTGCCTTGAGCGCTATTTGTGCTAACTGTATTTCACCCACAGCATCGCTGCGGCCGGTGTAGATATAGGCCGCTACCGGGTCATGAATAACGGCGCGCGCCTCCGCCAGCGACGCTTGCAAGTTGCTGTGCAGGAACTGCTGCGTCAGCACAGCGATCAGGCCGCCGATAACAGCCAGGCCTGCGAGGCTACTGATGCTCAATACGCCAGCCAGAAAGCTGCCGATGCACAAGAGCACGAAGCTGGTGATACCCGTTAGAGTGGCACTGCTGAAGCGGCTCCAGAAATGGGCCAGGGAAGAATAAATAGCCTTGCCGGCCTGCAGGCGCTCATAAACCTGTTGGGCGCGGGTGATACAGGCCGCATCCGGTTTAACGCGCACAGACTCATAACCCTGGATCTGCCCGCGCTCACGCAAAGGCGTTACATAGGCATCAACCCAGTAGTGATCACCATTCTTGCAGCGATTGACGATGATACCCATCCAGGGCTTGCCGGCCTTGAGTGCTGTCCACAACATACCGAAGGCCTCGCGCGGCATCTGCGGGTGACGCAGGATATTGTGTGGCTGGTTGATCAATTCATCGTAACTGTAGCCGGAGATTCGCTGGAAGGTTTCATTGCAGAAGAGGATATTGCCGTGGATATCCGAGGAAGAAACAATTTCATCTGTGGCGGAGACAAAAACCTCTCTGCCAGTGACCGGGCCATTATTGCGCATCACACATCCTTACATCGTCGAACAAACAGATAATAAACAGTACATAAGTTATCGACTGAACTGACAGAGAGTTTAGATCAGGATCAAAGGATTGACGGGTTTCCGCGTGCCCTTACCCTCACGCCGCCCGTGACTCCGCCAGGCAACCCGGCGTCAGGCGATCAACAAACATCTGTAGCTGTTGCTGGCGACGCGGTTGTAGATCCACAAATTCCAGGCTGATGCGCGTGGCCCGGTAGGGTTCACGGCACAGGCGGAAAGAACGCACCCTGGCCCGGCAGTAGATATGCAATTCCTTATTCAAATGGACTTCGCACAGGGGCAGTACGGTATCGCGATGTAACTGGCCGAGCAGGTTGCCCGGTACTAACACGCACAAGCCGGAACCGGATAAATCTTTCACGGTGCCGTAGCAGGCTTCTTGGCCCATCAAGCGGATCTTGGCGGTAATGGGGGTGTGGTTGCTCAGATCGCACCGTGGGCTCAGGCGGCGCGGGCGATAATCCGCGCTGTCGGGCAACACCACCGCCATCCCGCTGGCACCGAAGCGGGAGCCCCAAGCAATGATCGGCGTGGTAAAGGTCAGTACTTCTCCGTTGCGATGGTGGCGCACGGTAATTTCATCGCCCACTTCCAGAAAATTCTGTGCCGGAAACAAGTCATCCATCCACAAAAGATTCCGGTCAGCATCAATGGCGATAATCATGCTTTGGTAACTGCGCTGCTGGCCGGCGGGAACCACCTCCAGAATCTGGCGGCTGGCCTGTAATTGTTGCAGCGCGGTATAACGCTCATGCACGGCGTTAAGCCGTGCCACTGAATCGGCGTTCGCTTCGGTGGTTTTTTTGGTGGTGAGTTTTTGCATCACGGCACGCAACAAGGTCATTGACAGTTTCTCCCGACAATCAGAATAAGCGTTACTGACTCCACTGGAGCAAAGCCTGTGCCAGCGGCAGTGAATGCTGTTTTCTATGCAGTTTCGTCGGGTTTGAGCCGTATTATCCGTGGCTGTCGGCATCGCACGCCTCGCTGCGGCGAGTGGGAGCGGCAAGGTATTGCCTGTGAGCGGCAAAGCGGCAAGCCATGGCGACTTGCTGGAAGGCGCCGCGAGTCATTCCCTCCCATGGGTAAAATCCGTACAATGCGCGCCTTGGCTTCGTCCCTTATTTTCCTTCACTCCACGGCCAGCCCGCAGAAGATTCATATGAAAGAACTACACGTCCGCAAAGAACGCCTCGAATTCAACAAACTGCAGAAACGCCTGCGGCGGCAGGTGGGCAGTGCGATTACCGACTACAACATGATTGAAGATGGCGACAAGGTGATGGTGTGCCTGTCTGGCGGTAAGGACTCCTACACCATGCTGGATATTCTGATGAGCCTGCAAAAAACCGCGCCCATCACCTTCGACATTGTGGCGGTCAATATGGATCAGAAGCAGCCCGGTTTTCCTGAGCATGTGTTGCCGCAATACCTGACTGAACTGGGTGTGCCGTTTCATATCATCGAGAAAGATACCTACAGCATCGTGAAAGAGGTTGTGCCCGAGGGCAAAACGACCTGCGGCCTGTGTTCGCGTTTGCGTCGCGGTACCTTGTATGGATTTGCTAACGAGATAGGCGCAACCAAGATCGCCCTGGGGCATCACCGTGACGATATTATTGAGACGTTATTTTTGAATATGTTTTACGGCGGCAAACTCAAAGCCATGCCACCGAAATTATTGTCCGATGACAAACGCAATATCCTGATTCGTCCGCTCGCCTATTGCCGCGAAGATGACATTGCCGAATTTGCCGAAGCCAAGGGCTTTCCGATTATCCCGTGTAATCTGTGTGGTTCGCAGGAAAACCTGCAACGCCAGGTCATCAAACAGATGTTGAATGACTGGGAGAAGCAGAATCCCGGTCGTACCGAGACGATTTTTTCCGCAATAAAAAATGTTGTGCCGTCGCAGTTGGCCGACGACCAGTTGTTTAACTTCCGTGATTTGCAGATACAGCCAGAGGGTGCCTGCGACACTGGGGGTGATGAGTTGAGTTTTGATCGGTCGCCAGTGGTGCAGTACATCAATGCGGTGCAGGTCTGATTTTCTGAGTAGCTTCTAAATAATAATTTTTTATCTATTCCAAGTTAGGTACCGAATGTTTTTTTTCGCTTTGTGTGTCGGATTACGCTGCGCTAATCCGACCTACGTGTGTGGTTAACTTCCTTTTCTCGTTTGTGTCCCAAAGGTTTTCCTATACTGATATAACACTGATCTGAAACGGGAGTGAATTATGCGCGTGGGTGTGCCTAAAGAAGTCAAAGCCGGAGAACATCGTGTGGGATTGACGCCGGCGGCGGTACAGGAATTGACGGCGCGTGGTCATGAGGTGTTTGTTCAGCGGCACGCCGGCCAGACAATCGGTTTTGTTGATGAGCAGTACCAGCGCGCCGGTGCCACGCTGTTGGCCACAACCGAAGCGGTTTATCAGGCAGCAGAGTTGATTGTTAAGGTCAAAGAACCGCAAGCGAGCGAATACGCTTACCTGCGGGCGGATCACCTGTTATTCACCTATTTGCACCTGGCCGCTGACCCGGAGCTCGCGCGCGCGTTGCTGGCGTCTCGCGCTGCCTGCATCGCCTACGAAACCGTCACCGATGCCCAGGGGCGCTTGCCGTTGTTAGCACCTATGTCCGAAGTGGCGGGCCGGATTGCCGTGCAAGCTGGAGCGCATCACCTGGAAATTGCCCAGGGCGGTCGCGGTGTGCTGCTCGGCGGTGTGCCCGGCGTAGCACCGGCCAATGTCGTTGTGCTCGGTGGTGGCGTGGTCGGCACCCAGGCGGCACGGGTGGCGCTGGGAATGGGAGCCAGGGTGATTATTCTGGATAAATCCCTGCCGCGTCTGCGCGAACTGGATACGCTGTTTGCGGGGCGTGTGCAATGTGAATTTATGACCCTGGCCCGCCTGGATGATCTGGCGATGGAGGCGGACCTGATTATCGGGGCAGTCTTGATTGCCGGTGCCAGCGCCCCGAAACTGCTGAGCCGCGAACAGGTGTCCCGCATGCAGGATGGCAGCGTGCTGGTGGATGTAGCGATTGACCAGGGCGGGTGTTTTGCCACCTCCAGACCTACCACCCACGAACAACCGACCTACGTCGTGGAGGGGGTCGTACATTACTGTGTGGCGAACATTCCCAGCGCGGCTGCGCGCACAGCAACCATGGCGCTGACCAATGCCACTTTGCCCTATGTTCTGGCGCTGGCAGATGGTGGGCTATCGGCGGCCCTTGCCGACCCACATTTGCTGGCCGGCATTAACGTATTGCGGGGCGAATTGACCCATGCAGCGGTGGCGGAATCCCTGGGTATTACCTGGCGAGCGGCTGCTGAAGTGGCGCGTCAATAATTAGTATAAAAAGTTAGTCTCTGGCATCTGGTCAATCGATATTGATCTATACTTCAGCTAAATCCTGCCGGCACTGCGTCGGATGCAGCGCCTCCCTTTTTATCACGGATCATACGCATAAATGAGAGATAACCCTCCGTCGTTTTTTCACGGCATCTCTTTTCAATTAGCCAAGATCGGTATTATTTTGGCGTTTGTGCTCAGTTTTTTTATGAGTTCGGCACAGCTCTATCTGGATTTTCATAATCAACAGGAGGAGCTGGAAAGCCTGATCAATCGAGTCATAGAAGTGGCCACACCGCCTGCTGCCCGCTCTGTGCAAACCCTTGATGATGAACTCTCCGATGAAGTGGTTAACGGTCTGTTGCGTTACGGATTTATTTACGAAGTAACCATCACCGATGAACTCGGCAATGTCCTTGCTCAGGGGCGCAGTGAGCGTCCGCCTTCCACAACGCGCTGGATGACCGAGCAACTGACAGAAAGCAGTAAGGAATATTCAGCGGACTTGATGATTGCCGGATACGTGGAAGGTACTGCCGGTAACATTCGCTTTTCGGTGGATATGGATCAGGCATTAGCCGGTTTTTATGCACGTTCCAAACTGGGTTTATTCACCGGTGTGCTGCGTAATATGTTGTTGGTGCTGCTGCTGTTTTTTGCATTTTATTTCACACTCACCAAACCCCTGGCGAAACTGGCGCGCGAAATCAATAACATCAATCCTGACCATCCCGGTGTGCAACGGCTGACACCGCTACCGGCACGCCGTAAAGATGAGCTGGCGCAATTGATCAGCAGCAGTAATCAATTGCTCGATGTGGTGGAGTTGTCACTGGCGAAGCGGCGCGCGGTAGAACTTGCACTGCGCAAAAGCGAAGAACATCTACGGCAGATTATCGACAGCCTTCCGGTGATGATCGGTGCGCGCAATATTGCGGGCTATTACCTGTTTGCCAACCAGGCGTTGTCCGACAAACTGGGTTTTACCCAGGAACAAATGCGCAACCAGCATGTGCGCCAGTTGCTGAAGAATTCCGTATTCGATATCGATACCATGTTGCAGAACGATCATCGGGTCATCAGCGGCGGGCAAGCCATCGATGTGTTTGAAGAGGTGTTTATCACCGCGACCGGTGAAAGTATTTATCTGCAAACCCACATCATGCCAATGGCGTTTTACGACGAAAAGGTGGCGTTGATCGTTTCAGTGGATGTCACTGAACGTAAAAATGCCCAGGCAAAGATGGAATATATGGCCCATCACGATGCCTTGACCGGATTACCCAACCGTATCCAATTGGTCGAACGGCTTGAACACGAACTGCGCCGCGCGGAACGCCATGCCTACTACGGCGCGGTACTATTTATTGACCTCGACCAGTTCAAAAATATCAACGATTCACTGGGGCACCCGGTGGGTGACCGGGTGTTGCAAGAAGTGGCCAATCGCCTGACCCGCACCGTGCGCGAGGAAGACCTGGTGGCGCGCTTGAGCGGAGATGAATTTGTCGTGGTGCTGACCGTGCTGGATCAGGACTTGGGAACAGCCGCGCTGCGTGCGGGTGAGATCAGTGAAAAAATCCGTACCGTAATTTCCCAACCCTGTGTCCATGACAATATGGAACTACGGGTGACCTGTAGCGTCGGTGTCGTGGTGTATCCCGATCGCAATAATTCCGTCCACGAGCTCCTGCGCTACGCCGATACCGCGATGTACCAGGTAAAAGAAAAGGGCCGCGATTCGATCGAATTTTTCAATGAAGAAATGGCTGATAAAGTCAGCCGCCAGCTGGTGATGGAAGGCGACCTGCATCGCGCGCTGGATGAACAACAATTTGAATTGTATTTCCAACCCAAGATCGATGTGCGCAGCGGCCGCGTAAAAGGTGCGGAAGCCTTATTGCGCTGGTTGCATCCCACCAAGGGCACAATTTCCCCCATCGATTTTATTCCGGTGCTGGAAACCTCCGGCATGATCCTGGAAGTAGGGCAGTGGGTTTTGGAAGAAGCCTGTAAAACCCTGGTGCGCTGGCACGAGCAGGGTTTATGGCAGGACGGGATGCGCCTGAGTATCAACATCAGCCCGCGCCAATTCCGCCGCAATGCGTTTGTCGATGATGTATTGCAAATACTCAATACCTACGCCATTCCCGATAAATCGCTGGAGATGGAGATCACCGAAGGCATTGTTATCCAGCGCGTCGATGAAGCCATCACCACCATGACGGTATTAGCGGATCAGGGTATCAGCTTTTCACTGGATGATTTCGGTACGGGTTATTCATCCATCAGTTATCTAAAACGTTTGCCGGTGGGTGTATTGAAGATTGATCAGGGATTCGTGCGCGACATTATTGAAGATCGCAATGATCGCGTGCTGGTAGAAACCATCATCACCATGGGGCGCTTATTGGATATGGAGGTGGTTGCCGAAGGTGTTGAGCAAGCAGAGCAATTGGCCATCCTTAAACAATACGGTTGTCATTTTTATCAGGGATATTATTTCAGTCCCGCCGTGGATCGCGCATCCTTCGAAAGCATCCTGCGTGACGACCAACAACCCAATATTAAAATAAACGACTGAGAATAAAGGGAATGGCGGTATCAACACGCAGGATGCGTTCACCCACATGTACCGCCTCAAAACCACAACGCATCAATAAATCGATTTCGTAAGGAATAAATCCACCTTCCGGCCCAATGGCAAGGGTAACGCGCCCATCAATTTCCCTCGGGCACGGCGTAGCAGTATAAGGATGAGCCACCAAGGCGCGGGAGCCCTGAACCAGGCCCGGCAATTCATCTTCTACAAAGGGTTTAAAACGTTTTGCCAGTCGTACCTGCGGCAACTGCGTATCACCGCCTTGTTCCAGACCCAGCACTACATGCTCACGGATACTGTCCGGTTCAAGGATGGGCGTTTGCCAATAACTTTTTTCCACGCGGTAACTGTTGATCAGAACGATATCTTTTACACCAAGGGTAGCGCAGTTTTGCAGGATGCGTTTGAGCATCTTCGGGCGGGGCAGGGCAAGTACCAGCGTCAAGGGTAAAGGCACCGGTGGTCTCTGTTGCAAAGACACGCTCAGTTCAATGTTCCCTGAATCAAGCGCAGTGACTGTGGCAGTACCGATCAAGCCATCGAGTAAACCCACCTTCAGCTGATCGCCTACACCGGCTTTATGAACATTGACGATATGTTGCACCCGCCGCGCATCGCGCAACCGGGCCTGGGTCGGTGATACAAGATCATCGGCAGTCAGAAGAATCAGGTTCACAAAAGATCACCCAGGATGGCGCCGGATAAAAAACAGCGGTGGAAAAGGAGTGGTGCCCCGGAGACGATTTGAACGTCCGACCTGCCGCTTAGGAGGCGGCTGCTCTATCCAACTGAGCTACCGGAGCATGGCGTTGAGTTTGCGAAGCGGCGCCATTGTAAAAAGTTTTGCCCGATAATCCAAGGAAAAGGGCTGGTGCACGGCGGGATCTGCCAGGAATAGTGGCAGATCCCGGTGATATCAGGCTTCCGCAATACAGTGGGAACTGGCGGAACTGGTGGTGGCGCCGGCACTGGTATAAAGCTGCGGAGCAGCAACCTGGCCACGCAACAGGTTGAGCAATTGGCCGAGGGTTTGCCGGGAGCGACCGATCATCTTGCCGTTAATTTCATTGAGGGATTTGCACTGGGCAAATTCCGCCATCAGGGTGCGCCAGCTGTCCAGCAGATCGCGGGTAGCGGCATTCTGGCCCAGGAAGATTTCCCATTGCTCCGGTGAGGCCTTGAAACCCGCCGCCTTCAGCAGGCTGGCACGCTGCCTCGCATTGAGTCCAAGGGTTTCGAGCAGCTGGTCTTTGCGCTCGATAATCGCTGGCAGTTCGCCGTGCTCGCGTCGTTCGAGCAGTTCGCGTTCGCGCAGTAACAAGGATTTGAGTTCGCCGATTGCAGCGCTGTCTTGCGCGATCATGTTATGCAGGCTGTGCGGATGG
>DATJLH010000112.1:0-12456 GCA_035490615.1 Cellvibrio sp.
ACTGCCGTGCGTCACCGCCACCGGAGACACCCGCACGTTCTGCCCGACAACGATGGTGCCGGTACGCGAATTAATAATCACCTTGGCGGCTTCTTCACCCGGTTTCACATCGAGATTTTCCAGCATCGCTAAAAAATCCACGCGATGTGCCGGGTTCACCGGTGCATCCACCATAATGGAAACGGCATCGAGCGGACGCGCGGTATCCGGTCCTAATAAATCGTTGATGCTTTTGGCAACGCGAGTCGCCGTCGTGAAATCGGCGCGGTGCAAATTAAAGATAATCGGTTGGCCCGCCGCGAAATTGGTATCCACCATGCGCTCAACAATCGCGCCGCTGGGAATGCGGCCGGTGCTTTGGATATTCACTTTAATATTGGAGCCGTCATTACCGGTTGCACCGAAGCCACCGACAACCAGGTTACCCTGAGCAACAGCGTAGACTTTGCCATCCATCCCCTTGAGGCTGGACATCAACAAGCTGCCGCCACGCAAACTTTTGGCATTACTGATGGACGACACCGTAACGTCCAGGGTTTGACCCGGTTTGGCAAAGGCTGGCAATTCAGCCTGCACCATCACCGCTGCGACATTTTTCATTTGCATCCGTGTGCCTTCCGGTACGGTAATACCGAACTGCTTCAACATGCTGTTAAACGATTGCACGGTAAAAGGTGATTGCGTGGTTTGGTCACCCGTGCCATCAAGGCCCACCACCAGACCGTAACCAATTAATTGGTTGGCCCGAACCCCCGCAACGGACGTGAGATCCTTGATGCGTTCAGCCTGCGCACTGAACGCCAGCGGCAAACTTATGAAGATAATAATCAGGCGACGCCACATGATGTTTCTGCTCCGTTAAAAGGGCCAGTATTCGCTGTTAAAGAAGCGCGCCAACCAACCCATGGATTGCGAGTCTGCCAGTGTGCCGGTACCGCTGTAAGAAATTTGCGCGTTGGCCAGGCGGGTGGACACCACGGTATTGTTCGGTGAAATATCATCGGGCCGCACAATGCCGCTGATGCGAATAAATTCATCACCGCGATTCAAGGTCATCCATTTTTCACCGCGCACCACAAGGTTCCCATTGGGTAACACTTCTGCGACAGTCACGGTGATATTGCCTTGCAAACTGTTGCTTTGGTCGGCACCGGCATCGCCGTTAAATTCACGGTTTTGTTGTAACGCGGTCTCCAGTGTTGAACCTTTAAAAGCCGGGTTATTACCAAAGAGCGGCCCTGCGTTAAAGGTGGTGTCACTTTCTTTGCTGACATTTACACCGGAGCTTTTGCGCGAGACGGTGCGTTCCGTCAAGGTAATCGTGATGATGTCACCCACGTTCAAGGCTTTGCGGTCATCAAACAATGACAAGCCATAGCGCTCCTGGAACAACGAGCCTTCGGTGCGCTGGGGCATACTCGCCGCCGGCGACACCGAGGGCGCGTAATAAGGATCGCCGGGCGCCGGCTTGTCGTTGGACATGCAGGCCGACAAACTCAAAACACTCAACAACACCAGCGCAAGATCTTTGCTGCGTGCTGCCAGATGTCGCGGTGATGTGCTGATCAGTGTCATGATGGACTTAACTCCCTTGCCTTAAAGCGTTTGGGTAATGTATTGCAACATCTGGTCGGCGGCGGATACGACTTTGGAATTCATTTCGTAAGCGCGTTGGGTGGTGATCATGTTCACCATTTCTTCCACGATATCCACGTTGGAATTTTCCAGGGTACCTTGCAGTAAACGGCCCATACCGTTTTCACCGGGCGCACCTTGTTGCGGGTTACCACTGGCTACGGTCTCACGAAACAGGTTGCCGCCGATGGCTTGCAGACCGGTGGGGTTAATAAAATCTACCAGCAAAATATCGCCAATTTGTTGCGGCTCAACTTCACCTTCTCTGAATGCACTGACGATACCATCCGTACTGATGGTGACCTGGCTCGTGCCTTCGGGAATATTGATCGCCGGCTCAATCAGCATGCCTTCGTTATTCACCAATTGACCTTCGCCGTTAATTTGCATTTGGCCGTTGCGGGTGTACGCCAGTGTGCCGTCAGGCATCAGGATTTGCAGGAAACCGCGCCCGTCGATAGCCACATCCAGCGGTTGCTCAGTCACTTGCAAACTGCCTTCAGTAAATTGTTTTTGTGTCGCCACCACGCGCACACCGGTACCCAATTGCAAACCCGACGGCAGCTCAGTGTCTTGTGTGGTTTGTGCGCCTGGTTGGCGCTGGACCTGATACATCAAATCTTCAAACACAGCGCGGTCGCGTTTAAAACCCACCGTACCCACATTCGCCAGGTTATTGGAAATGGTGGTGAGTTGTTTATCCTGTGCGGCCAACCCGGTTTTGCTGACATAGAGTGCGGCGTGCATAGTGTGTCTCTCTCTGGTTCATCCCGCCGAAGCAGGATTTAAAAAATGTTAAAGCGGAAAATGTTTTCCGCTGTTATGCCTGTCAGGACATTTGCAACAGGCGTGCCGAAGCACTGGAATTTTCTTCTACCGTTTTCATGAATTTCACTTGCATCTCGTATTGACGCGACAAGCTGAGGATATCGGTGAAAGCGCTCACGGCATTCACGTTGCTGCCTTCAAGGAATCCACCCATCACACGCACTTCGGCGGCTACCGGTGCGGCCAGGCCATCGCGCTGACGAAACAAACCATCTTCGCCTTTTTCGATATTTTGCAGGTCGGGATTCACCAGACGAATACGATTGATCTCCACCATGGCTTCCGGGCCCTGCCCTTGCGCCACCATGGATAAAGTGCCGTCGCTGCCGATTTCGAGTTTTTCCAGCGGCGGAAAGGTAATCGGACCACCGTTGCCCAGCACCGCCAAACCGTTACTGGTACGCAGCACGCCATTGGCGTCGATGCTGAGGTTACCGGCACGGGTATAGGCTTCCGTACCATCAGGCGCTTGAACCGCGATAAAACCGGGGCCGCTGATGGCCAGATCCATTTCGTTGCCGGTATTGATCAAGGGGCCTTGCTGGAAATCGGTGGCCGGCGATTCAGTCAGCGCATAGGCGCGGGTCGGTTGGCCTTCGCCGTAGTACACCGCCATGCTGCGGGCCTGGGCGAAGTCCGACCGAAAACCCGTGGTGTTGAGGTTGGCGAGGTTATTGGCATGGACCGTCTGCGCCATCATGTTGTGCTTGGCGCCGGTCATTGCGATGTATAACGCCTTGTCCATCTGTAAATCCTCTGGCCGTTAATTTTTTGGCAGTTTTGTGGATAAACAGGGTTTTGCAAGAGCGGTGCCAAGTTGGCGTGAGCGGTGGGAGTATCTTTAATGTGTTGATGTGTAAGGGAAATTTTTGGATTGAAGGGAATCGGGGGAGAGGGAAAAGCGGGGAGGAAAAAGGAAAAGCGGTGGAGCGGCAAAAGGCTGCCGCTTGTTTTGCCGCTGTTGCCGGTGGTGGACGATGGGATGTCGGATTACGCCTTTGGCTAATCCGACATCACACGCCTATTACCTCAGGTTGATGATCGTCTGGGTGGTGGCGTTGGCGGTTTCGATGGTCTTGGCGTTGGCCTGGAAATTCCGTTGGGCGATGATCAGGTTCACCAATTCCTCGGACAGATCCACATTGGACTCTTCGAGCGCACCCGCCGTGATGTTCCCCAGCGAGGATGATCCCGGCGCGCCGATCACCGCTTCACCGGTCTCAAAGGTTTGTGCCCACATGGTGTTGCCGACGGGTTTCAAGCCTTCGATGTTGTTAAAGTTCGCCAGCGCAACCTGTCCCAACACCTGGGCTTCACCGTTGGTGAAACGGGCGAAGATAATACCCGTAGAACCCACATCCAGGCCCGCCAGACGACCGGTGGCGTAGCCATTCTGGTCGTAATCATCCACGGCAAAATCATTGCCAAATTGGGTGGAGCCAGTCAGGTCAATCTCAAAGTTGGAGCTGGATGGCGGTTCAACGACCGGTGTTGTCCCACCCTGCAAGACATTCAGCGGGGCCAGCGCGCCGTTGGGCTCGCCATCTTCACCCAGCGGGGTCCAGTTGGAAATCAGCATGCTGTCCGTCAGGGTCGTGTTAAGCGTACCGTCAGCATTGAAGTGCACGTTGAAAGACGCCATGGTCGGCAGGGTATTTTCCGGCGATGGCAAGGTCGGATCAGGGTCGCCCACGTTCTGGCCGTCGATCTGCACGTACATCACCCAGTGGTTGGGCGAGGTGGACGGATCAGCCGGATCATAAGGCTGTTTAACAAAATATTGGCTCATGATGTGCGGATTGCCGAGGCTGTCAAACACCGGGTTGGATGTCGCATGGTTGTAGGTGTTTTGGTCAGTCGGGTCAAAGGCGTTGATCGGCACCTCGGTAAAGCTGGCGGGCGTCAAGGGCGCAAACAGATTACCTACCGCCGGCACACTGTCGGCCACCGCGTAGCCCTCTTCCATCACGATAGTGATATTGCCGCCTACCACCGCCGCATCGTTAATGTTGTTGATCGTTTGCAAACCGGTGCCGGCACGGCCCTGGATATCGGCTTGCCCGGCAGGTAAGGGTCCTTCGAATGAAAAGCGCAAATCAGTACCTACCGCCGACACAATTTCCAGGTCGCCTGCGGTGTTCACGGTGGCGCTGATGCCCGGCAAGGTGGAGGTCGTCAGGGCATTGATCTCGTTCGCCAGGGCGGCCAGGTTATTGGCGGCCAGCGTGATGCCGTTGAGCGTAAGGTTACCGTTGCTGTTATCGAAGTTGGTGGCGTAGAGCGTAGCGTTGGTGCGCGCGGTAGCTGTTACACCGGCCAACGCGTTCAGCTCGGAGGCTGTCTGGGCGGCAGAGGCACCGGCATCGCTGGTAAAGGTCACGGTCGCGCCGGTGGGCCCTTCAATCTCCAGGGTCTGTGACAGGTAACCGTTGGTGGCGGACGGGATACCGGCAACTGATGGGCCGGCACCGTTCAATGCAGTGGACAAGGCGTTGCCACCGGTCACGTTCGCCAGGGTAATGGTTGAAGGTGCCCCTTCGGTCAAATCGCGCAATTCAATATTGCCGCCGTTGGCCACCGCCTGTGCGTTGATCGGCGTAGCTGAACTGAAGATAGCGCTGTTGATCAGGTTAACAATGTCCTGCACGGAGTTCGCGGTGGAGGCATTGAGGGTAATAGACACGGTGCCGTTGCCGGAAGCCGGCGTTGAACCCGCCAGGGTGATATCAAAGGTGGTCGGGTTTGCACTGAAGTCGATGGGGGTTGCCACGGCGCCAACGTTGGTTGTGGTAGTGGTGGCATCCTGCAAGCCGACCTGCGTAACACCCACCGCCGCACCGTCGGTGACAAAGCTGCTGCCTACGGTTTCCAGCACAGTTTCATTGGAGTCCAGGTTAAAGGCCGATTCAACGCCGGTAGTCTGGCGCGGTGCCTGGGTATTTACGTCCACCCGCAGGTTGCCGATGATACCGCTGATATTACCTTCGGCGTTGGCGGAAAAACCCTGCAGGTAGGAGCCTGTGGCGTTCACCACATAGCCTTCATCATCCAGGCCAAAGGCACCGGCACGAGTGAACAGCCGCTCGCCCTGATTGCTCAGTACAAAGAAGCCGGAGCCGTTAACCGCCAGGTCCAGATCGCGTTCGGTCAGTTTCGGGTTACCGTTACCGAAATCCTGACGGATCATCTGCAACGACACACCGCTGCCGGGCGTGTTACCGCCACTGCCCAGGATACTCGCGGAATACAAATCCCCGAATTCCACCCGCGAGGATTTGAAACCGATAGTGCCCGCATTGGCAATGTTATTACCGGTCACCTGCAGGTCAGTATTCGAGGCACGAATGCCACTCAGCGCGGTGTTAAAAGACATGATGTGCTCCTGGGTACTTGAGTCGCCGGCGCTTGTGTGGCGCCAGTATTTCAATAACGGTTAATGACGATTGATGCTGTTTCTTTGCCGTTAGCCGGCCACTAGTTAAATTGTTTAACGTCACCGATATTCACCGGACCGAGGCCTGCGAGGTTGAGGGTAATCACCCCATCCGCCCCCAGGGTCACGCTGTTGACGTTGGCACTGAGCGCGGTTTCCAGTTGCTCGGCTTTGCCATCCTGCGTTGCATAGACTTCAAAGGTGTATTCACCGACCGGCAAGGGTTCTTCGCCCGCTGACCAGTCCAGCAACTCGCCATTCACTTCCATGTATTGGCCATCCCAACGGAACGACACCTCACCAGCTGGCATGCCACCCACGGGAACAGTCGCCGCCAGTGAACCATCGCTGTTATAGATACTGATCTTCATATCCGCCGTTGCCGCTGCCAGATCCACACTGCCGGACACAATGCCACCAGCGGTCAGGCGCGCTGTCTCCGCCGGTACCGTTACGGAGCGGCCCACCAATGAAGAAGCCTGCAACGCCTGGTTGGACATAAAGCTGGAGCTGAAATTATCGAAATTGGTGTTGAGTCGCTCCAGCCCTTCTACCGAGCTGAACTGCGCCAACTGCGCGATAAATTCGGTATTTTCCTGCGGACTCAGCGGGTCCTGGTTGTTCAATTGGGTAATCATTAATTCGAGAAATGCCGTCTGGCCCAACTCGTTGCTTTTGGTTTCTTTCGGCTGGTTGTTGATATTCAAATTACTCAACACATTGCCGGTGGTGTTGTTATTGACCTGACTCATCACCGCCGCTCCTTACTGACCCAGGGTCAACACACGTTGAACCATCTGCTTGGCCGAGTTCATCACTTCGACGTTCATTTGAAACGAGCGCGACGCGGAGATCATATTGGTCATCTCTTCCACGGGATTCACATTGGGGTAAAACACATAGCCCTCTTCATCAGCCTGCGGATGATCCGGCTCGTAGCGGCGTTGCAGCGGTGCATCGCTCTCCACCACACCCAACACCTGCACCCCGGCGCCTACGTCATCCGGGGCGGCAAAGCCGTTATCAAACCCGTTGCCGCTTTTCATTGCCGCCATGGCCTGACGTTGAATTGCCGCAAACACCGGTTGGCGGTTGCGATACACTTCGTCCGCGCTGGAGCTGGCCGACTGGGCGTTTGCCAGGTTGCTGGCGGTGGTGTTCAGGCGCAAACTTTGCGCGTTCATACCTGAGCCGGCGATGTCGAAGATGTGTCCGAGTGCCATAGTTAACTCCAACGTTTTCCAATCAATTCGTTATTAATCCGACCGACTATTCACCGCGAATGGCGGCGGTCAGCCCTTTAAATTTGCTGTTCAGGAAGGTGAAGCTCGCCTGGAATGCCAGGGCGTTTTTCATGTACTCCGCGTGTTCGATCTGGTCTTCCACGGTGTTGCCGTCGATGGAGGGTTGGCTGGGTACGCGGTACATCATGTTGCTGTCGTCCAAGGCCATGCCTGCTCCGCCGATATGACCGGCATCAGTGGTTTGCATATTGAACCGACCCGTTTGTTCCATCTTGCCGGCGAGCATGGCTTTGAAGTCGATGTCCCGGGCTTTGTAGTTGGGGGTATCGACGTTGGCCAGGTTGTCCGCCAACACCGATGCCCGCTGACCGCGCACACGCAGTGCGCTTTCGTGGATTCCGAGTGCTGATTCGAAGGATATGGACATAGGTGGCTCCGGCGTTTCCTGAAGGTTTTACTCTTGCGTGTGTTAAAGCAAGGGGTATGCCAAAGGCCGATATTTATATTAACTTATTGATTTTTATAGATATTAGTTGGAGTGGCTACGTGATAATGCGGCAGTAAAAACGGCAAAGGCAGAAGCGGCAAAGGAAAAGCGGCAAGGTTTTTCCGCTTTTGGTTCGAGTGGGAAATGAGAAAGGGGTTGGAGAGCAGCTTGCAAGACACGCCGTAAATACATCCCTGTAGGCTCATCACCCTGATGCCTACGTGCTCCCTGCACTTCGGCAAACTTCCCACATCCATGTGGGTCGTCCATGCGGGTGATGGTCTTGCAAGCTGCTCCCCAACCCCTTCAGTGCAATACGATTGGCTTTGTGGTTTTAAATTTTTAACTCGGGAGAAGTTCTTTTAGTTATTGCAAAGGTTTACTCAAGAGGAGAAACGAAGGGCTTTTACAATGAAGTAAATAGCAATACCCCTACTTTTATACATGTATAAATCAATGAAGAGAAAAGCACTCAAACGCAATTCAGATGGCACAGCAGGGATCGCGGAGAAGGTTTCGAGACCATCACCGACAGGATGTCGGTGCTGAGCCCCCATGGACGACCCACATGGATGTGGGAAGTGTCCCGAAGCGCCGGGAGCGCGTAGGGGCCGGGTTCACGGCGTGTCTCGAAACCTTCTCCGTGATCCCTGCCCCCAATTCGTAACTCCTCACTAAACAGCCCGATACAAAATCCCAGGCTCACACCGCACCATCTCAAACAAATCTGCTGCCCCCGCCAACCCCTCCGAAGACCCCAAAAACAAAATCCCCTTCGGCTTCAACGACGCATGGATCTTCTGCAAAATCTGCCGCTTCAATTCAGCGTTAAAGTAAATCAACACATTCCGGCAAAACACGATATCGAATTTACCCAACATCGCATACGAATCCATCAGATTCCACGCCTTGAATTCAATCCGTTCCCGCACAGGCGGCTTGACTCGCCAGACATTATCCGAGGCTTTATCAAAGTAGCGTTGCAAGCGCTCATCCGACAGCCCGCGCAGTACCGACAAGCGGTCGTATTCCGCCTTGCGCGCCTGATCCAGAATCGTTGCCGATACGTCTGTGGCCACGATTTGCACCGGGCGCGGTAGCGCGCCCATGTTCTGGCGGCGGTATTCTTCTACCATCATGCTGATGGAATAAGGTTCCTGGCCCGAGGAGCAGGCAGCTGACCAGATGCGGATCGGGCCGAACATGCGGTTATTGCCGCCCATGAGTTGCGGCAGCAGTTGGGTGCGGAGGTGTTCGTAGGGATAGATATCGCGAAACCAGAAGGTTTCGTTGGTGGTCATGGCGTCGATGACCTGGTCGCGCAGTTTGCGGTTGGTGTTTTGCTTCAGGGCGCGTACCAGGTCGCTGAAGGAGTGCAGCTTGTGTTCTTCCAGCAAGCGTCGGATGCGGTTGGACACGAGGTATTGTTTGTTATCGCCCAAGGCGATGCCGCACGCGTCTTGCAGAAATTGCCTGAAGAGATCGAATTCAGCCTGATCAAAATTATCACGATGCACGGTAGTTCCTGCGACGCCGGGGGTCGATGTTATACCTGATAAACCTGACCCACTCCGGGCCTCAGGGGATTTAGTAACGAAATCTTTTTTCATACACGATCAATCACACACACAAAACCATCTGGCTGCCACGGTTATGAGATGGTTTGGCCGCTTCCCACAACATCTCGCTGTCTTTAAGGGACATCGTATCCCTGCAGGTTGCTTAGTCGTTTTTATCCAACAGATTTTCTCCGGTGGTTTTTAACAGGTGATCATTGACCCGACGCGCGAGTTCATCGGGATGAAATTTTGCGAGGAAGTCATCCGCGCCGACTTTCTTCACCATGGCTTCGTTAAATACACCGCTCAACGAGGTGTGCAGGATGATGTGCAGTTTCTTGAGGTCAGGATGGTTACGCAATTCGGCGGTAAAGGTGTAGCCATCCATCTCGGGCATTTCAATATCGCAAATGATCAAGACCAATTCGTTGTAGGGATCTTTGCCGGCAGCAAGCAGATCTTTAAGGTAATTAAAGGCTTCGAGACCGTCTTTTTTAAGCGTGGTCTTGATGCCCATGGATTCAATCACCCGCTGGATCTGCTTACGCGCAATGGATGAGTCGTCCACAATCAATACATGCTTTTGTACGGCGCGTTCGGCAATATTGCTTTCCACCACGCCGGCACTGATTTCTTCGCGCGGGGGTGAGACCTCGGCGAGGATTTTTTCCACGTCAATAATCTCCACCAATTGGCCTTCTACCTGGGTAACAGCGGTCAGGTAATGTTCCTTACCGGCGCCCTTGGGTGGCGGATGAATATCGCCCCAGTTCATGTTGACGATGCGTTCAACGGAACTCACGAGAAAACCCTGGGCGGTGCGATTGTATTCGGTAATGATCACAAAGCAATTGGCGATGTCCGGCAAGGCGCGGCGCCCGATGGCCAGGTTCATGTCCATAATCGGCAGGGTACCGCCGCGAATATGGGCAACGCCACGTACCACGGCGCTGCGGCCGGGTATGGCATTGAGCGGAGGGCACTGCAGGACTTCTTTGACTTTAAAGACATTGATCCCGTACATCTGTTGGCCACCTAACCTGAACAACAGGAGCTCCAGGCGATTCTGCCCCACCAACTGAGTACGTTGGTTGACGCTATCCATTACTCCGGCCATGTAATACCTCTTTATATCTGCTATCTGTTTATATTTGCTCTAAAGTCCAGCCAAGCGCTGACCTGGATGAAACCCTGCCACGATGACCTGCCGGCGGCACAGTCTTTGCTTTATTTCCACAATAAACGCTATAGCGGCTAAAACCCGTCACTCTTTAGTGGATGAATTGCCGTAGCGGCAACTGAATGTGGGACTTCGTGCCTTCATCCACCCTATGAGGATAGGACAAATTATGGGAATTCGTAGTTTTTATCTGGTCCGGAGACTTCTGCAGCAGCTATCGGTGATGGCCGGTGTGGTTTTCTTGACGCTGCCGCCCAGTCAGGCGAGTGCTGTCAGGCACGACCTGGGGGATTTGCAGCAACAGGTGGAAACCTTCCTGGAGCGCCATTACCAACAACAGGATGTGGAGCGCCTGGAGATCAAGGTCGGTAGCCTTGATCCTCGTCTGGTGTTGCCAGCCTGCCCACAGCCCTTGGTGATGTCGCTGAACGATGCAAGTAACAGTGGCGGAAACCTGACCGTTCAAACCCGATGCGAAGCAAGCCAGAGCTGGTCGATCTATGTTCCGGCGCAGGTGTCGCTGTTTCGCCCCCTGGCGGTGGCCAGTCGTAACCTGGTGCGCGGCGACGTGGTCAGTGCGAGCGACATCAGCATCGAAGTGGTCAATATCAGCCAGCTCCGACAGGGTTATCTCGCCCGGCGCGAGAACATCATCGGCCAGGAACTCCAGCGCCCAATGAATAAAGGCGAGGCGTTTCGCGGCTCAATCCTGGATGCACCGCTGGTCATCAAGCGCGGCGACGCCGTCCATATTGAAATACAGGCCGGCACCATTGCCGTCAATTCAACCGGTATCGCCATGGCCAACGGCCGTATCGGTCAACGAATCCGGGTGCGCAACAGCCAGTCCGAGCGGATTGTCAGCGCAGAGGTGGTGGAAGCCGGCAAAGTGAGAACATCGATTTAACCGGTTGATTTGCACGAAATGTGCACGAGCTCAAATTTATGCAGGAAACCCATTAAAGTTCCTGTAAACCAGGCCGATAGCTGACACAGGAGTCCTGTTTCTTTGGCGAGGACGTCGAAACTCAGGCACACTCCACGCGGGCTTACCCGCCTTTGCGTTATCAGCTACAGCCATTAACTCAGTTGGGGAAACATCATGGTTATCGACACAAACAACAACCTTACACCCGGCAGCGCGTCCAGTGCCCGCAGCCGCAATACGGCACCGGTTGCGCCGTCCGGCAGTAAAGCAACTGCTGCACCGGCTGAGGCCGCAACCAATAAGGAGAACGTTGTGTTGAGTCAGGAAGCACAACGCCTTAATCGTCTGCAGGCCAGTATCAGCCAGGCGCCGGACGTCGATGTGGAGCGTGTCGCGGCGTTAAAACTGGCGATTGCCAGCGGTCGGTTTGAAATCAACGCCGAACGCATCGCTGAAAACCTGTTAAAGCAAGACGACCTGTTAGGTTAAACACTGTTGCTACCGCCCCCAACCGGTAGCAATGGTCAATGGCGCATCCGATCATTCACCTGGCAAGACACGATGTCGTTCAGCGAATGGAAAGATGCAGTAGCAAGAACACCCGGCAACTGACCTCCCCCGTCCGTTGTAAGGTGTTAATAAAACGCAGAGGTGACTTATGTCCACACTCCATCCGCACAGCCTGCATAACATGATTGCGCAAGACAGCGCTGCAATCAGCGAACTCAAATCCTTGTTACTGCGCGAACGCGAACTGCTCGAACGACGCGAGCACAGCGAACTGCCGGCTATTATCGAGCGCAAAGACCAATTGCTCGAAACCCTTGGACTCAATGCCAGGCAGCGTGCCAGCCTGCTGAAAGCGGCGGGTTTCAAGGCTTCACCGGAGCAATGGGAAATCTTCCTGGGGCAGAATGCCGCTACCCGCGACCTGCTGGATAGCTGGCGCAGCCTGATGGCGGAGTTTGCCCAGTGCAAATCCCTCAATGAAATTAACGGCAAGATGATCGGTCGCTCCCGGCAAACCCTCGGTCAATTGCTCAACCTGTTGCGGGGCCAGGTTGCTGCTCCGCAGCTATATACCAGTGCCGGCGCCACCACCAGTTCCGCCAGTTCCCACTGTATTGCGGAAGCCTGATATCACCGGGATCTGCCACTATTC
>DATJLH010000113.1:0-7379 GCA_035490615.1 Cellvibrio sp.
CGCATAGACTGAACGTTCACTCAGGTCTTCAGCTTGCGTGTAATAAAGATCGATATCATCGGGGCGATTGAATCCCCAGAAATCAGCAAAACCGGGAACGTAATCAGCGCCTGTCAGAGCGGCGTCATCAGTGCTGTAAAATGCACCGACCAGCCAGCGAACCGGCTGGTCATCCGGTGATACCAACCGCACTTCGATGCTGTCTTTATCGGCAGTGACATCACTAACATTGAAGGATGAGAAGTCTTCATACAGCGAATACCAAGGGCCATAGAATTCGTCACTTGTTAATAAATAATCCGTCTGATCGGTGACTTTTGATAAATCGTATTCATATCGACTCAGGCTAGTGGTGAGGCTGGCCCAATCAAATTCATAGGCTGCATCAAGGCTTAAAAGGTGCAACTCACCTTCCATGGGTTGACGATAGCTGCTGGAGGCAGTGTATTTTTCGTTGGTAAAATTTTCGTTGCTTGCCTGGCGATCACCGGCATTATTTTTTTGGTAGTGGTAGCTGCCGGATAGGGAGAATTTTTCCGTCGCTTGCCACAGAACACCCAAGCGCGCCTGTTCGGCTTCATCATCGTTAATATCGTCTTGCGGACCGCTTAACAAATAAGGGTTATCAATAAAACCGGCATTGTCAGTTTTGCCCAGCATCAGGCGTACACCAAGAGTGTTATCAACCAACGGGGCATTGACCACCACATCGGTATCATAATTGAGATCATCACTTTCGGCCGTTTGCGACACATCAACACCCGCGCTGAACGACGTCTTGCTCAAGTCCGGTTTGGCTGTGATGTAACGAACCAATCCGCCGATAGAGGCGTTGCCGTACAGCGTGCCTTGCGGGCCGCGCAGCACTTCAATACGCTCAAGGTCTTTTAAACTGAAAGATGGCGGCAGGAAATAGCCTTGTAACGGTATGTTGTCGACATAGCTGGCAACACTGCCACCGTCACCACCAAAATCATTTGACTCAACTTCGTCAACGCGCAGGCCACGCACGACCAGCCCATTCGAGTTGCGCGGCCCTGAATCCAGCACGGAAAACCCGGGTACCAATCGGGCCACATCGTTAAGGCCTGTGGCGAAGCGTAAATCCTCTGCCCCAATAACCGTAACGGAGCCCGGAAACTCGCTCAAGGTCTGTTCACGTTTGGATGCAGTAACAATGATTTCCTCCATTTGCGGCATCGTGGACTCAGCCAGCGCAAACGAAGGTATCAGGCTAAACACGTAACATAATGGATGAAGGCGAAAACGTGGTGCGGTCAGGTGTGGTGTAGTTAGCATGCGTTTAAAAAATCCCAAGTGTAGTCAGTCCCGGAAAACCCGCATCGGCGAGCAACTCCCCATGTTTTTTATGGTTGGGCGAGCAGGGCTGCCCAACGAGTTGCCATAAGGCATTGTCAGCGCGGTGCAAGCACCATTCCAGGTGTCGACAGGATGCACTCCCGAACATTTTTTACTCGCCAACATTCCACTCGCCAACAAGGATAGCCAAAATTTGAGACAAATGAGGGTTTTCTTGCAAATCGGTTATGAGAAGCCAGCAGCAGCGAGTTACAGAATCAACTACAATTCCGCCCCTGTTCAGTCCACCGGTCATCAGTGCTAAAGTGCCCCTATGTCATCCCTGATTCCCGAAAAGCCCTTGCTGGTTTCTCCCTCGCTGGCCGCTACCATTGGCCTTGAAGAGGCCTGCATGCTCTCGCTAATAAGCGAAGTGGCCACTTACCGGCAAACGGCCGGGGGCTGGCTGGAGCTGGACGAGGCGTTACTCAGCAAGCTGATGCCCTTCTGGACCGACTACGACATCCAGCGGATCAGCAAAAACCTGAAGGACAAAGGCATCATCCTGCTGGGCTCCGCGCCCTACACCAGCAGCCGCCGCTTACAGGTGGCCTTCAATGAGGGTGAGACAAGCACACCTGCCCCGGCACCGGTTGCACCGCCCATTGCCAGCGCCAACCTGATTGCGCCCAATTGGCAACCGGACCAGGAGCTATTGCGCCGGGTCGCGGAGCACAATATCCCCGAATCCTTTATCCGCCAGCAAATCCCGGAATTTATTACTTACTGGCGCGAACGGGGCGAGATCAGCCACTCCTGGGGCGCGAAGTTCCTGAAACATGTACTGCACCAATGGCGTGAATACCAGACCGGCCTGGCCCGCCAGCAGCGCGACGAAGGCAATGATTTCCTGCGACGCGACCTGGAAGTGGCCATGCACAGCCACTGGCGCCCCAGCCGCGATGCTCTTGAAGTCCTGGTAAAACATGCCAATATCAGCCTGGCATTTGTAGAAGACGCTATCCCCGAGTTTGTGCTGTATTGGCAGGAGCGCGGCGAAGTGAGCCGCACCTGGAACAGCAAATTTATCCAGCATGTAAAACGCCAATGGGTGCGTTACAACTCCGCGCTGGAGCACGATAGCGAGCCGCGCCGTATTCCGGAAAATTGGCAACCTGGGGCAGATGTGTTTGATGTGTTGCGCCTGGCCAATATCAACCTGGAATTTGCCAAACGCCAGGTGCCGGAATTTTTATTATTCTGGCGCGAGAGCAACCAGGTCTACAGCTCCTGGAATACCAAATTTTTGCAACACGTAAAATATCACTGGGCCAAACAACACGCCCTGACCACCGTTAATTCGCAACAGGTTAACAGCCATGCAGGACAGCAACACCCTACTTCAACGCGCAGCACAAGAGATCGCAGCCTTGTCGAAGACCTCACCGACAGAAGCTGGGCCAACTGAGCCGCAGCGCCAGCGCCCGACTGATGCGCATATCGATGCATTGAATGAAGTCTTTGCGCTGTTCCGTATTAATTATCACAATCAGTATTACAAGGCCTATAACGACGAAGGCGTGCTGTCGCAGATAAAAAAATTGTGGCTGGAAAGTCTGGTGCAGTTTGAACCGCAAACCATCTTGCGCGGTGCGCGCAAGGTGATTGAAGAATCGGAATATCTTCCCACGCTCAATCGTATGATTCGCGCGTGCCAGGGCGACCCGGAAAGTTTTGGTTTGCCCGATGCCCATACTGCTTATATTGAAGCCTGCCGCGCACCCAGCCCCAAATCGGCATGGCGTTGGAGCCACGCTGCCGTGTATCACGCCGGCGTCGCCAGCGACTGGTTTTTCCTGGCCAACAACAGCGAAAAAGTCGCCTTCCCCGTATTCGAACGTCACTATCAGCGGCTGTGCGAAAAAGTCATGAACGGCGCAGAGCTGCCCGTGCCCGACGCACCCGCCTTACCGGAAACCATCGAAACACCGTTATCACGCGAAGAGAATCAGCAACGTCTCGATGCACTGCGCAAACAAATGGATCTGTAAGCCAGTTCACGACGTAACACGTTTTATTGTTAACATTTTGAGTCCGTTACATCATGCAAAAAAACGCATCCTGGCTGTTAGGTCTGGCTTTGCTTGGCTATGCCCTAGGCACTTTGGCATTAATACTATTTCTCGCCCATCATTCACTCCCCAAGGATGAGATAGCAGCACCCAGGGAGCCTGAAATCACCGACCTGATCAGCAGCACGCCCTTACCGGATTTTGTCAGCATCGAACAAACACCCGAGCGCAAGAAAGCGTTTGTGGATTTATTGTTACCGATGATTGAACAGAAAAATAATTACATACAAAAGAATCGCAGGTCGCTTTTAAAAATGAAAGAGCAGCTGGCCGAAGGAAAACCGCTGACCGAAAAACAACAGATCAAACTGGAACAATTGCGTGAACGTTACCGGGTGCGTCATGAGACTTATCCGGAGACCGCACGAGCCATCGAAATTTTATTACTGCGCGCTGACATTATTCCCTCCTCCATGGTGCTCGCCCAGGCAGCCATTGAATCCGGTTGGGGCACATCCCGTTTTGCCATTGAGGCGCACAATCTTTTCGGCCAATGGTGCTACAAACCAGGCTGTGGATTAGTGCCCGAGCGTCGCCCGGCCAACGCCACCCATGAAGTGCAGAAATTCGACAGCGTGGAAGCCTCGGTGGATGCCTACTATCGCAATATCAACACGCACAATGCCTACCGCGAATTTCGCCAGCTGCGCGCCGCACTGCGCGCACAGGATGGCGAATTAACCGGAACAGAATTAGTAGAAGGCCTGGGGAAATATTCCGGCCGCGGCGATGTGTATATCCACGAGCTACGCACCGTTATTCGTGTCAATGATTTTGAAAATTTGCAGTTGAGTGCGGCAGATATTGAGCCTCTGCCGACGGAAGGCCTACCTGCGTCGCAATAACCTTGCGGCGTATTGCGGTTTATCAGTCCTCGTGAGCCCAGCGCCCATCCCTGCCTTTGGTTAACCACTGCTGGGAAAACCAGAAAAATCGTCCCTTCTCCCCCGTGGGTGCCGTGCAATTGTAACGCGCGCGCCCCGCTTGCAATGGCTTATTCGCCTGCACAATCAGTTTGCCGTCGCGCACCTCTGTTTTAATCGCACCCTGACCGGAAGCAAAACAATTTACACGCGGCAATAATTTCTGGTCTTCCAATGTCAAGGCCAGCACCGGCTTTTTCCCGTAAGCTAACACAAGATCCTCTAGAGGTTTTTTCAGCGCTGCATCTTCATAGAGTTCAACAGCTGCAATGGCAAACGGGCGGGTATTCACTTTGGTTGCAAAGTCCTGCAAGTCACCATAGCTGCCCCCAAAGGGAAAACGCGGCAAGGCGAGCAAATCATTCAGTGCAAACAAGGGTCCGGATTGTTGGCCAAACGCGACAAAATCCAATTCCTTTAATACGGCTTTGACGTGATTGTCGTATTCACCGTAAGGGTAAGCCAGCAGGCGATGCTTCTGTCCGGTTTTCTCCGTGATGCGTTGCTCCGCATCAAGAATTTCCTGCTTGATTCGCCCGCGCCACTGCGCGCGACTTTCGTTATCGCGCAAACGCAGCAGATGCCCGTGTTTGGTCGTATGGTTGGCAATGGTGACACCTTGCTTGGCCATCTCCTGGATCTGTGCCCAGGTCGCAAAGGATTTTTTGTTTTGATCATGCGGGTCGGTGTTGATAAAAACGGTAAAAGGCCAGCCACGTTTTTTCAGCAGCGGGTAGGCTTGGTTGTATACCGATTCATAGGCATCATCAAACGTGATTGCCACCGTTTTATCCGGTAATGATTTGCCTTGCTTAAGTTGATCGACCAGCTCCGGCAGGGGCACAATATTAAAATCATGCTCGGCCAGGTAATCCATATGTTGTTTAAATAACGCCGGAGTAACACTGGTAGAGGCAGGAGTGGATTCACTGACGTGATGATATTGCAGGATAACTGCAGCACGGGAGGTCAAGCTGACTAAGGCAAGTGTTAGCACGGTGGCTGCGAATAATATTCGCTGGCCGATACGCCAATCGATTTTTGTTAAAGATAAAAAAGCTTTCCAGCAGCTATGCAAACCTGAAAACTTCAACAAGAGCAACCTCTTCAGCAGCATTATTTGGTCAGTGTTATTGATCAGCACATCGCTGACGTGACAACTCAATCACCGTCCGCCGCGATAAAGCGCAAGCCAACACCCGTTGGTTCAACCCGCACGACTTCCATCTTCAACTCCGGCGCGTCACCCATCAATCCTTGCACCTGCCCCGTCACGACTGAACCGACGGGCGGTACATGCTGCGCATCAAGGATAACAAAGACTCCACCATCGGAAATATCGCGGGTTTTAACCATCAATTCGCCAATACTTTCGTGGCGGATTTTGATAGAGCAGGAGAATGCTGTACGAACATGGCGACGCTGATCACTCATAGAAAAACCCTTTTTATTGTCAAAGCCCCAGCAACACCAATGATCGGTTTTATGGCCACAGGTGCGGATACTTTATTTCTCAACCACCTCAACCTGATCCACTTTCTGGAATCCGCGCGGCAGTTTATTGCCTCGCCGGCCGCGTTCACCGCGATAGTGATCAAGGTCCGACTGCTTCAGGGTAATGTGGCGCTTGCCTGAGTATAGCGTAAGCATCTGGCCGGGATTGATCACCGCCACCGCCAACACAAATTCCTCACGGCTTTTCACCCGCGCTGACGGAATATTCATGATCTTGTTGCCCTTACCCCGCGCCAATTGCGGCAGCTCGGTAACCGGGAAGACCAAAAGGCGACCATCGTTGCTGACGGCAGCCAACAGCGTCTGGGCCGGATCACCGGTCAGTATCTGTGGTGGTAATACCTGCGCACCATCCGGCAGCGTGAGCAACGCTTTACCGGCTTTGTTCTTGCTGACCAAATCGGCCAGCGTGGCCACAAAACCGTAACCTGCATCCGAGGCGAGCAGTACCGGCTGCTCATCATTGCCCATCAAGGCGCCTTCAAACGTAGCACCACTGGGCGGATTAATGCGGCCACTGAGAGGCTCACCCTGGCCGCGTGCCGAGGGGAGATTATGTGCGGGCAGCGAGTAGCTGCGGCCGGTTGAATCGAGCAGGATAACGTTTTGATTACTCTTGCCATGCACGGCGAATTTAAAACTGTCCCCGGCCTTATAACTCAAACCGGCCGGATCAATGTCGTGCCCCTTGGCGGAACGAATCCAGCCTTTATCGGAGATAACCACGGTGACCGGATCTACACTCATCAATTCCGTCTCACTGAAGGCTTGCGCTTCAGCGCGCTCCACAATCGGTGAACGTCGATCATCGCCATACTGTTGCGCCACTTCAATCAATTCCTTGCGCACCAGATTTTTCAGCTTGACGGCCGAGTCGAGAATTTTTTTCAAATTGTCGCGCTCTTTTTCCAGGTCTTGCTGCTCCTGGCGAATCTTCATTTCTTCCAGGCGCGCCAACTGACGCAACTTGGTTTCAAGAATGTATTCCGCCTGCATCTCAATAAGATTGAAACGCTCCATCAACACCGGCTTGGGATTTTCCTCTTCGCGAATGATACGAATCACTTCATCCACATTGAGGAACACAATCATCAAGGCAGCCAAGCGCAGCAAACGCTCTTCAACACGTTCCAGGCGATATTGCAAACGGCGGCGCGTCGTCACCGTGCGGAAGCTCAACCATTCGGTAAGAATTTTATCGAGCGACTTCACCGCCGGACGGCCGTCGATGCCGATCATATTCATGTTGACGCGGTAGGTGCGTTCCAGCTCGGTGGTGGCAAATAAATGCTGCATTACCTGTTCAAGATCGACGCGGTTGGAGCGCGGTGTAATAACCAGCCGTGTGGGGTTTTCATGATCCGATTCGTCGCGCAGGTCGGCTACCATCGGCAATTTTTTGGCCTGCATCTGCGCCGCGATTTGCTCCAGAATTTTTGCGCCGGATACCTGATGCGGCAAGGCGGTCACGATGATATCGCCATTGTCCGCATCTTTGCTCCACACCGCG
>DATJLH010000114.1:0-3445 GCA_035490615.1 Cellvibrio sp.
GCGCCGCTTGTGCATCCGCCTTGCCGGCCCGCAGCCAGAAAAAGACGCGGCCATTACAGCCAAAGCCTTTCAAGTCCGGATGCCCGGGCGGCCCTTGTTCGCCGTCGTAATCCACTACATGGTGAATGCCCAAAGGTTTTAGGGCCTGTTCATAAAATGCAATTGAGCGTTTGAGGTCACTGACGCTGATAAAAATGTGATCGAGCATATGGCTGCCTTTTACGTTAAATATAAAACCCACCAGCCACTTCGATGCGCTGGGCATTTATCCAGTTGCTATCTTCCGACAATAACGCCGCAACCACTTTACCGACGTCATCAGGCTCGCCCACGCGGCCCAGTGCGGTTTCGTTCGCCAGGGCTTGTGCAAATTCAGGGTTTTTATCCAGCGCGCTGTCGGCCAGCTCGGTGCGAATAGCGCCGGGTGAAATGCTGTTTACCTGAATTCCCCGCGTGCCTAATTCTTTGGCAAGGCAGCGAGTGACAATATCCATCGCCCCTTTGCACGCCGCATAAGGCGCCGTGCCCGCAAAAATCACACGCGTCGTTGCGCTGGTGATGTTGATGATTTTGCCGTTGTCCGCGAGTAGCGGTAGCAAGGTTTGGGTGAGGAAAAAGGGGCCTTTGAAATGCACGTTGATCATCTGGTCAAAATAGCCTTCCGTGACATCGGCGATCATACTGAAACCACCGATGCCGGCGTTATTCACCAGGTAATCGATACGGTCGCGTTGCCATTTCTGTTGCACGAGTGCTTGCAGATTTCTCGCAAACGACGCAAAGCTCTCCACATGGCCAACATCCAGTTGCAAGGCCGCTGCGCTACCGCCAGCGCGCTCAATGTCGGCCACCAGCGCGTTGGCCTGTTCTTTCCCTTGTAAATACGTGACCACCACCGCGGTATTGCGCGCGGCAAGTTGTAAGGCGGCGCTGCGGCCTATGCCGCGGCTGGCTCCGGTAATTAAAGCAATTTTCATCATAAACTCCTGCATCATAGTCAAGGTCGTGCGACAAACTGTTATGCCGGTGGGCCGCGTAAAAGCCGCACCCGGCGAACAGGGTTTATGATATTTTTACGGCGCCTTGCGGCGTTATCGCATTACCGCCGGAGTCTTGCCTAATCCTGCTTATACCACTATCCGTGAGTGTCCAATGACCCATAGTTCATTAGAACAGCTGTGCAACCTGGTGAATCGAGCGGAGCCGCGCCGAACGGAGACCGGCATTCCGCGCCTGGCGATGGTGAAGGGGGAGATCCCTGCGCACAAACTGGCCGCCGTGTATGAGCCGATGATTAATCTCGTGGTGCAAGGCAGCAAGATACTGACGATTGGCGAGCAGGTGTTGCACTACAATCCCGCGAGTTATTTTGTGATGTCGGTGGATCTGCCTGCGACCGGTAAGGTGGTTGCCGCCAGCCCGGACAAGCCCTACATGGCGATCAGCCTGACTATCAGCGCTGCCGTCGTTGCAGAAATGATGGTAAATGACCCGAAGTTGCCGGTTCCCGATGAGGCGCGCGGGTTTTCCGTGTGTGCCATGAATGACCGTTTGATGGATGCCTGGTGCCGGTTATTGCAGTTGATGGATACACCGCAAGACATCCCCGCCCTTGCGCCACTCTATGAGCGTGAATTGCTGTACCTGGTGTTGCAGGGGCCGCAAGGGTGGTTATTGCAGGAAATTGCCAGCGCCGGTAGCGCGCTGACGAGAATTCACAAATCCATCCAATGGATTCGCCAGCACTATCACCAGACGCTGCCGGTTGAACAATTGGCGGATGTCGCCGGCATGAGCGCATCGGCGTTTCATCGCCACTTCAAACACATTACCGACCTGAGTCCGTTGCAATATCAAAAGCAAATGCGCTTGCTTGAAGCCCGTCGGCTGTTGTTGGAAAACCAGCAGAGCGCGGGCGATATTGCCTATCAAGTCGGTTATGAAAGTCCGTCGCAATTCAGCCGTGAATACGCGCGTTTTTTCGGATTGCCGCCGCGCCAGGATGCGTTACGTTTAAAAGCCTTTTCCTGACGCTTGGCATACGTCGGCAGGTTTGTCGGATTACGCCGATGGCTAATCCGACCGACGGGTGGGGCGTGCAGTGCAGATTAAGGTTTAACTTTTCCCTCAATGGAATCGTCCAGCGTTTTGCCGGTCAGCGCGCCGATTGCCATTTTCACACCGGCCACGGCGAAGCCGTGTTTGGTATCCCAGTAGTGGCCTTCGGTTGGCGTTACTTTAATGACAGAAATTCGCGGGTCATCTTCACCGTCGGTAAACCAGGTTTTAAAGATGGGCTGCCACAGCTTTTTAATTTTGCTTTCATCGCGCGATGCGCTGGCGACACCTTTTAACACCAGAAAATCAGAATGCGCTGATCCTTGAAAATATAAAGTTACATTTGGATTAACGGCAATTTCCTGATCTTTATGGCTGTCATTCGCGCTTAGAAACCACAGGTTGCCTTCGTCGTCCACCTCTTGTGCGCCCATCGGGCGCGTACCGCTGGAGCCGGGGACTTGAAACGCCGTGGTAAAGAAACAGCTCTCTGCCTTGTCGACAATGTGCCGGATTTTTTCGACAGCCGCCGTTCCGCTTAAATCTTCGTGGTTGTGTTCTGGTTGGTTTTTGTTGATGGAATCCATAATGACCTCGCACGTCGTCGCATGAAAAGGGCAGGCATAAAGCCCGCAGTAGCGGTCACCCTATAACAACTTTCAGCCGTAAACCGTGTGATAAATAACCGAGGGGAGAGTGCGTGTGCGATGTGTGGTGCGGTGTCAATTACTAACGCAACGGCAAGCTGGCCAATAACGTCATTAATTTGCCAAGGTCTACCGGCTTCACCAGGTGGCGGTCGAAGCCGGCTTCGGCGGATTTGCGGCGGTATTCTTCCTGGCCCCAGCCGGTCAGGGCGATGATCAATACCCTGTCGGCCCAGGGGTTTTCGCGGATGCGTCGGCAGGTGTCGAAGCCGTTTAGTTTGGGTAAACCGATATCCAGCAGGATCACATCGGGGCGTTGCTGTTCTGCTGCCGCGACGGCTTCTTCACCATCATGGGCAACAAACGTTTTATTGCCCGATAACGTTAATACTTCGGCCAGGCTTTTTGCGCTGTCCCGGTTATCGTCGACGATCAGGATGCGCGCGCCGCTGCTGGTTTTTTTTGCGCTGCTCATTGTGATTGGCGGTGCTATTTGATCGATGGTGATCGGCAAGCGAACAATAAATTCGCTTCCTTTGCCGAGCCCTTCGCTCAGGGCTTCAATGTTACCGCCATGCAGTTCGACTAATCGTTTTGCCAGGGTAAGGCCGATTCCTAAACCGCTTTGCGAGCGCTCCAGTGATTGATCGACTTGCAAAAACATATCGAAGATCGGCTCCAGCATATGCGGCGGAATACCGATGCCGTTGTCCTTGACGGTTATGGCGACTTGCTTATCC
>DATJLH010000115.1:0-9545 GCA_035490615.1 Cellvibrio sp.
CGTTCTTCAAGATGGCCCGCAACGCCCAGCACAGCGACGACATTGCCCAGGCGTTCAAACCCGGTCTGCGCCCATTGCACTTTTATGCCGATATCTACGCCTTGGCACGCGCTGAACTCAACGCTCTGGGCGTGAGTGCTATCTACGGTGGCGACTATTGCACCTACGCCGATAGCGATCGTTTTTTTTCCTATCGCCGTGATAAAACCACAGGCCGAATGGCGAGCCTGATCTGGTTATCTCACGACTAACCTAACCGCTCCTAAAGCGTCTTCTGCTTCATTGATATACCGCAAGGACGTTACGGTCACCGTCCGACATCATGCATCTTGCTTGATTTCACTCGTGGTGTCCCCATTTTGAAGTCATTCTTTCCTGACTTATTCATCCGAGGTAAGCATGCGTATTGATCGCCTGACCAACCAACTACAAACAGCTTTATCTGATGCGCAATCCTTGGCCATCGGCCGCGACCACAGCCAACTGGAACCGCTGCATGTGCTCCAGGCAATGCTGGATCAACAAGGGGCAGGTACGGTGCGCCTCTTGCTTAGCCAGGCGGGGTTTGACGTCGCGGGTTTGCGAAATGCTTTGCTTAAAACACTAGAGCAATTACCGCGGATCAAGAACCCTACCGGGGACGTCAACATGTCCCAGGAATTGGTGCGTCTGTTGAATCTGGCGGATCGCCGTGCGCAAAAGGCCGGGGATAAATTCATCTCCAGTGAAGCGGTTTTGCTGGCGGCGATGGACGACGGCGACAGCCAGATCGGTAAGTTGTTGAAGGAGTTTGGCAATACGCAACGGCTTGAGCAGGCCGTGGCCAAGGTGCGGGGTGGCGAAACGGTAGATGATCCGGAATCTGAAGGCAACCGGCAGGCGCTGGAGAAATATACGGTAGATTTAACCGCGCGCGCCGAGGCCGGGAAGCTGGACCCAGTGATCGGTCGCGATGACGAAATTCGTCGTACGATTCAAGTGTTGCAGCGTCGCACCAAAAATAATCCGGTCTTGATCGGTGAACCGGGTGTGGGCAAAACGGCAATCGTGGAAGGTTTGGCCCAGCGCATCATCAATGGAGAGGTGCCGGAAGGCTTAAAGAATAAACGTTTGCTTTCCCTGGATTTGGGGGGACTCTTGGCTGGAGCCAAATTTCGCGGTGAGTTTGAAGAGCGCCTAAAATCGGTCATCAACGAACTCAGTAAACAGGAAGGGCGGGTGATTCTGTTTATTGATGAATTGCATACCATGGTGGGTGCCGGTAAAGCGGAGGGCGCGATGGACGCGGGCAATATGCTTAAGCCGGCTCTGGCGCGCGGTGAATTGCACTGCGTCGGGGCGACTACTCTGGATGAATACCGGAAATTTATCGAGAAAGACGCAGCACTTGAACGCCGTTTCCAAAAGGTGTTGGTCGACGAACCCAACGAGGCGGATACCATTGCTATCCTGCGCGGATTGAAGGAGCGTTACGAAGTTCACCACGGCGTCGACATCACCGACTCGGCGATTATTGCTGCCGCAAAATTGTCTCAGCGTTATATCACGGATCGTCAGTTGCCTGACAAGGCTATCGATTTGATTGACGAAGCCGCCAGTCGTATCCGTATGGAGATTGACTCCAAGCCCGAAGAGCTGGACCGCCTTGAGCGCCGCTTGATTCAATTGAAGATCGAGCGTGAAGCGGTGAAGAAGGACGAAGACGAAGCCAGCAAAAAACGCCTTGAAAAGATTGATCAGGATATCGCGAAATTCGAACGCGAGTATGCGCATCTTGAGGAGATCTGGCGCACTGAAAAAGCGGCGTTGCAAGGTTCTCATGAAATCAAAAGCCATTTGGAGCAGGCCCGCCTGGACCTGGAATCGGCGCGCCGTGCAGGCGATCTTGCACGTATGTCTGAGTTGCAATACGGCATTATTCCGCAACTGGAAAAACAATTGGACATGGCCAGCCAGGCCGAGATGATGGAGATGAAGTTACTGCGCAATAAAGTCACGGAAGAAGAAATTGCCGAAGTGGTTTCCAAGTGGACCGGCATTCCAGTATCCAAGATGCTCGAGGGCGAGCGGGAAAAATTGTTGCGCATGGAAGACGCCTTGCATAAACGCGTGATTGGCCAGCATGAGGCGGTTGTTGCTGTCGCGAATGCTGTACGCCGCTCGCGTGCAGGACTTTCCGATGCGAATCGACCCAATGGGTCTTTCCTGTTCCTCGGCCCGACCGGCGTGGGTAAAACGGAATTGTGTAAATCCCTGGCAGAATTTTTATTTGACACCTCGGATGCCATGGTACGTATTGATATGTCCGAGTTTATGGAAAAGCATTCCGTTGCTCGCTTGATCGGTGCCCCCCCCGGTTATGTTGGTTATGAGGAGGGCGGTTACCTTACCGAAGCTGTGCGGCGCAAACCCTATTCGGTGTTGTTGCTGGATGAAGTTGAAAAGGCGCACCCGGATGTCTTCAATATTTTGCTTCAGGTATTGGAGGACGGTCGTTTGACCGACGGCCAGGGCAGGACGGTAGATTTCCGCAATACGGTTATCGTTATGACATCAAACCTAGGTTCAGATCGCATCCAGGAGCTGGCCGAGGATAAATCCTTTGACACAGTGAGCTTTGACGGTCTGGTCAATGATGATGCCAACAATTCCATCAACAACGAAAATCGTTACAACGCGATGAAGGATGCCGTGATGGAAGTTGTAACCGGGCATTTCCGTCCCGAGTTTATCAACCGGATTGATGAAGTGGTTGTGTTCCATCCGCTGGGGCGCGAGCAGATTCGCGGTATTGCCGATATCCAGTTGGACCTGTTGCGCAAACGTTTGGCTGAGCGCGACTTGAGTCTGGATCTGGATGACGAGGTGATGGATAAATTAGCGAAGGCGGGTTTTGACCCGGTATACGGTGCCCGTCCACTAAAGCGAGCCATCCAGCAGCAGGTTGAAAACCCCTTGGCTCAGGAAATACTTGCAGGCAAATTCATGCCAGGGGACACGATCTTTGCGGGATTAAAAGGCGATAAGCTGGTTTTTTCCCGCAGTAAAGCGGAATTGCTCGGCGAGAAACGGATGCATTAATAGCAAAAAGGCCATCTTCAGATGGCCTTTTTCAGTTCAGGGCGCGGTATTAACAGCTTTCATCTATGGCTTGTTGGGTCGACCGTATACGCTCCTGTTGCTCCTCCGGCGTCAGATAGTGGAACGAACCATCTTCCCCCTTGACCTTGACGCGTCCGAAATTTTGCAACGTCTCCATGTTCTTGCGCGCAACGGCGCAACGGGTGGGATCTTTTAGCGCTCGGGCTACGTCTTCTTCAGCCTGTTGTTGGGCGGTCGCCGCAGCGTCCGCGTTATTTGTGGGCGCTGCCGATTCGTAATTAACCGGTTCGCTGTGGCCGGTTTTCGGCTTGATAACTTCAGTCTGCGTATTTTTGGGTGGGTGCTCACTAAAGTGAGTAACACCATTTTCATCAACCCATTTATAGACTTTGGCGGCAAATACGTGGCTCGCCAGTGTCAGGCTGACCATACAAAGAGCGAAGACGAACAAACGTTTCATGGATAAGACTCATTGTTTTACGGGTAATGCATCAACTATAGCTGCTTATAGGCAAAGAGCGGAACAGGAAAGCTGGAAACTGTGACAGTTTGCCAGTCAAATACCGGCGGTGAAATGGCTGGAATCAGGAAAATCTCCGCATCTTCCCTTGACTTTGGTGACTATCTTGCCAAAATTGCCAGTTCGCAAGATGGCTTGTAGATCCAGTCGATAACCTCGGCACCACAGTCTGCTTCCGGTAAGTCACCCGCTTATCGAACCATTCGCAATCGCGAAGGCGCGTCCACCGACGACGTCTGCCCTGCTGGCCACCGCAATCGCTACCCGCGCGGGGGCAGGGGAATCTGGTTAATCACACTGTCGATGATGCACAGGGCGACTCCCGCGTTGGGGTAAAGTCGGACCTGTGCGTTGCCATTTCTGTTATCGCGCAACTCTTACTCCTGTAACTTGCGCAATTTACGTTTTTAAAGGGGAATCAAAGTGGAAATGCTCTCAGGCGGAGATATGTTAATCCGCGCGTTGCGAGACGAAGGTGTTGAATACATCTTCGGCTACCCGGGCGGTGCTGCATTGCATATCTACGACGCTATTTTCAGGCAGCAAGATGTCAAGCACATTCTGGTGCGCCACGAGCAGGCCGCCACCCATATGGCGGATGCTTATTCACGCTCCACCGGTCGAGTGGGTACGGTGCTGGTGACATCCGGTCCCGGTGCGACCAATGCCATTACCGGCATCGCCACTGCGTATATGGATTCCATTCCTATGGTGGTCATCTCTGGCCAGGTCCAAAGCCATTTAATCGGTGAGGATGCTTTCCAGGAAACCGATATGGTGGGTATCTCCCGTCCGATCGTAAAGCACAGCTTTATGGTCAAGCACGCCAGTGAGATTCCGGAGATCGTCAAAAAGGCCTATTTCATTGCCGCTACTGGCCGGCCCGGCCCGGTTGTGATTGATGTGCCCAAGGATATTACCCATCCGGCCCAAACCTTTCCTTATGAGTACCCGGACAAGGTCAAGATCCGTTCCTATACACCGGCAACCCGTGGCCACTCAGGGCAGATCAAGAAAGCGGTGCAATTGTTGTTGGGCGCCAAGCGCCCGGTCATTTATACCGGTGGCGGTGTAGTGCAGGGCAATGCCTCTGAGCTGCTGACGCAATTGGTTCAACTGCTCGACTTTCCATGCACCAATACGCTCATGGGGTTGGGGGCTTACCCGGCAACGGACAAGCGCTTCCTGGGTATGTTGGGGATGCACGGCACCTTTGAAGCCAATACCGCCATGCACCACAGCGATGTGATCCTGGCTATCGGCGCGCGCTTTGATGACCGCGTGACCAACATCGTTAGTAAATTCTGCCCGAACGCCAAGATCATCCATGTGGATATTGATCCTGCGTCTATCTCCAAAACGGTTGTCGCGGATGTACCTATTGTCGGTGCAGTCGATAGTGTATTGAGCGAGATGCTGGCATTGATTCAGGAAACTGATGAACGCCCTGATGCAGAAGCAATTGCGGCCTGGTGGAAACAGATCAATGAGTGGCGCGAGCGGCACGGTATTTACACCAAACCCCGCTATGATACGGCCAGCGAACTGATCAAACCGCAGGACGTAATCAAAGCCATTTGGGAAGTCACCCAAGGCGATGCATTTGTGACGTCAGACGTAGGTCAGCACCAGATGTTTACGGCGCAGTACTACAAGTTTGACAAGCCGCGTCGCTGGATTAACTCCGGTGGCCTTGGCACCATGGGCTTTGGTCTGCCCGCCGCTATGGGGGTGCAGATTGCTCATCGTGATGCCACTGTGGTGTGCGTTACCGGTGAAGGCAGTATCCAGATGTGTATTCAGGAGTTGTCTACCTGTACCCAGTACCACCTGCCGGTGAAGGTGATTTGCCTTAACAACCAGGCGCTGGGAATGGTGCGCCAGTGGCAGGATATGCAGTACTCCAGCCGTTATGCTGAAAGCCTTTATGAAGATTCGTTACCCGACTTTATTAAACTGGCTGAAGCATATGGCCATGTGGGTATGCGCGTGACCAAAAAAGAAGAGCTCAAGGCGAAACTGGAAGAGTGTTTTGCATTGAAAGACCGGGTGGTATTTATGGATATCATGGTGGATCAATCCGAGCACGTTTATCCGATGCAAGTTGCCCCCAATGGCTCCATGCGTGACATGTACCTGAGTAAGACGGAGCGTACCTGATATGAGACGTATCATTTCTGTATTAATGGAAAATGCTCCCGGTGCACTGTCTCGCGTTGTCGGTTTGTTTTCACAGCGCGGTTACAACATCGAGAGCTTGACTGTAGCGCCCACGGAAGATCCTACGCTATCGCGTTTGACACTGACGACCTTGGGTGATGATCACAAGATTGAGCAAATCACCAAGCATCTGAATAAGCTGATTGATGTGGTGAAGCTGGTTGACTTGACCGAAGGCGCTCACATTGAACGTGAATTGATGTTGGTAAAAGTCAAGGCGGCTGGCGCACAGCGTGCCGAGGTAAAGCGTTGCGTGGATATCTTTCGCGGACAAATCGTGGATGTAACGAGTTCGCTCTACATCATCCAGATCACTGGGGCGAGCGATAAGCTGGATGCGTTTTTGCAAGCGGTTGGTGACGCGGCCATTCTCGAAGTGGTGCGTACTGGTGTCAGCGGAATTTCTCGCGGTGAGAAAGTGCTGAGTTTATAAGTCTGTCTTGCGCCTCAAAAAAACCGATCAGTGAACGCTGGTCGGTTTTTTTATTTTTCTATCGCCAGGCCCTCTGCCGGCAATTGTTGCCAGAAGGCGCTGATGATTGGACTCTTGAGCCGTTTTTCCATCACGCAAATGCCAAGGTCGTAAGGCCCCAGGTCCGGTTGGTGATGCAATGCCTGCACCCGATCAGATAAGGGACTGTTGTCCAGCACAATCTTCGGCAATACCCCCACACCGAAACCCAGGCTCACCATGCTGACAATGGCTTCATTCCCTTTTACTTCAGCATAAATATTGGGTCGGATCTGTTGTGCAGTAAACCATGCGTCCAGGCGTTCTCGTGCAAGCCCTTCCTCGGAGATGATCATGGGAATGGTTCGCCAAAAATCCTGCGCAGTGGAAGTGGGAGGGTGCCAGGTTTTATCGTCACGCGGCGCAATGAAAATCAACGGTGAGCGTGCGATCAATTTAAAGCTGATACCTGCGGGAAGTTTGTCCGGCTTGGCCGCGATCGCAATGTCTTCATTGCCCGCTAATACCCGCTCAATGGACTGGGCCGGGTCGCCAGTATGTAATTTAATCGCAATCCCCGGATGGCTGACGCGAAATTCAGTCAGGATATCGAAGAGAAAGCTATAACTGGCGGTGACAGAACAGTAAATACTTAATTGTCCGCGCAATTGGTCGGCTTGGGCTAACAGTGACTCTTGATATGTATCCCATTGCTGCAACACCTCCCGTGCGAACAAAAGAAAGCTTTGCCCCTCATGGGTGAGCGCCACCGAGCGATTGTTGCGTTCAAACAGGGTTGTTCCTAGATCATCCTCAAGCTGTTTGAGGCTACGGCTGATGGTCGATGGGCTGACATGGCTGGCGGCCGCCGCCCGTCCGAAGTGGAGCGTATTGGCAAGAGCGCAGAAGAGTTTGAGTTTGGCGATATCCATAATATTGCGATTTGTGCATCATTAGGTTGCGAATATATCATTTTACGCCATACGAGAAATTTTCTACACTAGCGGCCCTTTTAGTGCTGCGGCCCCTCCGGATGGGCGTGGCAATCCTCAGTGCTCAGCTTATTCAGGAGTCAGTCATGCACGTTTATTACGATAAAGATTGTGATCTTTCCATTATTCAATCCAAAAAAGTCGCCATCATTGGTTATGGTTCCCAGGGTCACGCTCACGCGTGCAATTTGAAAGACTCTGGTGTGGATGTTGTTGTTGGCCTGCGTCCGGGTTCTGCAACGGTCAAGAAAGCTGAAGCACATGGCTTGAAAGTGACTGACGTGCCTTCTGCCGTGGCATCAGCAGATCTCGTCATGATTTTGACCCCGGATGAATTCCAGTCGCGTCTGTATAAAGAAGAAATTGAGCCAAACATCAAGCAAGGCGCTGCTTTGGCTTTCGCTCACGGCTTCGCTATTCATTACAACCAGGTAGTACCTCGTGCAGACCTGGATGTGATCATGATTGCACCCAAGGCGCCAGGCCACACAGTGCGCTCCGAGTTTGTGAAAGGTGGCGGCATTCCGGACTTGATTGCGATCTATCAGGACGCATCTGGCAAGGCAAAAGACCTGGCGTTGTCCTACGCATCAGGCGTTGGCGGTGGTCGTACTGGCATTATCGAAACTACCTTTAAAGATGAAACTGAAACCGACTTGTTCGGTGAGCAAGCAGTACTTTGTGGTGGTTGTGTTGAATTGGTTAAAGCGGGCTTTGAGACGCTTGTCGAAGCGGGCTACGAGCCGGAGATGGCTTACTTTGAATGCTTGCACGAATTGAAGCTGATTGTGGACCTGATGTACGAAGGCGGTATTGCCAACATGAACTACTCCATCTCAAATAATGCTGAGTATGGTGAGTATGTAACTGGTCCGCGTGTGATCAATGATGAGTCGCGCAAAGCAATGCGTCAGGCATTGAAAGATATTCAGGATGGTGAGTACGCCAAGAAATTTATCATGGAAGGTGCGACCAATTATTCCTCAATGACCGCGTATCGTCGCAATAATGCTGCCCACCCAATTGAACAAGTGGGTGCCAAGCTCCGTGCCATGATGCCTTGGATTCAAGCTAACAAGATTATCGACAAAACCAAGAACTGATTTCGTGGTCCCAGTTGATGTCACAATAAAAAGCGCGGCTAAGGCCGCGTTTTTTATTGGGCGCGTCAGTGCACCACGTGTGTACAATGTCGCTCTCGCAGAATAAGAGGCAAAGTATGACAAACCAAGATACAGAGCAAACAAAGGGGCAGGAATCAGGGGAAACCGAAAGTTTATTGCCATTTGATGAACATGTTGAAGAGGTTTCCGAGAATGGCCAGAAAGTGCGCCATCGGGGGGTATACCTGTTACCAAACTTATTCACGACGGCTGCCCTCTTTGCTGGCTTTTACGCCATTATCGCGGCCATGCACGGCAATTTTGATAGTGCAGCCATCGCCATCTTCATCGCGATGGTTTTTGATGGCATGGACGGGCGGGTTGCCCGGTTGACGAATACGTCCAGTGCGTTTGGTGAGCAATACGATAGCTTGTCGGATATGGTGTCTTTCGGTCTGGCGCCGGCTTTGGTCATGTTCAGTTGGTCATTGCATGACTTGGGTAAGCTCGGTTGGGCGGCTGCGTTTATCTATGCAGCCTGTGCGGCTTTGCGTTTGGCTCGCTTTAATACCCAAATCGGTATTGTCGATAAAAAGCACTTCGTTGGTCTGGCTAGTCCGGCTGCTGCTGCCATTATCGCCAGCATTGTTTGGACTTGGCACAACAGTGAAATGGGTGAGTTAGCAGCAATACCTGCAGCACTGATTACTGCGTTGACGGGATTGCTGATGGTGTCCAATTTCCGGTACAGCAGTTTTAAAAACTTTGATCTGCGTGGCCGGGTGCCCTTTGTTGTCATGTTACTGATCGTATTTGTATTTGCTGTTTTGTTGATTGACCAGGCCAGTGTGTTGCTTACGATCTCGATCCTTTATGGTCTGTCAGCTCCGGTTTTGTGGCTATGGCGTAAACGCAGCCTCATTTTTAGCCGTCGCCATACAGATGGGGACCAATAAACCGTTGTATAAGTGCGCAAAATGTCCGCTTGTTAATCAGATTTGTTTGTTAAATGTTCGCCCCAAAAAATAATTGCAAAAAGGAGTTGCGCGGTGCGAGAAAGCGGGTATTATGCGCGCCTCTCCAGACGGGGAGCGGTTGAGAAAGGACGAGTTGACCGGCTTGTAAAACTTGAGTGAAATGAAGTGTTTACAAGCGAA
>DATJLH010000116.1:0-18288 GCA_035490615.1 Cellvibrio sp.
CAGCGCCGGTGAACCGCACCACCACTTTATGCAGATGGCGACCAACCTGGGTTACGACAATGGCCAGCCATTTGTGCTGGGCCGACGCCTGCACCATACCTCTTTCGTCAACGGCACCCACGACGAGCGGCCCGTGGAGAATGAAGTCTTCAGCGAAATGATTGGCAAGGCCGGTCCCCGCTGGGTCAACGACAGCTGCGCCGGCTGCCACGTACGCAATGGGCGCGCCGCCCCCGCACCAGTCGGCGAACCATTGGATAAATGGGTATTCCGCGTCGGTGATGCCAACGGCAATCCTCACCCGCAATTGGGGCGCGCCTTGCAAACCCGCGCTGATGGCGGAGCCAGCAGTGAGGGCGAAGTCTCCATCGCGTTCTGGCAGGAGTCGAATGGCCTGCGTTCGCCCCAGTATCAATTTACCGGGGTAACACCGGAGCGTTTCTCTGCCCGTATTGCACCGCAGTTAGTCGGCATGGGCTTGCTTGAAGCGGTGTCGGAGTCCACGATTCTGGCTATGGAAGACGCCAATGATGCCAATGGCGACGGTATATCCGGGCGCGCCAACCGGGTGGTCGATCCCGCCAGCGGCCAAACCCGCCTGGGGCGGTTTGGCTACAAGGCGGCCACCAGCAGCGTCAAACACCAGGTCGCCAGCGCCTTTAATAGCGACATGGGAGTAATGACGTCACTGCTGCCCAACCCGGACTGCGGTTCCGGTCAATCCGGCTGCGGTGGCAGCGGCTCGGAGCTGGCGGATGCTCATCTGGACAATCTGGTGAAATACATCTCCCTGCTCGGCGTACGGCCCCAGCGCGATATCAACAGCCCGGCGGTGCAGCGTGGTCAAACACTCTTCTCCGATATCGGCTGTGCCGGTTGCCACAAACCCACCCTGCAAACCAGCCAATATCATCCCTTGGCTGAACTGCGCGGCCAGACAATCCACCCCTACACCGACCTGTTGTTGCACGATATGGGTCCGGGGCTGGCGGACAATCTGGGCGAAGGCCAGGCATCCGGCTCCGAATGGCGCACCGCGCCTTTGTGGGGATTAGGACTCTCTGCGTGTGTCACCGGCGGCGTGATCAACCCCATCGGCGGCCAGGGCAACGAAGTCTGCACGCCCGTGCACAGCTACCTGCACGACGGCCGCGCCAGGACGATTGAAGAAGCCATCCTGTGGCACGGCGGCGAAGGCGAGGCAGCCAAAAATGCTTATCAAGCGTTGTCTGGCGGACAAAAAGAAGATGTGCTCAGTTTCCTGAGATCCTTGTAAGCTCTGCCGGATTTTTCGGCCATAAAAAAGCCCCGGCTGCACAAGCTGTCGGGGCTTTTTTATGGCGTTATTTATCGCACTACTTCACATCAAAACATCATCTTCGCCAGGGTAATGGTTACCCAATAACCCAGCGTGTAGGCAATAAACAGAAAGGGGAAATAGCGAATATGGCTGCCGAAGGTTAATCCTTTCACCTTGCTCATGGCGATAATCCCCGCCGCAGAGCCGATAGCCAGCAAGGAACCACCCACACCCACCGCGTAGGTCAGGCCGAGCCATTCGGGTGTGGCCAACGTCGGCGAGGCTTTCAGCAAGGCAGCAGTCAAGGGCACGTTATCGATCAACGCCGAGAAGATACCGGCACTGTAATTGGCGACTGTCGGACTGAACTGTGCATAGGCACTCGTCAGCAGATCGAGCACGCCGATTTCTTTCAGCATGCCGACCAGCAGCAAAATCCCCAGGAAGAACAACAATGTTTCGTACTCTACCTGGCGAATGTATTCCAGGATGCGGGTTTCTTCTTTATCGGTACGCAGCCAGTGCCCCACCAGGAACATGATCGACAGGCCGGAGAGGAAGGTTAACACCGGCGGAATCTGAAAGAAGAAATTGAACAGCATGGTGCAGAAGATGGTGGTGAAAAAAATCACCATGATGGCAATGTCCATCGCTTTGAAATGCCGTTGCACTTTGTCAGTAGACACGGTGCCGGTGACGCCGGGGAACAGCATCAGGCTGAGGGCGAGCACGCCGATCATTGCCGGCATGACCAACACGAACAGTTGCAACATGGTGACGTGACCGGCGAGGAAGATCATCAGGGTGGTTACGTCGCCAGTGATCAAGGCCACACCGCCGGAGTTCACTGCAAATACCACTAACACTGCCAGTTTGATGCGGGTACGGTTGTCCAGATTGAAGGCATGGACCAGACCAAGGGTCACGAGGGTTGCGGTCACGTTGTCGCAGATCATCGACAGGATCATCGCAAACACCGCCACCATCACCATCAGGCTCCGCTTGCTCATCTGCTGCGGGCAAACCCGCTGCACCAGCGTCTGGATCAAGCCCTTGGCGTTGAGGTAGGCAACGAATGTCATCGTCGCCATAAGGAACAACCAGAGGGTCGCAATCTCCAGCAGGTTGTGGTCAAGTTTGCCGAGCATGACATCCTGCTGCTCCGTAGAGCCGGCAAACATAAACATCAATAACCAGGAAATGCTGCCGAAGAACAATGTGGTTTTCGCTTTGTTGATGTGAATAACTTCTTCAAAGATCACACCCAGGAGCGCCAATATGGCAAAGCCGATCAGAACAACTTCAAGAAACGCAGGCATAGTTCACCACCAATTACAATTAATAAACCGGTTGCCAACCTGGCCAGGGAGAATCTCTGTTGCATGGGTCTTGCCACATCGCTTGGGGATGTGGTCACAAAAGATCCGGGACATGCATTGGTTGCGTAGCAACACCTGGACAAGGGAAAAAATTCTGTGGTTGAGTGGAGCGCAAACAGCTCGGAGAGGAATATTCAAACGTTAGAGCCTGTTTAAATGCTTCAAAACGGCGCGCATTCTAACGCAGCTGACCGACAAACAATATGGCCCGGACATAAAATCGTCACAAATATCATCAGAACCGGAAACTTATTTTCACACTATTGCTGCGACCATTACCGGTGCCGGCGATACAGCGGTGGCTCCCCTTCCGGACGTGTCTTGAAACGGGGTTGCGCCCAGAAATACTGACCCGGACATTTGAGGATTTCGCGCTCCATAAACTGGTTAACGCGCAAGGTATCCTGGTACTCATCCCCTGACGGAAAATCCTCAAACGGTGGATGAATCACCAATTCGTAACCTTTGCCGTTATCGAGACGACGCTGGGTAAAGGGAATCACGCGTGCCCGGCCCATCTGGGCGAACTTGCTGGTCGCCGACACGGTCGCCGTCTGCACACCAAAAAACGGCACGAACAGGCTCATCCTGGCCCCCAAATCGCGATCCGGCGCATACCACACCATGCGGCCCTGCCGCAGGCGGCTGATCATCAGGCGCACGTTATCGCGCGGAATGGTAATGCCGGGACAATAGGCTTCGCGCCGGGTTCTTTGCAGGTAGTCGTAGACGGGATTTTTGTGAGGGCGATACATGCCGTCGTAATCGATAAATTGACCCAGCATCGCACTCCCCAGATCGAGATGGGTAAAGTGCATACTCAACAATAAGGCGCCCTGCCCGTCGCGCTGTGCGGCTTCCAGATGTTCCACACCGCTGATGCTGAACAAACGGCGCAAACGTTTTTTGGACCAGAACCAGGCGATCCCGGTCTCAAAAATGGCCATGGTTGTTGAGAAGATGGTTTCTTCCAGCATCCGCTGCCGCTCTGCTTCGGTCCATTCCGGAAAACACAAATCAATATTTACCCGCGCCATATGCAGGCGTTTTTTATTGAGCTTCAATAAAGGGCTGATCAAGCGTGCCAACCCCACCTGCATGCGATACGGCAATTGCGACAACACATACCAGAAACCCGCACCAAACCAGGAAGGCCAATGGCGGGGAGCAAGCAGGGCGCGGGAGAAATGTGACATAAGCGAGGGTTGTCTCTGGGTTAACGCGTGAAAGGTGGGGATTATAGCCAAAGCAGCCGCTTAATGAGAAAAAGCTGGCTTTTTAACTGGAAAAAAATCCGGTAAGGTCCGGCACTCATCAACCAGGAAGGAAAACCATGAAAATAATACAACGCATGATTGCCGCATTTTTTATCGCCGGGCTGAGCCAGACTGGCGCAGCCGAGGCGTTTCAACCCCTACCATCAACACTCGTGGATAATGTGCAATCCTGTTACCGCGACAACTTTAAGGATGCGGATAGTTTTATCGCTCAGCTGGAAAAACGGCGGCCCATGAGCGAGGAAAAACGCAAGCAGGCCAAGCAGAATTATCAAACCTGGTTGAGCAACTTCATCTGTCTGGATTTTGATTACCCTGTCGATGGCCTTACCGTGCGCGGCTTTTACCTTGCACCCAGGAATATCGCACCGACACAGAAACTACCCGTCGTCATCTACAACCGGGGCGGCAACGCCGATTCGGGTGCAATCCCCGCCCATTACCGCCTGCACACCTTCTCTCCATTGCTGGACAAAGGTTTTATCGTGGTGGGGTCGCAATACCGTGGCGCACGCCTGGGTAAGGATGCGCACCCGGACCGGCTCAGCGATGAATTCGGTGGAAAAGATGTGGCGGATGTCCTGGCGCTACTGCCGATCATTGACCAGTTGCCCCAGGCGAATCCGCAAAAAGTGGGTGTTTGGGGAGCGAGTCGTGGCGCGATGATGGCATTCCTGGCGGCAAAACAAACTGACCGTTTCGCTGCCTTGGTCGCGCAGTCCGGCCCTTACGATATAACGGCGGAATTAGCCGTTCGCCCGGAAATGGAAGCTGTATTGAAAACCTGGATTCCTGATTATGAGAACCATAAAACCACCGAACTACGCAAACGCTCAGCCGTCTATTGGGCGAAAGAATTGCCGAAAGACCTGCCGATCCTGTTGTTACATGGTGCGCGGGATCAACGGGTAAGCACGGCCAGCTCATTGCGAATGGCAGAAAAATTACAGACGCTGGAGCGCCCCTACCGCCTGGTCATCTATGAAAAAGGTGGGCACAGTTTGCGAGAGCACGAAAAAGAAGTGCGCAAGGAGATCGCTAACTGGTTCAGAAAATACCTCGGGTCTTTGTGAAAACCTTCCCTCAAAAATACAAAAGGCATGTTCATCACTGAACATGCCTTTGACTTTCGCGGGCCGCGTTTAATCGCGCAATAAAACATTCAATTCGTCAACAACCTCTGCCCAATCAGAATCATTCAGTACCGCTTCGCGCAGGAAGGTGGCCTGGGATTCCGTCCAGAAACTGGCTTTGGAAAGCGGCTCAGCCTGGGGCAAGGGCCGGTGTTGTTCAATAAAGGCTTCGATATCCTTTTTAGAATTGGGCAAACCCAGTTGTGCAAACAAGCCACTCAGGGAGTGGATAGAGGTGTCTAGCATGGTGAACCTCCCGCTAATCTGCTGACTGACATTCAAGGTGTGACTAGCATAGAACAAAAGCGCGTTATTGGCTTGCACTTTTCTGCGCCATTCTCTCCAACTGCGCATCCTTCTCATGCCAGAGTTCATTAACCCACGCCTGGAAGTGCCGGCGAAATTCCGGGTCGTTGGCGTAGTCGCCCAACAAATCGTCCGGGATCGGCAACTGGCGCACATGAATCTCAACACGCCTCACTTTACCCGACGCATACTCCCAGTAGGTGGGGCTCCCTTGCGGATAGTAAATAGTGACATCCAACAAGCTGTGGAGTTGTCCATCCATCGCCGCCAGGGTAAAAGCGAGGCCGCCGGCTTTGGGAATCAGTAGATGCTGATACGGCGACTGTTGTTGCGCGTGCTTGTCCGGCGTAAAGCGTGTGCCTTCCAGGTAATTGATGATCGTCACCGGATTGTGGCGATATTTTTCGCAGGCACGTCGGGTTTCTTCAACATCCTTGCCTTTCAACGCAGGATTACGCTCAATCTCTTCCTTGGAGTAACGCCGCATAAACGGAAATTCCAGCGCCCACCAGGCAATCCCCAGGAGCGGCACCCAAATCAGGGATTTCTTCAGAAAAAACTTAACGTAGGGAATCCGGCCATTAAACACCCGCAACAACACCAGGATGTCGACCCACGACTGATGGTTGGAAACCATCATGTACCACTCACGGCGGCTCAGATTGAGGTCGCCTTCCAGATGAATCTCCGTGCGTGTCAGCAGCGCTTGATGCGCGCTGTTGAGATCAATCCAACGACTGGCGATCCAGTCCAACGCGCGATTGCAGTGTTTTTGCCATCGACGTGAGGGGATCAAGCGCTTGGCCAGCGCGAGCGGAAGCAGAGGAACAAATGCCAGTAAGGTAACCAGCAGAAACAATATGCTGGTCAATAAACCGATGACATGTCGATATAAAGCCATAGGCATTCATCGCTTCAACTGAAGCGGCCTCAAATCCGGAATGCTGTCGGGCAATTCAAATGCTGGACTCAACAGCTGAGGCCTCTTGCGACGCTTGAGAGCGTGCTTCCGTAGAGAGTCCGACGGTGAAGAAGCGCAATACCTGTTGCCAATTATCAACTCGTATATCAGCCGGATCTTTGACGTTGTGCGGCGCGGTATACAGGACACCAATTCCACTAAAACCCACAAAATGGCGCGCGCTATCATCGATGAGGTAATCAGCATTCACCAGGTATTTCTTGCCACAGAAGATAAAATTCATCGGTGACAGGAACGGCAGATGCTGTACTAGCCAGTTATATTTTGCTGTGAACGACGTGGGATGTTCCATTGCCGCCGTGGCGATGACGATTTCGTAGTGCTCATGCAGTGCCTGAATCACGGCGATAGCATCATCATGCGGCACCAGATCGGCAAAGAAACGCGGATCATCTGGATATGCACGCACACGCGCAACATGCTCGCTCGGTACCCGCTGATAAATCTTGGCACCAGCCAGATCGGCCTTGGTTAGCTGTTGATTGAACTCCTCGTTGTACCACTGAATATGACGAGACAGCGTATCAACCAGTGTTTCATCCATATCAATTGCAATACGTTTACGCATTCCTGCTCCTGCATACACCCGACGCCAGGCGCCGGGTGTGGTGGCTTATGGGTTAAAAATTTGTGCTGACCAGCGGGCTGGTTTCTGCATCGTAATCCACGCCTTCGGCGCCGAAGCCAAACAGCTTGAGGAATTCCTGGTTGTAACCTTTGTAGTCGGTCAGTTCAAACAGGTTTTCTTCGGTGACCTGAGGCCAGATTTCCTCAACACGGGCCTGGATTTTCGGGTCCAGCTCCAACTCATCAACGCGCAAGCGCCCCGCCTCATCCACGCGTGGCGTGCCGGAATACAGACACTCTTTAAACAGGCGTTGAATTTGTTCAATACAGCCTTCGTGAGTGCCTGCGTCCTTCATAACCTTGAAGAGTATCGACAGATATAACGGCATTACGGGGATGGCCGAGCTGGCCTGGGTCACAACGGCTTTGAGTACCGCGACGCGCGCCTGGCCGTTCAGGTCGGAGAGCTTGCTGTCGAGGGCTTTGGCGGCACGGTCGAGGTCTTCTTTGGCCTTTCCGATAGTGGCGCGGCCGTAGATCGGCCAGGTCAGTTTGTCACCCAGATAGGTATAAGCCACGGTCTGGCAACCTTCTGCAAGCAGGTCGGCAGACTTGAGCGCGTCGATCCACATTTCCCAATCTTCACCACCCATGACCTTCACGGTTTGGGCGATCTCTTCTTGGGTTGCAGGCTCAATGGCCATTTCCACGATTTTCAGGGTGTCGGTGTTCAAACCTTTGGAGACATAGGTCTGGCCAATGGGCTTGAGCGCAGAATTGTAGACTTCGCCGGTTTTCGGGTCGGTACGACGAGGAGCGGCGAGGCTATATATCACCAGGTCTACCTTGCCGATACCGTGAGTCAGCTCCTCGATAACCTGGGCTTTGCACGCATCAGAAAAAGCATCGCCATTGATGGTTTTTGCATAGAGGCCGGCAGCCTCGGCCGCTTCATGAAACGCGGCGGTGTTGTAGTAGCCGGCAGTGGCCGTTTTGGTTTCTGTTGGCGGTTTCTCAAAGCAAACACCCAGGGTGTCTGCACCGCTACCAAACGCGGCGGTAATACGGGAGGACAGACCAAACCCGGTGGAGCAGCCGAGCACCAGTACTTTTTTGGGGCCACCTTCCACCGCACCTTGTTGCCGGGTGAAAGCGATCTGCTCCCGAACATTCGCCGCACAACCCTGGGGGTGAGCGTTGATACAAATAAAACCACGTACTTTTGGTTTGATAATCATGAAGTTGTCCTGTTGATGAGTATCGGGTCTGCGAAACAAAGGCGGCCATTATAGTGCGCAGCGATTCAGAAAACAGTGTTTTGTCCTATTCGCCTGCCGCATCGGCCGTCCTCCTCCGCTAAAAACACTTACCGTCACATTTTCCGCAGTTCTATAAGCACCCGCTATAAGCGCACCAAAATAATCTCTCTCGCCCCAATACGGACCTCTGGAGACAACGTTATCTCAATAGAAATGATCATTTTTACCCATGGAAAGGAGAAATTTGCTGCTAAAGTTATTAATAACGAATTATGCGCCAGCGTTTATTGACAACGTTGTCCTATGCGCTTACTGTCCAGCAAACTAATCCAGGTTGCTGGTCCAGCCAGGCCGTAGGGTCAAGCCAACCATTCCAGGAGAGCTCACCATGTCTTTACGCGTGAAAATGTGGATCTTGACCAGCCTGATTCTCATCGGCCTGCTTGGCATTATGTCCATTGGCCTGTTTACCTTGCGTTACGCCACCAACCAGGACAATCAGGCACGGGTGGAGCAATTGCTCAACAGCACCTATGCCACCGTGACTGAGATGGAAAAGATGGCTGCGTCCGGCCTCCTTTCCGATGAAGAAGCCAAGGCCATTGCGACCAATATTTTGCGCAACAACATCTATCACAAATCCGAATACGTCTACGTGGCCGATGAAAAGATGAACTTTGTCGCCGCACCCCTGGACCAGCAGATTCACGGCACCAGCTTCCACGAATTTAAAGATGGAAATGGCAAGAGCGTGGGCGACATCTTGTTGCGCGCTGTCGAAGCCGCGCGCGGCGATATGGCGCGTTATACCTGGACCCAGAAACAGGCCGACGGCTCCATTGAAGACAAGCTCTCTATCGCCAAGCTGTCCCCGCGCTGGCGCTGGGTGGTGGGCACCGGCATCGGTTTTAATGAAGCGAATGCCCGTTTCTGGGATAGCGCGGCCAAGCAATTAGGCTTTTGCCTGATCGTGGTGTTGCTGATCGTGGTACCGGTGCATCTCGCGGTGTACAGCATCCAGCGTGGCCTGGGTGGTGAACTAAAAGAAGTGTTGGCCCTGGTGCGTACCGTGGCCAATGGCGACCTGACCGAAGATCATAAGGTTCACAAGGCATCGGAAGAAAGTATCTACGGTTCGGTCCTGCGTATGCGCCACGCCCTGCGTTCCATGATGAGTGGTATTGCCGACTCGGTGGCCAGCCTGCACCGCGTCAGTGATGACATCGTTCACAAGGCCCAGACCAGCACGTCGATGGCGGAAGAACAAAGTGTGGCCACCGCCAAGATCGCAGCCTCCGCCGAGGAATTTAACCAGCAGACCAAGCACGCGATGTTGCAAGCCAAGGAAGCGCGTGATCAGACCGATGCCGCCTCGCAAACCGCCGCTCGCGGTCAGCAATTGATCTCCCAGGCGGTCCAACGTTTTGTCGAGCTGGAGCACAGTGTCAGCACCACCCAATCCAGTATCGACGCGCTGGCCGAGCGGATCGGCAGTATCTCGGCGGTGATTTCGGTGATCAGTGAAGTGGCGAACCAGACTAACCTGCTGGCGCTGAATGCGGCCATTGAAGCAGCCCGTGCCGGCGAACAGGGGCGCGGGTTTGCGGTAGTGGCTGATGAAGTGCGGCAACTGGCCTCGCGCACCAGCCAGGCAACCCAGGAAATCAGCGACACCATTGCGACCGTACAGGCCGGCAGCCGCACCGCAAAACACAATATGGATCAGATGGTGGTGCAGTTAAAAGACGGCATCGAGCAGACCAAGGAAGGCGGCAAAACGGTTGAAACCATCAGCACCGAAACCCGTTCCGTCGAGGATATCGTGTCCCATATCGGCCACGCGATGGAAGAACATGTCGAAGCCAGCGGTTTGATCCTGCAGTACGTGAGCCAGGTCGAGGAGTCATCGGTAGGCACCAGGAATGCCGCCCACGGCACACTCACCGCATCGCAGCACATCCGCCAGGCCTCGGATAATTTGAGTCAACTGTTGGAACGCTTCACGTTATAAAGGGGCGCAGTAGCCAGGCAGAACTGGAGTATAGTGAGCAGCCATCACGCCCTGTGATTCTTACTGACTAGCTGACAAGGAGCTGCCCATGTTTTACCCCATGTTTGCCATGGTTATCCTGACTTTTCTGGTGGCGTTTTACCTGTTGGGTTTGCGCGTGGTTGCCGTTCGGCAGCGCAAGGTGTCCATCGGTTATTTCCGCCTGAATACCGGCGCCAATGAACCGCCGCCACACATTCTTGCAGCGGCGAGACATTACAGTAATTTGTTTGAGTTGCCCTTGCTGTTTTACGTCACTTGCCTGCTGGCGATGGCGATGGGGTATCAAAGCGCGCTGCTGGTAGCCTGCGCCTGGGTTTTTGTAGCATCCCGAGTGGTGCATGCCTTGATTCATCTGAGTTACAACAACGTGCTGCACCGGTTGCTGGCATTTTTGACCGGTGCAGTATGCATCCTGATTATGTGGATCAACCTGGCGGCGCATTACGCGGCGCGCTGACCTGCGCCGCCGAGGTGTCAGGCTCCGAGCAGGGATTTGGCGCGCTGGTATAAACGGCGCCGGTCCTCCAGCCCGTTGAGCCCGCCGTTGATGCGTCGGGTAATAGCGGTCAGCTCATCTCGATCCGCGAGCTCATTCAGCCCTCTCTTGGCCCAGAACCAGCCGGCAACATCCACACACAACTCAGGATCACTCGCGACCAGTTCCGGCTTGGCCAGCAACTCCGCTTCGCGATTAATCGCGCGCCCGTATTCCGCATAATTGGCGCGACCTGTCAGTTGAATCAAGCCCCTGCCCTTGAACCGGCGCCCATCACCTGGCTGGGTATTGCCCAGATCCGCCCGCCCTTCATAGGCTTCACCACTGGCGATCTCTTCGCGGAAGCGCAACTCGCCGGACTCATGGCCGATCTGGGCCAGAAAGTGCGCTTGTCGCAAGGGTGAATCGATAGCGCGGTTGGCCATGGTGCGGGCGATTTTTTCAGCCAGTTCCTCGACGTCTTTATCGCCGGCACGCAGATACAGCAATGCCAGTAATGTCGGCGTTAACGCCGTTGGTAAAGACTCACACAAACTGGCCAGTTCCCGGCTTACCGGCTCAACCCGCCCCTGGGGCGCCTGGTCACCCAGCGCACTGCGCTGGAAGGCGCGGATGGCATTGAGGGTTTTATTGCCGAAAGCCCCATCCGGGTTGAGCTTGCCCTCTTCTATCTGGACGCGGCCGGCCTCAGCACACAGATTAAGCAGCCGCTGCACCGTCTCGACATCATCGCGCCGGTTTGCGCCCTGATTGCCGACAGAACCCGAGAGAATGCCCGCACCTCGTCGGCTGCCCGCACTGGTGGTAACGCCTGCGGCAACCGGTACCGGTTGCGGGGCATCGACAAGATTTTCCCGCCGTTCAAAATGCGGCGTATCTTTGAAGGAGTTCCAGTTACCGCCCCAGCGATTGGCGCTGTCCAGGTTCTCCCAAAACTCCCCCAGGGGCCGCAAATCTTCCACATCGTAGGTGAGCTGTAGTTCGCCGGTCGGGGTTTCCTTAAAAAAATTCAGGTCGACAGCCAGGCGTTTGAGGTGCTGGCTGTTCATGGTGGTGCTGCGGCCGTTTTTAATGTGCAACGCCTGTTGCTCGGTGGTGCGATAGAGTTCACCGCCGGAGATGTGGAAGCCTAACTCTGACGCTTTGCGAATCAGTTCGGCCACATGCAGCATGAAGGCAGATTGATGACGAAGCAGGCTCATAATGGACGCCCTCCCCGCGATCTTTCTGTGTCGATGGAAAGCGCTTTATCGTGCTCGCCCTGGATGGACTCCGTCAGCTGCCGTATTTTTTCTTCCTTGCTTTTGCTCCCGGCGCTGGAGCCGAAGAAGTATTGGATAATCGCAGACAGCGAAACGCCCAGCAGGAAACCCAATACGGTATCAATCACGCGGGCGGCGTCGGGATTTTTGGTGTAGTCGTGAACAAACGCCGCGTAGAAGATAAACATAAACGTCAGCAGTGTCAGACCCGCCGCATAAAAATAAACAAAACGCTTGGCCAGCTTGTCGTCACTCGCCAGTGCTGCTTTTTGCATATCCCGCGCGCTGGCGCGGTCTGCCTGATGAACCTTTTCCAGTTCCAACGCATTAGCGTCTATCTGTTGACGATATTCCAGCAGCTTGGCCTGATACTGGAACTCAAACTCACGCAGCTTGGCCCACTGTTCTTCGGTGAGCTTTTCATCCGCCACGTCGTTGATATCAATGCCGGTTTTTTCTTCGATAAAGCCGGCAATTTCCTGGGTGCCTTTATCAAGTGCACCGCGAAATACACCGCTGAGCAGATCAAGCCCGCGCCGGGCGAGCGCCGGGCCGATGGCAGACAAGGCTGCCGCCACAAGAGGAGCTGGCATAGGGGAATCCCTCCGCTAACTGGTTAATAGGTTTTTGCCAACGTTTTTCCTTCGCCACACAAAACACACTATCGGTACCGCTACACCAACTCTCTGACACTAATCCCGCCCACGCCGGCACACAAGCGCAGGGCGACGAACAGCAAGGCTGCGGCGCATTTTGGCGTCCTGTTCATCAACCCGCTCACCCTCGCCTGCCATGGCCATGGGCCGGACGAGATAGTAGAATGCGCTCCTATTTTCAGCAGTAGACTCCCCGTGGTTAACCAAGCCCTATGATTCCAAGCATTCGCCAGACTTCCCCCGTCCAGGCTCTCTACCTGGCCTTCATCAACGCCCTGCGCGACAACGGCTTTCGCGGCGACTTAAGCCCGGATTACGCCAATCGCACCGTGCTGGCCACGGACAATTCCATTTATCAGGTGCTGCCCCAGGGCGTGATTTACCCGCGCGACACGGCTGATCTGGTGAAGATCGTCAAACTCAGTCAGGTGCCGCGCTTTCGCGACATCGTGCTGAGCCCGCGCGGCGGCGGTACCGGCACCAATGGGCAATCCCTGACGGATGGCCTGGTGGTGGATACCTCGAAATACATGAACCAGATCCTGGAGATTAATGTCGAGGAGCGCTGGGTGCGCGTGCAGTGCGGCGTGGTGAAAGACCAGCTCAACGCGGCCATCAAACCCTACGGTTTATTCTTTGCGCCGGAACTGTCCACCAGTAACCGCGCCACCATCGGGGGGATGATCAATACCGATGCCTCTGGTCAGGGTTCCTGCCGTTACGGCAAGACGCGAGATCATGTGCTGGAACTGCGCACCGTATTGCTCGACGGAACGGAGTGGACGTCCGCTCCCTTGGCGGATGGTGAGCTGGACGTTATCGCCCAGCGGCAGGATCGCGTTGGCCAGGTTCACCGTTTACTCGACAGCATCCAGCGGGACCACGCGGACCTGATCGCTGCAAAATTTCCCAAACTCAATCGCTGCCTGACGGGCTATGACCTTGCGCATATTCGTGATGAAGCCGGTCGCTTTAACCTCAACAATATTTTGTGCGGCAGCGAAGGTACGCTGGGTTTTATCACCGAAGCCAAACTGAATTTGTTGGTTACACCGAAATATTCTGCGCTGGTGAACGTCAACTACCGCGACTTCAACGCTGCCCTGCGCGATGCGGCAGAATTGATGAAAGCGAACCCAACCTCTATCGAAACCGTCGACTCCAAAGTCTTGAACCTGGCGATGAATGACATCGTCTGGCACAGCGTAGCGGAATTTTTTCCGCCGTCGGCCAGCGGCGAAAAAATCCAGGGAATTAATCTGGTTGAATACACCGCTAACGATGAAGACGAGCTGCGGGCAGATATTAAAAAGCTGACGGATCAACTTGATCAATCCGGCCTCGACAATACGCTTGGCCGCATGGGCTACAGCCTGGCCTGGGGTAACGACGCGGTTAACAAAATCTGGGGCATGCGGAAAAAAGCGGTGGGACTGCTGGGCAATGTGGAGGGTGAAATCCGGCCTGTGCCATTTGTAGAGGACACCGCCGTACCGCCGGAAAACCTGGCCGACTTTATTTTTGAATTCCGCAAATTACTCGACGACCATCAATTAACCTACGGCATGTTCGGCCATGTGGATGCCGGTGTACTTCATGTTCGCCCGGCGCTGGACATGAAAGATCCCGAGCAGGAAAAATTGGTGCGCAAGATCACCGACGAGGTGGTCGCGTTAACGCAAAAATACAACGGGTTACTGTGGGGCGAACACGGCAAGGGCGTGCGTTCGGAATACGCGCCACAATTTTTTGGCGAGTTATATCCGCAACTGCAACGCATCAAGGCGGAATTTGATCCGTACAATCAATTGAACCCGGGCAAGATTGCCACGCCGGCGGAAAATATCGAACTACTCAAGGTCGACGGTGTGACCACGCGCGGGCAAGAAGATCGCAAAATTCCGGTACAAGTCTGGAATGCCTACAGCGAAGGCATGCACTGTAATGGCAACGGCTTGTGTTACAACTGGAATCCCAATGACGCCATGTGCCCTTCCTGGAAAGGCACCCGTGAACGTATCCACTCACCCAAAGGCCGCGCTTCATTGATGCGCGAATGGCTCAAACAAATGAGCGAGCGCGGCGTAAATCCTGTTGCAGAAAGTGCGGCAGTAAAACGCAGCAATTTTTTGCTGACGCTGCCGGCGCGCATCAAAAATACCTGGCAGAAAAAGCAAGGGGAATATGACTTTTCCCATGAGGTGCATGCATCCATGGTGGGCTGCCTGGCGTGCAAGTCCTGCGCGGGTCAATGTCCGATCAAAGTGGATGTGCCAGAGTTTCGCAGTAAATTCCTGGAGTTGTATTACGGCCGTTATCTGCGCCCGTTGAAAGACTATTTCATCGGCGGTCTGGAATTTATGGTCCCCGCCCTGGCGCGGGTTCCCTGGTTGTATAACGCGCTCATGAAACCCCGTTTTATGCAAAGCCTGCTGGCCAAGGTGGTGGGTATGGTGGATAGCCCGTTGCTGACGGGCATTCTATTGGATGACGCCATTCAAAAACTCGGCATCCGTTACGCCAGCCTGGAAAATATTGCGCAGTTGAGCGCAGCCGAAAAAGCCAAAGCGGTTATCGTGGTGCAGGATGCCTTTACCAGTTATTTCGAAACGCCTTTTGTCATTGATGCCTTAACCCTGTTGCAAAAATTAGGGTATGTGCCACTGCTTGCGCCGTTTAAACCGAATGGCAAGCCCTTGCAAGTCCACGGCTTTTTAAAAGCCTTTGCCAGGGCGGCGGACACCAATGCGACGATGCTGAACGGCCTGGCTTCATCGGGTATTCCGTTGATTGGCCTAGAGCCGGCGATGACGCTCGCCTATCGCGGCGAGTATAAAAAAATTCTTGGCGCTACGGCACCGAAGGTCCAGTTGGTTCAGGAATGGCTGGCGGGACAACAGGAAAATTTGCGCGAACATGCCGAGCAATTTAATACCGGCGATTATGCGTTGTTAGCCCACTGTACTGAAAAAACCAACGCCGTCAGTTCCATCAAAGACTGGCAGCAGGTTTTCGCTACATTGGGACAAACATTGAAAGTGATTGAAACCGGCTGCTGTGGCATGGCGGGCACCTACGGCCACGAAACCGTTAACGTCGAGACCTCGAAGAAAATCTATCAGTTGTCCTGGGCTGAGGTTGTCACCAACCCGGCCAATAAAGATCGGTTGACGGCCACCGGCTACTCCTGCCGCAGCCAGACCAAACGGATTGATAACGTAAAATTGCCACATCCCTTACAAGTGTTGCTGGCCCAAATAAAATCATAAAAAAACCGGATGAGCATGTCTCATCCGGCTAAAAATTTGAACGTCCCGGCGATTCAAATGCTCACCGCACCTTGTTCCATCGGCTGTGCAACAGCCTTTCTTTTATCTGGAATGCGGAAGTTATAACAATGAAGCTATCGACATCAGTTGTTCTCGCCATCGTCGCTGTCGCGATGATGTCAGTTAATGCCCAGGCCAAAAACGGCGAATGGACTTATCTGCTCGATAAAGACCTGAGCCAGTGGAATACATATCTCGGTTTTCCCAACCCCGAAACGGATATCAAAGGTTTACCGAAAGATGCAGAAGGCAATTACACGCAACCCATTGGTCACGGCAAAGACGAGAAAGGTGTGTTTACGGTTTCAATAAACGATGGGGAGCCAGTGCTGCGTGTTTCCGGCGAAATCTACGGCAGTGTGTACACCCGCGAAGAATTTGAAAATTACCACCTGGTCTTGCAATACAAATGGGGCTCGAAGAAGTGGAAGCCGCGCCTGGATCTGGAGCTGGACACCGGCATCCTGTATCACGCCAGGGGTGAGCACGGTGTGGATTACTGGAAGGCCTGGGCCCTCTCTCAGGAATTACAGATCATGGAGCAAAGCACCGGTGACTGGTGGCAAATCGCGGACTCGCAAATTGATATCCGTTGCGAGAAACCTGAAGGTGCAGAGGTACATATCTACAATCCCAAGGCTGAATTATTAAGTTTTGGTCCCGGCGGTGTGGGTATTACCTGCCGTCGCAGCCATGACAGGGAAAAACCAAAAGGCGAGTGGAATACAGTGGAACTGATTACCTACGGCGACAAGAGCCTGCATATCGTCAATGGCGAAGTGGTTATGGCGTTGAGCAACTCCCGCTACACCAGAGACGGTAAAGTTCTGCCGCTTACCAAAGGTAAAATCTTGCTGCAAAGTGAAGCGGGAGAAGCCTTTTTTAAAGGCATAAAATTAAAATCCATTGATGCAATCCCGACCAAATACGAACATTATTTTAAGTAAGTTTTACCTGAGTTTCGTGCGGTAAACCCTACCCGTCGGGTTTACCGTTTTAACCCACCCGCACGCCTGTGCTGCCCGGAAAGGTTTTTATGATGCTGACAATAACCATACGCATTTTCGCTTTTCTGTTGTTCCTTTTACTGTTGACATCTGCATTCCTGCAATTAAATGATCCTGACCCAATCCTGTGGACAACCTACTATGTGATCTGCGCTATCGTGCCCTTACTGCTGGTTATGAAGCGTTTCAATGCCGTGGTGTTTTGGGTGGGGGTTGTAGCGAGTCTGGTGATCATGGGTATTTATGCACCGGGCACGCTTGAATATTTACGCCACGCCGCACAGGAGCCGCTGATGCAGTCGATGAATCCTGCCAAGCCTTATATCGAAGAAGCGCGTGAGTGTATAGGCGGGTTTATTACGTTATGTATTTTGTTGCTGTGTCGGTTTTTGTGGCTTAGGCTAAATAAAAGCGCTGTCGCCCAATAAAAAAAGCCACCCCGAAGGGTGGCCAACAAACCAGCACGCTTAATGTCCAAGCGGCATTACTGCTTCTTCAGCAATAGATCTTCGGCGGCATTCACCAGGAAGATATAACTTGCTCCCAGATTCACGACATATTCATTCTGGCCCCAGAAGAATGGCCAATCTTCGTGATTCTCAGGAAAGTCCGGTTTCAACACCAGAATACCTGGCACAATACCACCCGCAATAAACGAAAAGTCAGCGCGGTTCATACCGTAAGCCACCTCTTTGGAGTGTGTTCCCACAGCAGAAACCAGTGACAGGTTGTGCGCAGGGTGCGTACCGTAAAGGAAATTCAAACCACGCAACACCGATTCGCGATCCACCAGCTCCGGGAACGCCTTGTGCAAATAATAATTATTGATCGCGTGCCGAATCACCCAGCCGCTACCCGCCCAACCACCGGTAGTAATAGGTACACCAAAAGGATTTTCCCGCTCCAGTTTTGGCATCTCAGCGGCATAAGACGCCGCCAATGTTTTTACCTTTTCACTATAGGCTGGGGACATGTGCGGCATGGCGCGCACAAACCAGGAAACATGAAACGCGAATTCCTGCTCCAGTTTCGCCAGCAATTGTTCAACAGCCTGTGCGTAACGCGCATCGCCGGTCGTGATCAACAATTCAGTGGCCGCTTTTAGCTGTTCCGATTCCAGTTTTCCACCAGTGGTATTGCCGTGGATAAATAAATCCGGCTTGGGCTTGGCCTGTTCATCCGCCCATACTTTTTTCGCTGTCGCCAGGCATTCGTTGGCAAGCTCATCGTTGTAGCCTTTCAATGCACGACTTGCCGCCGCCAGCGCTGCCGCCGAGCCATA
>DATJLH010000117.1:0-47596 GCA_035490615.1 Cellvibrio sp.
CTCGAGAATGCGCAGGACATTAAACGGGAAGCGGCGACGGTCAAGGACGTGATTACCGCGTCCGATATCGGTGCGTTACCGGATAAGAGTGTGACGGAGGCATTGCAGCGGGTACCGGGCGTTACGATTGAGCGGTTTGCGTCCTCGACGGACCCGAATCATTTTGCTGCGGAAGGCCGTGGGGTCGTTGTGCGCGGCCTGGACAAGGTCAGAAGCGAATTTAATGGACGTGATTCCTTCAGTGCCAATACCAGTGGCGGTTTGAATTTTGAGGATATTCCGCCGGAGTTATTGGGTTCGGTGGAGGTGGTAAAGAACCAGACGGCGGATTTGATTGCAGGTGGTATTTCAGGGACGGTTAACCTGATTACGCGCAAGCCGTTTGATTCTAATGAGCGCATTGTTTCGTTCACGGCTAAAGCTAGCTACGGCGATATGGTGGATGATATTGCGCCGGCGTTTTCCGGTTTGTTCAGTGATTCGTGGGAGACCGGTGCAGGGGAGTTTGGTTTTTTGCTGAGTGTGTCCGAGTCGGAATTCACTGCCCACGGTGACGGTGTGGCGGTAGAAAATTTCTACGAACGCAGTGCAACCCAAACCGAGTTTCCCGCTTATGGCTCTACCGAGTTTGTCTGGATTGACCCGGCTGACAGCACCAATCGGATAACCTACCGACCGGGCGAAACACTGTATATGCCGCACGGTGCGCAGATCAATACCTCAGAGTCCGAGCGGGATCGCACGGGTGTCGCAACCTCATTGCAGTGGCGCAATCCATCGGAAACTGTGTTGGCGACGGCGGAATTTATTCGTTCGGATTCTTCGGAAACCTGGCGCGAACGCGTGGTGTATCCCGGTATCCAGGGGTTCAATGCTAACGTCAATGGTGCGAAATTATTGGATCTGGACCCTGCAACGCCGGGTATCCAGTCAGATGCTGTATTTGATAGCCGAGGTTATTTTGTCAGTGGCAGTATGACATTTGACGATCCATTTATTGCGTCGTCGCGCAGCCATCAGGTGGACAATGTTATTGAGGATTTGAGTTTGCATCTGACATTGACGCCGACAGATAATCTCAAGATAGATCTCGATGCCCAGCGCGTTGATACGACCGCCGATGTGGTAAACAACACCATCAGTAATGCCTTTAGAAACAGCCATCTGTATCTGGATGTGAGTGGCGATATTCCCAAAGTCCAATTCCTGCAAGACACCACCGCACTTGACCCTGCTGCGCCGGATCGTTATTACCAGGCGTCCATTATGGATACCGAAATTGCGGCAAAGGGTGATCTCGAATCCTTTTCGGCGGATGTGGAATATTCTATTGAGCGAGGCTGGTTTAAAGCGGCTTCAGCGGGGCTCTATTATTCTGAACGGGAACAAACCATTCGCGACGATGATTACGCGAACTGGGGTGGCGTGTCGGCAACCTGGGCCGCGACGGGTTTGCAATCCGGCCTGGTGGATCGTCCTGAGCTTTATGAAGCGCACACCTTTGGTGATGATTTCTTTGACGGCGATGGTTTGCAGGGAGACAACCGGACATTTCTGTTTCCACGCATGGAAAATACCTTTGACGTCGTGGCGTATGACGAATACCTGGTTGGCAAGGGCATCAGTAATATTGATCGGGTAAACCGTCGCAACCGGGATTTTAATGGCGATGGTATTCCTGATACCGATGCCGACGGTTACTTGCCTTACGAAAAAACCATTACCGGCGAAGAGCGTCAGGAAGCTTATTTGCGCGTTGATTTTGCGAATGAAGAACTGGCCATGCCCATTAAAGGTAATGTCGGTATGCGCTACGTGCGTTATGAAGTCGAGGCGACTGGCTCATCGCGCTTTCTGGAAGTGGTACCGGAAGCCAATGAAAACTTTTATTCCTTCTATGCCGCCGGTTATCCGGAGTTAGCCGCTTTTTTTGATAACACCGGCTCGCTCGCCGAAACAAAAAACGCAGAACCTTATTCAACCGTATTGCCCAGTTTCAATGTCAGTGTAGGCGTTACGGATGATTTCATTATGCGTTTGGCGGCGTCCAAGGCATTGTATTTTCCGCAAATGCGCGAGCTTCGTAACACGGGAACTTATCGCGGTTCGTTTAGTGAGTTATGGCTATATGACGACCTGGAAAAAACCACGGCTTCATGGGCCTGCGATACCTGGAGCGAACCCGGTGTCACACGCTGTAATGAGCCCGTCGGTATTACCGGTGTCGGGGTTGCCGGTTTCCGTGGCAATCCGGAACTGGAACCGGAAAAGGCAACGCAGTTCGACCTCACCGGTGAATGGTATTTTGCGGACGTCGGTTCGTTAACGCTAAGCCTTTTCTATAAAGATATTGAGGACCTGATTCGCGAGCAGAACTTTCAGGAAACGATTGTGAATCCCAATTCCGGACTGGAATTGGAGATGAGTGTTCGTCGTCCGGTGAATGAAGGCGAAGGAGAGATCAAAGGGTTTGAGGTCGCCTATCAGCAATTCTACGATTTCCTGCCCGGCGCCTGGAGCGGGTTAGGTTTGCAGTTGAATTACACCTACATTGATCAAAAGGATTTGAATGATGAACGTGGTGATCTTGGTGCGCCTAACGACTTATCCGCCTATGGCGATACGCGCAATTCATTCCGCAACTTTACCGGTTTGAGTTTGCCCGGCTTATCGGAAGAAACCTTCAACATTGTCGGTATGTATGAGTACAACAATATTTCCGCGCGGGTAGCCTATAACTGGCGTTCAGAATATTTGCTGGCTCGACGTGACGCCAACGCTTTCTCTGCGATTTATGCCGATGCAACCGGCTTTATGGATGCATCAATCTGGTATGCCATCAACGAGAATATCAAGGTGGGTGTTGAAGCGGCAAACTTGACGGGCGAAGTGGTATCAACCACTACGCAGTTGAATCAGGCCGGTGTGAAGACAGAGAAATCCAACTTCCTCACCGACACACGCTATGCCCTTTCATTGCGAGCAACCTTCTAGCGGGCTCGGGACAGTTATCGGTCAAAGGTGGTCATCTTTGACCGATAACGTCCCGGTTATTCACGTTACTTCGGAAAAAATACTATGGCTGAAAATACTGCCAGGAGCACTGCCATCCGCAATGTTCTTATCGTCGGTGGGGGTACAGCCGGGTGGATGACGGCGGCGGCGTTATCAAATGTCTTCAACAAAACGCAGTGTCGCATTCGCCTGATTGAATCGGATCATATCGGAACAGTTGGTGTTGGTGAGGCGACCATTCCCGTGGTGTTGAAGTTTAACCAGGTGTTAGGTATTGATGAAGATGATTTTCTGCGCAGCACCCAGGGCACCTTTAAGCTGGGTATTCAATTCGTTAACTGGGGTAGTTTGGGCAATCGCTATATTCACCCCTTTGGTTCCTACGGCACGCCGATGGGAAATTTGTCGTTTTATCACTATTGGTTGAAGTATCACCGCCAGGGGAAATCAAAAGATATCGGTGAATTTTCCATCGCTGTGCAAGCCGCCCTGAACGGAAAATTTATGCGACCGGCCAATATGCCTAATTCGCCATTAGCGCAAATTGCCTACGCCTACCATTTTGACGCGGGTCTGTACGCGAAATACCTGCGCAATTTTTCCGAACAAAAAGGTGTGGAACGTATCGAGGGTGAGATTATTGATGTTGCCATTCGCCCTGACGATGGATTCATAGAATCCGTTACGTTAAAAGAAGGTGAGAAATGTAACGCTGACCTGTATATCGATTGCACCGGTTTCCGTGGCTTGTTGATTGAGCGCGCGTTGAATACTGGCTTTATTGATTGGAGTCACTATTTGCCCTGCGACCGTGCCGTTACTGTCCCCAGTAGCAATATAGGACCGCCAGATTCCTATACACGTTCAACAGCGCACACTGCGGGTTGGCAGTGGCGGATCCCCCTGCAACATCGGACCGGCAATGGTCATGTTTATTCCAGCAAATACATGAGTGATGAGCAAGCCACGGAGATATTGTTGAACCATACTGAGGGAAAGGCGCTGGCTGATCCGCGCATTATCCATTTCAGAACCGGTATGCGGAAAAAATTCTGGAATAGAAACTGTGTGGCTATCGGTTTATCCAGCGGGTTTCTGGAGCCATTGGAATCAACCAGCATTCACCTTATCCAATCCAGTATTGCCAAGTTGCTGGCACTATTCCCTACAAATGATTTCCCCCAACCAGTTATTGATAAGTATAACCAGATTCTCAGCGCCGAATTTGTCGGGGTGAGGGACTTTATTATCCTTCATTACAAAGCCACCCAGCGCACGGATTCAGCCTTCTGGAACTACTGTCGCCATATGGATATTCCCGAGAATCTCCACAATAAAATTGCACTTTATCAATCCAGCGGAAGACTTTTTCGCGATAACAGTGAGCTCTTCGATGAGATCAGTTTAATCGCGGTCATGCACGGCCAAGGGATTCGCGCCAGCCAGTATCATCCCATGGTTGACGATATCAACGACGAAGAATTTGATCGTTTAATGAAGGAAATAAAGTCTGTGATAGATCGCTCGGCTCAAGCCATGCCTCGCCACAGTGATTTCATTGCCAGGCACTGTGCGGCACAAGCGTTGTGAACATCAATTAAAAGGTTAACCATGTCTATCGTCTCAAATCAACCTCGTTACCAGGCGCTGGATGCATTGCGTGGGCTTACTATTGCGCTGATGATCCTGGTGAACACCCCAGGTTCCTGGGCATATATCTACGCACCATTCCAACATGCAGATTGGCATGGCTGCACACCGACGGATCTGGTATTCCCTTTCTTTTTATGTGTTGTCGGCGCGGCAATGTATTTTTCGTTTCGGCCCTCAGGTTTCTCCTGGTCCTGGCCCTTGGGCGTAAAAATTTTACGTCGGTTTGCCATTATCTTCAGCCTGGGGATTTTCCTTAATGCGTTTCCATTTAATGAACCGGTAGCGCAGTGGCGTATTCCAGGTGTGTTGCAACGCATTGCCTTAGCCTATCTGTTAGCGGCTGTTGTTGTGTTGAGTTTTCGCCGTTTTGGGATCATTGTCATCAGTCTTGTTGTGTTGCTGGGCTATTGGTTGGTGCTCTGGCTGTATGGCGGGGATCAAGCTTATGGACTGGAAACCAACCTGGTGCGGCAGATTGACTTGCTTGTTCTGGGTGAAAATCATCTCTGGCTTGGCAAAGCCATACCCTTTGATCCGGAAGGGTTGCTCAGTACTTTCCCTGCCGTCGTCAATGTATTGATCGGCTTTGAGATTGCACGTTTGATTACCCGGCAGCACAGTAAAACCAGGGCGCTGATAACTATAGGTGTGGGTGGGGTAACGGCTATCCTCCTCGGCTTGCTTTGGAATCTGTTTATGCCCATTAACAAGTCGCTGTGGACCAGCTCGTTTGTGATCTATTCTGCTGGTTACTTTGCGCTTACGCTGGCGCTGTTTATTTGGTTAATTGATCTTCGTGGTTATCGGGCACTGGCGCAGCCGTTGATTATTTATGGCACCAATCCTTTGTTTATTTATGTGCTATCCATCCTGTGGGTGAAAATCTATTACTTCATTCCATGGGGCGAGGGCGGCAATTTTTATGAAGGACTATTCTCCATGCTAAATCAATGGATCAGTCCTCTGAATGCCTCGCTGGTGTTTGCCATCATTCATGTCATCTTGTTCTGGTTTGTCAGCGTCATACTGTTCAAACGACATATTTTTATAAAAGTATAAGGCGGATCGTGTGGCGTAGCCTCGACTTGGAAAATGTGAAACAGTCGAGGTTGTCCTTGCTGTATGAATCAACCATTTATGTAGCTTGTGGTGCCCCGTAACCAGTAGCGCTTTTATATCAAAAAGTGGGACACCGGTTTACGGTTTTAATGTTGCGACCGTTGGGCTGATGAATAGGCCGTTGGTCGGTCATTACACCCGTAAGCCGTTCGACTTTTAGTAATGCCGGTACGAATTTGCGCGCATTGTTGCAGCGGCATTTTGCGAATGTTAGCTTGCTCCTGCAGTCGCTCAGCGATGCAAATTCAGATGTGCCATTACGGATTCTGTTAACAACGTTAACAATAAAAAATTGGAGATAAATCCTATGAAAATTTTTCGGCAGAAAAATCGGTTCATTCCCCAAGCGAAGTCACTGGTTTATGGTGTGCTGGGGGCAGTTGCTCTGGGTTCAGTGGCTCAGGTGGCCAATGCGCAAACCAAAGTGGTGGGTTATATTCCCTCTTACAAAAATATGACGGCGGTGGTCGATAGTACAGACCTCAGCAAATTAACCCACATCAACATCTCGTTTCTGAATCCTAATGCCAGCGGTGCCGTGATGAGTGGTGGCGATCCTGTGTGTATGGCGGGCGCCTTTGGCGGTAACGCGGCGGGCTCCGAATTAAGTTACGTGGTGCAAAAAGCGCATCAGGCCGGTGTAAAAGTATTAGTATCGGTCGCGGGTGGTGTTATTCCGTCATGTTCCGGTAATTGGGCGACATTATTGCAACCCGGTAACCGAACGGCGTTGGTGAATAATCTGTTGCAGTTTGTGAATTATTTCAACCTGGATGGTCTGGATATTGATATTGAAGGCGCGCTGCTGACCAACATTGATAACGCCGGTAATTACACGCCTTTTATCCAGGCGCTCAGAAACGGTTTGCCTTCCGGTAAATTGTTGACCTCAGCCACTGCGTCCTACGTTGGCGGTATGGTGCCCACATCATCCTTACCTTATTTTGATTTCGTCAACATCATGTCCTACGACGCGATTGGCCCAAGTTGGGGGACGCCGGGTATTGAGCATTCTTCATACAGCCAGGCGGTTTCGCATATCAATACCTGGAAAGCGCGCGGACTCACTAAAGACAAGCTGGTGCTGGGTGTACCTTTTTATGGTTATGGTTTCGGCAGTTATAACGCTGATTACAGCTTCGCCCAGATTGTCAGCCAATTCGGTGCAGCGGCGGCGCAGAGTGATGTGATCGGTAGTGTGTGCGCCGGCTGCAGTTACATTACCTACAACGGCATTCCAACCATTCGCAACAAAACCCAACTGGCGCTGCAGGAAGGTTCGGGGGTGATGATCTGGGAACTGTCGCAAGACGCGGCGGGGACTAACAGTTTGTTGTCGGCTATTAATAGCGAAATCGGGCAGGACGGATCATCCAGTTCGAGCACCAGCTCAAGCAGCTCATCCAGCTCCAGCGTCAGCGGACAACAGTGTAACTGGTGGGGCACGATTTATCCGATCTGCACGCACATCACCACCGGTTGGGGTTGGCAGAATAATGCAGATTGTGTCGGCATCAATACCTGCGCAACCCTGTCTCCGCCTTATGGTGTAATTGGTGGCCCGTCCAGTTCAAGCTCTTCAAGCGCAGGCTTCAGTCAAACGATTCAGGCGGAGTCCTACTCCAACATGAGCGGTGTACAACTGGAAACCACCACCGATACCGGTGGTGGCCAGAATGTAGGCTGGATCGACGCTAATGATTGGCTGGCTTACGCCAATATCAATATTCCTACTTCAGGCACATATCGCGTGGAATATCGGGTGGCCAGCATCAGTGGCTCGTTGTTGTCGCTGGATTTGAATGGCGGTCAAATCCAGTTGGGCCAGGTCGCTATTCCGGCCACTGGCGGTTGGCAAAACTGGGCGACTGTGTCGCATAACGTTCAGTTGTCTGCGGGTACTTTCAGTGTCGGTGTCTACGCCCAGCAGGGTGGTTGGAACCTCAACTGGCTGCGCATCACCCGTTTGTAAATTCAGCGGATGGTCGACCTGATCGACCATTTGCGCTGCGTCATCTGTTGTATAGTCGTCCCCTTGCCCGACCACGCTGGTCGGGCTTTTTTATTTGTGTCCTGTTTATTTACAGCCCTGTGATTTCAACTTTTACCCGGGGCAGACTAAAATGGCCCGGCCATTTTTTCGCAAGGCCTTTTACACAGGACGCTTCTCATGCACATTCAAACCGGTATCTATCGCCATTACAAAGGTAAGGAATATCAGGTTTTCCAGGTCGCCACCCACAGCGAAACGCTGGAGCAGTTTGTCGTTTATCGCTGCTTATACGGGGATTATTCCTGGTGGGTGCGCCCATTAAGTATGTTTACCGAAACCGTCACTATTGCCGGTGAAACCTTGCCGCGCTTTCAATTGATTAAAGCGCTGGAAAGTGAATTGACATTGCCGACGCAGGATAAAACGTGAACGAGCAAGCAGAGCGGGATGCCGCCTGGATGCGCTATGCGATGGACCTGGCTGCAAAGGGGGAGGCCGCAGGCGAAGTGCCTGTAGGCGCTGTCATCGTAAAAGATAATCAGGTGATAGGCGAAGGTTGGAATCAACCCATCAGCAGCCACGATCCCACAGCCCATGCAGAAGTGGTCGCCATTCGCATGGCGGCGCAAGCACTCAATAATTATCGCCTCCCGGGTTGTACGCTTTACGTCACTCTGGAGCCTTGCACCATGTGTGTGGGTGCTTTGGTTCATGCGCGTATTGAGCGGTTGGTTTTTGGTACAACGGAACCCAAAGCGGGGGCTATTCAAAGCCAATCCCGGTTACTGGACAGCCATTGGTTTAACCATCGGGTGAATTATCAGGGCGCGGTACTGGCGACGGAATGCCAACATCAGTTGAGTTATTTTTTTCAGCAGCGGCGACTGCAGTTAAAAGCACAGCGGCAGGAAAATAAAGCGCAGGTTGAAGAGGGTGATGAAACCTCATAAATTTCTGACAGCTTTCCAGTAAAGCTATGTTGAGGCGGGTCATTCAGGCAACGAAGGTGCTGTACACTTTCGTTGCCCTCGTAAAATCAAATGGCTTTCGCTTGTGCTACCGCGTTGCCAATATAATTTGCCGGTGTCAGTTCGCGTATTGCCTGTTTTGCGTCTTCCGGAATATTCAAGGTTTCCACAAAATTAGCCAGCACTTCCCGGGTAATAGCCTGGCCGCGCGTCAGGGCTTTTAATTTTTCGTAAGGCTCTTCCACATTGTAGCGACGCATAATGGTTTGAATGGGTTCAGCGAGTACTTCCCAGCTGTTATTCAAATCCTCTGCTAAGCGCGCACGGTTGATTTCGAGCTTACCAATACCCTTCAAGGTTGATCCATAGGCAATCATGCCGTAACCGAAACCGACGCCCATATTACGCAACACGGTTGAATCCGTAAGGTCGCGCTGCCAGCGGGAGATCGGCAATTTTTGTGCGAGGTGCGTGAATATCGCATTGGCGATGCCGAGGTTGCCTTCAGAGTTTTCAAAATCAATCGGGTTGACTTTATGCGGCATGGTGGACGAACCCACTTCGCCGGCAACGGTTTTTTGTTTGAAGTAGCCGAGGGAGATATAACCCCAGATATCGCGATCAAAATCAATCAGGATAGTGTTGAAGCGCACAATGCCATCGAATAATTCAGCGATGTAGTCGTGAGGTTCAATTTGCGTTGTATAAGGGTTCCAGGTTAAGCCAAGGCTTTCTACAAACAGCTTTGCGTTGGTTTGCCAATCCACATCCGGATAAGCAGACAAATGCGCATTGTAATTACCCACGGCGCCGTTGATCTTGCCGAGCAATTCGACTTTTTCAATCTGAGCCAGTTGCCGACGCAGGCGCGCGGCCACATTGGCCATTTCTTTGCCCACAGTGGTGGGCGATGCGGTCTGGCCATGGGTGCGGGACAGCATGGGATCGGCGGCATAATCGTGGGCGAGCTTAACAATTGCATCGATTATCGCCTGCGCGTCCTTTACAAAAACCTCGCGGCCGGCTTTTAACATCAGCGCGTGGGACAAATTATTGATGTCTTCGCTGGTGCAGGCAAAGTGCACAAATTCCAGCACCGCTTCCAGTTCTTTATTGCCCGCAAACTGCTTCTTCAGAAAGTATTCCACGGCCTTAACATCGTGGTTGGTGGTGCGCTCAATATCCTTGATGCTTTGGGCGTGTTGTTCATTGAAGTGGGTGATGATGGCATCCAACTGGGCGTTGGTAGCGTCACTGAATGCAGGGACTTCCGGAATACCGGCGTGGCGGCTGAGTTGTTGCAGCCAGCGCACTTCCACCTCCACCCGACAGCGAATCAGCCCGAATTCACTGAAGATGCTGCGCAGGGCAAGGGTTTTGCTGCCGTAGCGGCCATCGACAGGGGATACAGCGTTGAGCGGGGAGAGGGTGGCGAATGCGGTTTCCATGGGCGGAGGTCTCTTTCTGCGATCAGGTTAAAAGGCCGCCATGATACCCAAAAACCGGGTTTTTTTCAGAGGTTTGTCGCAGCCTGGGGCCGCTAATGGAAAGCCCGCTAATGGAGGGGAATCGAGCGCAACAGCGTGTCTGCCGCGTCGGCGATTTTCTTGCGATGTACCAGAAGTTGCCAGCGATTGCCCCCCAGTTGTCGCCAGAGGGTGGCCGCGCGAATGCCAGCCAGCAGCAAGGCGCGTACCTGATGGGCCACACGTTGTTGCTGCAAATAGTTGTAATCCCCGGTGACCTGGATGCGAAAACGAAAGGTGCTGATGGTTTCGGAATATAGCCCACCGATATTGGCGATGACGTTATCGTGGGTTGTCGAGAAGTGTTCCGCCTGTTGTGCCGCCTGTTTCAGTCGGCTACCGATCACGCCCAGCATATCCTTGCGGCCACTCAATTTTTTCTGCAGGTGCAATATCCCCAGGCTGTAACGCAGGGCATCGGCATGCGCGTGTGGGCGCTGCTTTCCGACGCTGGCCTGTTGCAATACATCGCGCAGGATCGTCAGGCCAAAATGCAGATTGGCAATATTGCCGCCATACACCGCCAAGGTGTCCGCCGGGTTAAGCTCGAACAGGCTTTCGATGCTGACTTTATAGCTATCGGTGGGGACATAGCCGGTCTTTGCTAGTTGTTCAACGAGCCCGGTAGCCTGGAAGAGTCCGGCGAGGGCGATGCTGAGGTCAGTCCAGTTCTTACTCACAAAAAATCATTCCACTCACGAGGGGGCAGTATTGCCGATTCACTACACGTTATCCGTTGCTTCGATGACTGCGCCACCCAGGCACACGTCCCCCATATAAAATACGGCGGACTGGCCGGGTGTGATCGCGCGTTGCGCCTCATCAAACACCACGGTCAGCTTGCCATCCTGTTCCAGGGTGACAGTGCAATCCTGGTCAGCCTGACGATAGCGGACTTTGGCGGTGCAACGAAATTGATGTGAGGGCGGCTCGTCATTAATCCAATGGGCTTGTTGTGCGGTCAGGCGGTTGTTGAACAATAAGGGGTGGTCGGTGCCTTGGGCGACCAGCAGGACATTGCGCTGCAGATCTTTGCCCACCACAAACCAGGGCGCCTCGCTCGCGCCCTTGACACCGCCGATCCCCAAGCCTTGCCGCTGGCCAATGGTGTGATACATCAGGCCACTGTGTTCACCAATCACCACGCCATCGGGTGTTTCAATGGCGCCTGGCTGGGCAGGCAGGTATTGCTGTAGAAAGTCCTTAAAGCGGCGTTCGCCGATAAAGCAGATGCCGGTGCTGTCTTTTTTGTCGTGGGTTACCAGGCCGTGTTGCTCCGCCAGACGCCGGACCTCCGGTTTCTCTAGCTCACCAACCGGAAACAGCGAGCGGGAAAACTCCGCTTCGCCCACCGCATGCAGGAAATAACTCTGATCTTTATTGGGATCCAGCCCCTTTAACAGGTAGGTGTGGCCATCGCGATCAGCACGGCGGGTATAGTGGCCCGTGGCAATCAATTCGCCGCCGAGCATTTGTGCATACTCCAGGAAGACCTTGAACTTGATTTCGCGGTTGCAAAGGATGTCGGGATTGGGAGTGCGTCCGGCTTTATACTCTGCCAGGAAATGTTCAAACACATTGTCCCAATACTCTGCCGCAAAATTGGCCGTGTGCAGGGGAATACCGAGCTTATCGCACACCCGCTGCGCGTCAGCCAGGTCTGCTTTGGCGGTGCAATATTCGGTGCCGTCGTCTTCGTCCCAGTTCTTCATAAATAACCCTTCCACCCGGTAGCCCTGTTGCTGCAACAACAACGCTGAGACGGACGAGTCCACGCCGCCGGACATGCCGACAATAACCAAGGGACTGGACGATGAGGTTGAAATAGACATAGCTCACTACAGAAGGGAAATAAACGGTCGCGCATTTTACCCGTCGAATGCGTTTGTGGCACGGATTAATTGGCAGCTCAGCCAATTACTGCCAAGGGAAAGCGACGGCCTGCGCGGTATTCGTCGATAATTTGTAATGTCATAGGACTGCGCAGTTGCGCGCGGCGTTCCAGAATTTCTTCGTAGGTCAGCCATACGGCTTCGATAATGCCGGTATCCAGCGATCGCCCCGTATCCTGGCTGACCGCCTCGGCGATAAAGGTGGTTCGCACATAAGTTATGCCATTGCTCGGTGATTCATAGAGATTGACTCCCACCACACCGGTTAACCTCACGTGCCATGCCGTTTCCTCAAGGGTTTCGCGGATGGCAGCCTCCTGCAAGGTTTCATGGGGATCGAGGTGGCCCGCAGGTTGGTTGTATACCTGCTTACCATCCGCTTCTTCATAAACCAGCAGGAAGCGACCAGCGCGTTCAACGATGGTGGCGACAGTGACGTGAGGAGCCCAATTCATGTACTTCATTCCTGTATCAATATGGCATTAGCCCCATAGCGGGAAATGCACTTTATGTGCGCATCAGGTGGTTATTTATCTTCAGGTGAAAGCCTGGGTTTGTTCTTGTGGATGATCACAGCTTTGACCGGCGTTTTGGTTTTGCCGCTGGCGGTCTGCGCTGTTTTTGGTTTTCCGGCGGCGTTACCCCGTTTTTTAACCGGTGCTTTAGTGCTTTTATTTCGCAGTGATGCGCGAGGCGAGGCCTCCGGCGTATGCACGGTTTCCGTGATGTATTTTCCCGGTTCTATGTTTTCAATACTCCAGTTGCCAATCTTCACCCGCACCAGGCGCAAGGTCGGATGACCTACCGCTGCCGTCATGCGTCGTACCTGGCGATTCCTGCCTTCACTGATTACGATCTCCATCCATTGTGTGGGAATATTTTTGCGCTCGCGAATCGGTGTCTCGCGCTCCCACAGTTTCGGTGCAGGGATAAGCTTTACTTGCGCCGGCAAGGTGATGCCGTCATTGAGCGCAACGCCCTGGCGCAACTGCGTCAAGGCGTAACTGGTCGGAGCACCTTCGACCTGAACCCAATAGGTTTTGGGCAGTTTGTGCATAGGGTGGGAAATCTGGTGTTGCAACTGCCCATCGTCTGTCAGCAGGAGTAGACCTTCTGAGTCGTGGTCCAGTCGGCCGGCAGGGTACACATTGGGCAGCCGTATGTACTGCGCCAGAGTAGGGCGGTTTTCTGTGTCGCTGAATTGTGACAATACGCCGTAGGGCTTGTTAAATAAAATCAGTTTTGCCATATAAGAACGTCAATTGAGTGGTTAAAAAACAGACTGCCCGTTTCGCGAATGCGAAAAGTTTACATCACTGTTATACTGCGCGCGATTTATCGGACCGGCTTCCTCCTGAGCGGTTTTCAGCAAAAGCCGTTGTCCCACTCGGAGCCTGGCTCGGAGTTTCCCTCTTCCTCCCTATGCAAGGGTGCCTGTCGGCGGGTTCGTTGGCGTGGCGCGCTTTATATTTGCTCGACAGCATGACTAACGGAGTTAACGTAAAAAATGACTGATTCAAAGATTATCTATACCGAAACCGACGAAGCCCCAGCGCTGGCCACTTATTCCTTACTCCCGATTGTCAAAGCCTTCACCCAATCTTCCGGTATCCGGGTAGAAACTCGCGATATCTCTCTCTCCGGTCGCATCATCGCCAACTTCCCTGAATACCTCACCGAAGACCAACGCATCGGCGATCATCTGGCTGAGCTGGGTGAACTGGCGAACAAGCCGGAAGCCAATATCATCAAGCTGCCCAACATCAGTGCATCTGTTCCGCAGTTAAAAGCGGCTATCAAAGAGCTGCAAGACAAAGGCTATAAATTACCGGACTATCCGGAAGAGCCAAAAAACGATACTGAAAAAGATGTGAAGGCACGTTACGACAAGATCAAGGGCAGTGCCGTAAACCCGGTGTTGCGCGAAGGTAACTCAGACCGTCGAGCGCCTTTGTCAGTTAAAAATTATGCGCGCAAAAATCCGCATAAGATGGGTGCCTGGGCGGCAGATTCAAAATCCCACGTTGCGCATATGAGCAGCGGTGACTTCTATGGCAGTGAAAAATCAGCATTAATTGCTGAAGCCGGCAGCGTTCGAATTGAATTATTGGGTGCAGATGGCAGTACTCAAGTACTAAAAGAAAAAACAAACGTAATGAAAGGCGAAATCATTGATGCATCGGTGATGAGCAAAAACGCGTTGCGCCAATTTATTGCACAGGAAATTGACGATGCCAAGCAAAAAGGTGTGTTGTTTTCGCTGCACCTGAAAGCCACCATGATGAAAGTATCGGATCCCATTATCTTTGGTCATGTGGTGTCGGTTTTTTATCAGGACGTATTAGCCAAACATGCCGATGTTTTGAAATCTCTTGGCGTGGATCTTAACAACGGTATCGGCGATCTCTACGCCAAAATCAAACATCTGCCGGCAGAGAAGCAGGCGGAAATCGAAGCGGATATCAAGGCTGTTTATGCTCAGCGTCCTTCCCTCGCGATGGTCAATTCCGACAAAGGGATTACTAATCTCCATGTACCCAGCGATGTCATTGTTGATGCCTCCATGCCTGCCATGATTCGCGATTCCGGCAGAATGTGGAATTCTGAAGGCAAACTGCAGGACACCAAGGCGGTCATTCCGGATCGTTGCTATGCCGGCGTTTACCAAACGGTTATCGAAGATTGTAAAAAACACGGTGCGTTTAATCCCGCTACCATGGGTAGCGTTCCTAACGTAGGTTTGATGGCCCAAAAAGCGGAAGAATACGGTTCGCACGATAAAACTTTTGAGATCCCGGCCAACGGAACCGTACGTGTAGTGGATGCGGCAGGTCAGGTGCTCTTGGAGCAGATCGTCGAAGCGGGTGATATCTGGCGTATGTGTCAGGTGAAAGACGCCCCGATTCAGGATTGGGTTAAATTGGCGGTTAATCGTGCGCGCGCATCGAACACTCCTGCTGTTTTCTGGCTTGACTCAGCGCGGGCTCACGACGCGTTACTGATTGAGAAGGTGAAGACCTACCTCAAGGATCACGATACCTCCGGGTTGGAGATTCACATCATGTCACCGGTAGAGGCCACCCAGTTTTCCCTGGACCGGATTCGCCAGGGCAAGGACACCATCTCCGTGACCGGTAACGTATTGCGCGACTACCTCACCGACCTTTTCCCGATCATGGAACTGGGAACCAGCGCCAAGATGTTGTCCATCGTGCCCTTGATGAATGGTGGTGGTTTGTTTGAAACCGGCGCCGGCGGCTCGGCGCCGAAGCACGTGCAACAGTTTGTGGAAGAGGGCCATTTGCGCTGGGATTCGCTGGGTGAATTCCTGGCTCTGGCAGAGTCGCTCGATCATTTCGGTAATACTACCCATAACGCGAAAGCCAAAGTCTTTGCCAAAACCCTGGACCAGGCGAACGGCAAGTTCCTGGATAACAACAAATCTCCAGGCCGTGCTCCCGGGGAGCTGGATAATCGCGGCAGTCATTTTTATCTGGCACTCTACTGGGCTCAAGCCCTGGCTGAACAGAATGAAGACAGCGACCTGAAGGCTCATTTTGCCGGATTGGCTAAAACCCTGGCCGATAACGAACAGAAGATTGTCGGTGAATTGATTGCCGCTGCAGGTAAGCCCGTTAACATCGGTGGCTATTACCGCCCCGACAGCGAGCTGACGGCCAAAGCCATGCGCCCCAGTAAAACGTTTAACGAGGCGCTAGCTTCCCTTGGCTAATTGAAATAGTCATATTCCACAACCAAAAAGAAACCCGGCACAAGCCGGGTTTTCTTTTTGGGCGGGTAGATAAGAAACTATTTTTTCTATCTGGCGATGCCTCAGCATTGAAATTCGCTTTATGCTCCCAAACTACCGAAGTAATGATTGAGAAGGCTCCACATCTTTATAGCCTAATGTTATAAATAAATTCGAGCAGCAGAAAGTGTCGAGCCATAAGGCAATAAACCTTGAACCAGTCAGGCGAGGGCTGCTTTAGCCGTTTTGGGCTCGGTGGCTACGGCTGTAATGTTGACAGCGTGTAAACCTTTATCGCCTTTGGTGATTTCAAAGGAAACTACCTGACCGGCTTTCAATGTTTTATAGCCGTCCATCTGGATGGCTGAGTAATGTGCAAAGAGGTCTTCGCCTCCCTCATCAGAGAGGATAAAGCCATAACCTTTTGCGTTATTGAACCACTTGACTGTACCTGTAGGCATGATTAAATCCTTCTGCCCTGGCACAAGAGTTTTAATAACCCCTGCACCTTATCGTTATTATTTTCCAAGGAAAAACAGTTCAATATCGTTACAGCTGGGAGGCGATATCGGACAAGTTTTATAAAGCCCTTGGCGTATTTTTGGGTGTTGGTTAAACATTTTGGAATAATGCCGAACAAAATGATGATTATTTGAGCGGCGACCATGTGTTTTATCCAACAATTGAACCAAAGTCAAGTCTTGGCCCGTATATAGCCCTGTCAGTGTGAGCGGTATACCATTGGGTTAGAATGGCTCTTAGCCGCTAGAACACTTTCAATTTCTGTTGATTCACTATGAGAAATCCAGACGACCTTCAACTAACCTTAAGTAAAGACGAAGATTCCGACAGCAATGAATTCGATGGGAATCTTGCGGTCCTAGAGGCGAAGCCAAAACTCAAGCGTCCACCCATGTATAAGGTGTTGATGTTGAATGATGACTACACGCCGATGGACTTTGTGGTGGAAATACTTGAGCGGTTTTTCGCCATGTCACGCGAGAAAGCAACCCGAGTGATGTTAACAGTACATATTCACGGCAAAGCTGTTTGTGGCGTCTATACTCGTGATATAGCGGAAACAAAAGCCGCTCAGGTTAATCAGTACGCCAGGGAGCACCAACATCCACTACTGTGTGAAGTAGAAGCAGTAGAAGATGAAGAGCGGTAATCCTGTTGCAGCAAGTTTCTGTGTGCTGCGTCCAAGTTGCTAGCTTCCAGAGGTTGAATGCGATGTTAAGCAAAGATTTAGAAGTAACCTTGAATCTCGCCTTTAAAGGCGCTCGCTCCAAGCGCCATGAGTTCATGACCGTTGAACATTTATTGCTAGCGTTGATTGATAACGATTCTGCGGCAAGTGTACTGCGTGCCTGCGGTGCTGATCTCACAAGTTTGCGCAAAGAGCTGATTGAGTTTGTTGACTCAACGACGCCGCTTATTCCCGAAAATGATACTGAACGCGAAACCCAACCTACGCTTGGTTTTCAGCGCGTTCTGCAGCGCGCGGTATTTCATGTGCAGTCATCTGGTAAGCAGGAAGTTACGGGCGCAAACGTACTGGTGGCGATTTTCAGTGAGCAGGAAAGCCAGGCGGTTTACTACCTCAAGCAGCAAAATATTGCACGTATTGATGTAGTGAATTACATCACTCACGGTATTCATAAAGTGGCTGGTCATTCTGAGCACGGTAATGACGCTGGTCACTCTCATGAGCAACAGGATGAAGATGCGATTGGAGGTGATTCCGCTTCGCAAAGCCCGTTGGAAAGTTTCGCAGCTAACCTTAACGAGTTGGCTATGCAGGGGCGAGTTGATCCCTTGGTTGGACGGGAGTTCGAGGTTGAGCGTGTCTGCCAGATTCTTTCCCGGCGCAGAAAAAACAACCCTTTATTGGTGGGCGAATCCGGTGTCGGTAAGACTGCCATTGCCGAAGGTTTGGCTAAACGTATTGTGGATGGCGATGTGCCTGAGCCGCTGGTAAACAGTGTTGTTTACTCGCTCGATATGGGTGCCTTATTGGCCGGAACCAAATACCGCGGCGACTTTGAAAAACGTTTTAAAGGATTGTTAACAGAACTTAAAAAGCAAAAGAATTCGATCCTGTTTATCGACGAGATCCATACCATTATTGGTGCCGGTGCCGCGTCCGGTGGGGTGATGGATGCCTCTAACTTATTGAAGCCACTGCTGTCGTCCGGCGAAATCCGGTGCATGGGCTCGACTACCTATCAAGAATATCGCGGTATCTTTGATAAAGATCGCGCGTTATCACGGCGTTTCCAAAAAGTTGATGTCAACGAGCCTTCAGTGGATGAGACGTACCAGATCCTCAAAGGACTCAAGAGTCGTTTCGAGAAACACCACAATCTGCGCTATACCGATCCGGCGTTGCGCGCAGCGGCAGAGTTGGCTGAACGTTACATCAATGATCGGTTCTTACCCGATAAAGCGATTGACGTTATTGACGAGGCGGGTGCTTATCAACAATTGCTGCCACCGAGCAAACGCAAGAAAACCATTGGCGTTGCCGATGTGGAAAATGTGGTAGCCAAGATTGCGCGGATTCCCCCCAAGAGCGTTTCTTCTTCTGATAAGGAGTTGCTCCGTAAGCTGGATGAAAACCTGAAGATGACTGTCTTCGGGCAAAACGAGGCGATCGATACATTGGCCACGGCGATCAAGCTGTCCCGTGCAGGATTGAATTCGGTTGAAAAACCGATCGGTTCCTTCCTGTTTGCTGGTCCTACCGGTGTAGGTAAGACCGAGGTTTGTCGTCAGCTGGCTAAATGCATGGGACTCGAACTGTTACGGTTTGACATGTCCGAGTACATGGAGCGCCATACGGTGTCGCGTTTAATTGGTGCTCCTCCAGGCTACGTTGGTTTTGATCAAGGTGGATTATTGACGGACGCTGTGACCAAGCAACCGCACTGCGTTGTGTTATTGGATGAAATCGAGAAGGCGCATCCGGAAGTCTTTAACCTGCTTTTGCAAGTGATGGATCATGGGACGCTGACGGACAACAACGGTCGCAAGGCAGATTTCCGCAATGTCATCTTGATCATGACAACCAATGCCGGAGCGGAAATTATGAGTCGGCCATCCATCGGTTTCACGCATCAGGATCACACCACTGATGGTATGGAAGCGATCAAAAAAATGTTTACGCCGGAATTCCGTAACCGCCTTGATGCCATTGTACAGTTTGCGCCATTGACTATTGAGGTCATCAAAACTGTCGTGGATAAATTCCTGATGGAGTTGCAAACCCAACTGGATGACAAGCATGTCACCCTCGAGATTTCCGAGGATGCGCGCGAGTGGCTGGCCGTTCATGGTTATGATGAAAAAATGGGGGCTCGCCCCATGGCCCGCCTGATTCAGGAAAAACTCAAGAAACCCCTCGCGGAAGAGATACTCTTCGGTTCTCTTGCCAATGGAGGCGGTGTAGTAGCGGTGGACCTTGACCCCTATAAGGATCAGCTGGTTCTGGATATCAAGGCGAAGCAGGATTTACAGCCAGCCTGATATTGATCGGTTCCGTCACGGTATGCCAGTAACAACAAAAGCCGCTTAGCGGCTTTTGTTGTTTAGGGAATCGGAATTTGAGGGGGTGGCTTAGCGCGCGCGGTAGGTGATCCGGCCTTTGCTAAGGTCGTAGGGTGTCATTTCGACTTTGACTTTATCGCCGGTCAGGATGCGAATGTAGTTTTTGCGCATTTTGCCAGAGATGTGGGCGGTAACTACGTGACCATTTTCCAGTTTTACCCGGAAGGTTGTGTTGGGCAGGGTGTCGATTACTTCGCCTTCAAATTCAATATTGTCTTCTTTTGCCATGCGGCAGTGTCCTCGGTGTCCTAACGGATGGGGGTAAAAATAGGTGCGAATTGTGCCTGAAATACCCGGTTGCGCCAAGTGAAAAGCGGGACAAAAGAAGGGTTTGGTAAGTTTTGCACTAATTTAACCGCATCCATCGGCGGTTTATCAGAAGCTCCAGGGGGCGATACTGGATTTTATAGCGCATTTTTTCGCACTGTTTAATCCAATACCCCAGGTAGAGGTTGGGCAAGCCAAGCGAGCGCGCCTTGTCGATTTGCGCCAGGATGGCAAAAACGCCCAGGCTCCGCTTGGTTTCGTCGGGATCATAAAAGGTGTAGACCGCCGAAAGGCCATCATCTAAACGATCACAAACGGATACGCCGATCAGTTTTTCACCCAACCGAAATTCAAGATACTGCGTCACACCCCATTCGCTGGTCAGAAAAGCCTCGTATTGGGCTTGGGAAGGCGGGAACATATCGCCATCATTGTGGCGTCGGATGATGTAGTCCGCATAGAGTTCATAGTGCTCATCGGTATTGATATTGGACACCACGGCAATCGTCAGGTCCTGGTTGCGCTGCCAGCAACGGCGCTGGCTGCGGTTGGGTCGAAAGAGGTTGACGGGAATACGACAGGAAATACAGGCCTGGCATAGTGCGCATTGCGGTCGATACAAATGGCTGCCGCTGCGCCGGAACCCCAATTGGGACAACTGGCTGTATAAGGCGACATCCATCGCCGCATCTGGATCAACGAACAGGGTTGTGGCTTCCTGACCATCCAGGTAGCTGCAGGGATGGGGCTGGGTTGTAAACAGTTTTAGGGTCGAGAGATCGGTCACTTCTGTCTCCTGATTCCTGAGCGGTGGAGCAATCATTGTCGATATGATGTATTTATAGCTTATCCGGGGTAGGCATCGGTAGCCAGCGGTTTGATCACAGGCGGTCTATCTCGCCGTATTATCGGATTGAATCTGGCGATACTGTTGGCTGGTTCAGCCTACATGTCCATTGAGTGACGCTTCGGCTAAAAGTTCGGAAGCTCGCGGTGTCAGTCAGAACCCGAATTCCATACCGGACTTATTGTCTTCCAGTCATTATCCGTTGGTCCCGCTGCAGGCATATCGGTGAAATCTGACAGGATTCTCTGAAAAGTTTCCCGGGAAATTTCCCGGGCACCGAGACTAAAAAGGTGATCATTGGCCACCTGGCAGTCGATTAGCTCGAACCCCCAGGCTTGCAGGTGGTGGGCCAGGTGAGCAAAGCCGACTTTTGATGCATTATCCGCGCGGCTGAACATGGATTCCCCGAAGAAAACCCGCCCCAATGCGATGCCATACAAGCCGCCGACCAATGTGGGTGATTGATCGGGTTGCTGGTGCCAAACCTCAACAGAATGAGCAAGGCCCATGCGGTGGATGTGGGTATAGGCGGCGATCATAGGCTCGCTGATCCAGGTGCCATCGGCATAAGTGCGCGGCGCGGCGCAATGTCGCATAACCATCTCAAAGGCATGGTCGAAGGTAACCTGGTATAAACCCTTGCGCAGGGTTTTACGCAGGCTGCGCGAAATGTGTAATTGGCTTGGGTAGAGCACCGTGCGTGGGTGTGGGCTCCACCATAATATCGGATCGCCGGGATTGAACCACGGGAAGATGCCTTTGCGGTAAGCGGCCAGGATGCGTTGAGGCGACAGATCGCCGCCAACAGCCAGTAGGCCATTGGGGTCGTCCAGGGCCAAAGCGACCGGTGGAAACTCGAGGCTGTGTGGGTCCAACCAGTGCACGTGGGTCATAGTGTGATAACAAACCGGGCCTGCTGCTGGGCGGCCCGGCGTCCGGCATTATTTAATGATGCGATAACAGGGTTTGTAGTGTCGTCCCGGCAGCTTCATTCGGCTTTGTTCGGCAAAGGAGGTCAGCAGGGCATCTACGGGCTGCATGATGCTGGCGTCGCCGTGTAATTCAAAATGCCCGTGCTCTTCAATTGCCCGTATGCCTTCATCTTTTACATTGCCGGCTACGATGCCAGAGAAAGCGCGCCGCAGGTTGGCTGCTAACAGATGGCTTTCCTGGTTTTTATGCAGCTCCAGATTGCGCATATTGGTATGCGTCGGAGCGAAGGGTTGCTGGAAGTCGGGACTGATTTTTAACTGCCAGTTGAAGTAGTAGGCATCGTCTGTTTTTTTGCGGAATTCGCGCACGGTTTTGATGCCTTTCAGCATCTCTCTCGCTACCGTTTCCGGATCATTGATGATGATCTTGTAACGGTTCTGCGCATCAGCGCCAATCGTATCGCCGATGAATTGGTGGATATGATCAAAGTAATCGGCGGCGCTGGCCGGCCCGGTAAAAATCAGGGGGAAGGGGATATCGCGGTTATCCGGATGCAGCAAAATGCCCAGAATATAAAGAATCTCTTCCGCTGTACCGGCGCCACCGGGAAAGATCACGATACCGTGACCGGTGCGCACAAAGGCTTCCAGCCGTTTCTCGATGTCCGGCATGATCGTCAGTTGATTGACGATAGGATTGGGCGCCTCAGCGGCAATGATGCCGGGCTCGGTAATACCCACATAGCGGCCGCCACTGATACGTTGTTTGGCATGGCCGATGGTGGCGCCCTTCATTGGGCCTTTCATGGCGCCCGGGCCGCAGCCGGTGCAAATATCCATACCTCTCAGGCCCAATGCGTAGCCCACCTCTTTGGTGTAGTCATATTCTCCCCGGCTGATGGAGTGTCCTCCCCAGCAAACCACAAGATTGGGATCGCGGCCGGGCTGGAGCAAACCTGCGTTGCGCAGCATATGAAAGACTGCGTCTGTGATGCCCTCGCTGGTGCTCAGGTTGAACTTGGCATTTCCACGCAATTCGTCGCTGGCATAGATAACATCGCGCAGCACGGTAAACAGATGCTCACTGATGCCCTTGATCATTTTGCCATCAACAAAAGCGCTGGCCGGGGCGCCGCGTACATCCAGCTTTATCCCGCGCTCCTCCTGAATAATGCTGATGGAGAAATCGCTGTAGCGCTCAAGTAACTCTTTTCCATCATCCAGGTAATTTCCGCAATTGAGTACGGCCAGTGAACAGCTGCGAAACAGGTTGTATAAACCACTTTGGCTGGCGTCCAGGAGCTTGGATACTTCTATCTTGGAAAGAATATTCAGGGGACCCATCGGGGAGATGATGGCATCGATGGTTTCGTAGTTACCGCTTTCGTGATGAGTGGAGATATAGGGGTTGTTGCTATAACTATTTGTCATGCGCGTCTCTTCTACTGCCGGTTTCGGGAGATGTTATTGTCAGTTTAGTGGTATTTCATTCGTTATGGGGTGATTTTATTAGAGATCTGCGATGTTCGTTCCGCTTGGTGTCAAGATATCATATAAGATATTTAATAGATTAAAACCATTTTTTTGTATCTTAAAAGATATCTTAGAAAAAAATCGCATTGATTTTTGGTTTCATAAATGATACTTAAATGTTATTTTAGCCATTTAAAGATCCTTTAAGATACATTGCAAATCTATTGGAGTGAAGATGACGCTAGCCTTCCATCAGTTGAGTGATCAGCAGATCCATGATGAGTTGTGTGGTCGCCTGAGGGCGGCTCGGCTTGAGATCAATATTACCCAGGCGGAATTGGCAGAGCAGGCCGGCATCAGCCTGATTACGGTAAAGCGTGCAGAATCTGCCAAAGGCAACATAACCCTGATGACGCTGATCGCCATATTGCGTGCCTTGGGGCGGCTCGATCAACTGGATAACTTCCTGCCTTTGCCTGCACTGAGTCCGCTGCAGCTAAAGGCGGTCGGGGGGCAGCGACGCCAGCGAGCCTCATCGGCCCGCACCGATGTTAATGAGCCGGTAGCCGGCTGGAAATGGGGAGATGAAACGTGAGTGCGACCCAGGAAAAAAAACCTGCGAAGGTTGATGTGGCGGATGTGTTTATCTGGGGTACGCGCGTTGGTGCCGTGGCTTGGGATGATGAGCGGTCTTTGGGGTTTTTTGAATATGACCCCGCATTTTTACGGGCACCGGTTGAATTGGCACCTTTGATGATGCCGCGAGCGCGGACTATCTACAGTTTCCCGGAGCTTGATCGTCAGTCTTATAAAGGCTTGCCAGGTATGCTGGCAGATGCCCTGCCGGATAAGTTCGGTAACCTGCTGATTGATCGGTGGCTGGAGCAACAGGGTCGTGACAGGTCGAGTTTCAGTCCGGTGGAGCGTTTATGCTACATGGGCGAGCGCGGCATGGGAGCGCTGGAATTTCGGCCGGCAATCAAGCGAGTGCAGGCCAGTCAGCCATTGGAAATTGCCGAGTTGGCCGCTCTTGCCAATCGGGTCTTGTCGGCTAAAAGCCATCTGCATGAGCGGCTCTCTGATGACTTGAGTGATCAGCGCTCGGCGCTGGGGCATATTCTTGCGGTGGGAACCTCCGCTGGCGGCGCCCGGGCCAAGGCGGTCATCGCCTGGAATCCCGAGACGGGAGAAGTGCGTTCCGGTCAAATTCCCGCAGGCAAGGGCTTTGAGCATTGGTTGTTAAAGTTCGATGGCATTGTTGAAAATGCAGATAAAGAGTTAAACGACCCCCAAGGATTCGGGCGCATTGAATATGCCTATTATCTGATGGCAACAGCGGCAGAGATCGAGATGTCGGAAAGCCGCTTGCTGGAAGAGGGTGGCCGCGCGCATTTTATGACGCGGCGGTTTGACCGGCGTGCCGATGGCGACAAGTTACACATGCAATCCTTATGTGCAATTGCGCATTACGACTTTAATATCGCCGGCGGTTACAGTTATGAACAGGCCATGCAGATTATCAAGCGATTGAATATGAATAATGAGCAGGCGGCTCTGGAGCAACAATATCGACGCATGGTATTTAATGTAGTCGCGCGCAATCAGGATGACCACACAAAAAATATTGCTTTCCTCATGGACCGGCAAGGGAATTGGCAATTGGCCCCCGCCTTTGATGTGATTTACAGCTACAATCCGCGCGGTGAGTGGACGTCGCGCCACCAAATGACAGTCAACGAAAAGCGTGATGATTTTTCGTTGGATGATTTATTGGCCGTTGCAGCTCATGGCAACATAAAAACAGTGCGGGCCAAAAAAATCATTGCCCAGGTTGTTGATGTTGTTCGCGAGTGGAACGCATTCGCTGTGCGCGCCGGCGTGTTCCCGGAATGGCGTGAAGAGATTGCGCAGCATCATCGTCTGGATTGGTAATTAATCGGAGTTTTATGCATGTCTTATTTACCTTGTGTGGAAATTGAGTCGCAACAGCAAGCCGATAGCGCGGTTATCTGGTTGCATGGTTTGGGTGCAGATGGCCATGACTTTGCCTCTTTGGTTCCACAACTCAACTTTCCGAAAAAAGTGTCCACACGTTTTATTTTTCCTCATGCACCGAGCATGCCGGTCACGATTAATGGCGGGTACATTATGCCGGCCTGGTACGATATTCTGGAAATGTCGATTGATCGCAAGGTGGATGTTGTGCAGCTGGAAAAATCTGCTGCGGAGGTTGCCAAATTAATTCTGCGGGAGCAAGAGCGTGGTGTGGCAAATCAGCGCATCATATTGGCCGGGTTTTCCCAGGGTGGTGCGGTGGTTTATCAGGCGGCCCTGTCGCACGCTGAACCTTTAGGTGGGTTGCTTGTATTGTCGAGTTATTTTGCGACCTATCAAACTATTCAAGCACATCCTGCCAATCAACAAATCCCCATTCTGATTCAACATGGTACGCAGGATAATGTTGTGCCGGAAGCCTTGGGGCAGCGCGCGGTTCAATTGTTGAGTGAGCGCGGATATCATGCTGACTATCAAAGATATCCCATGGCTCATACGTTATGCGCCCCGCAGATTGACGATATCAACCGTTGGCTTGGACGGGTGTTATAGGTTAATACACTGAGGTTGCCACAGGGGCAGCCTCAGTGTGGTTTAAGGCAAACTGCGTTACAGTTTTATGATTTCTGATGCAGCCAATAATAAAGCGCCCACACCGTAAAGCTGGGTATCACCAGGAAGGATTTTTTCGGGCGAGGCGCCGACCTGCTGCACCCAGCCGAGCTTGCCTGAATCGTCAACTGCGCTTGCCAAACCCCGCCAGCCGTCATGAACGGCAGGTAAATATTTTTCGCGAGGCAATAAACCATTGTTGATGCCCCATGCCAACCCAAAGGTCATAAAACCTGTACCGCTGGTTTCCGGTACATTAAATTCTGTGCTATCCAATAATGATGATGGCCAAAAACCGGAAGGCTGCTGCAATGTGATCAGTTTTGCTGCCATGCGTTGAAAAAGTATTTCATATTTTTTCCGGCGCGGATCATCCTGGGGGATCTGTTCCAATAATAAAGGCAAGCCGGCAAATACCCAGCCATTGCCGCGACTCCAGAAAATCTTTTTGCCGTTTTTATTGCGTTGCGTGAGGAAGCGGCCGTCGCGGTAGAAAAGGTTTTCTTCCTGGTCAAATAGATAATCCACGGTTGCCTGGTATTCTTCATCGACATAATCCAGATAGGCGGGATCGCCGGTGAGCTTTCCTATTGCGGCCCACACCGGCGGCGCCATAAATAGTGCATCGCACCAACACCAACGTCTCTGGCAGGTGGCTTCGCCCTGATGAGTTGGATCGGAAGCGTACGCCAGGCTGTTGGTTGCGCGATTGGCCAGGATTTTCTGGAAGGCGTTTTGGGTAGGTTGCAATAAAGACAAGTCATTGGTTCGCTCGGCGACAGAAGCATAGGAGAACGCAATCACTTGATCATCGGCATGCCAGGTTTTTTCGCCCGGCATCCATTGATTCATTTCGCCTTTGGCGACGACGGCTCGTTGGTAGCGTTCGTTGTGTGTGGTATTGGCCCAACGGTCCAGGCCGACAAAGAGCGCGCCCTGAATCCAGCCATGGGAATACTCGGTATGATCCTGAAATGTCCGCACATAATCAAAGGTGCCCATATGAGCTAGCTGCCAATCGGCAACACGATTGGCGGTTTCAGTGACACTATCGGCATTTGGTGTATTTTTTTCCGTGTTCAGATTGCTGCACGCATTCAGGCACAAAAAACTTAACACGCCGATCAATAGGCCGATGCGGTAAAAACAGTTATCTTTCTTCATGACACGGTTTCCTTATTCAAGTAAAAACTTTTCGCAGGCCGAAGATTAACGGATGTGTGTGCTTGCTATGCAAGTGTGATTCAAATATTCCTGATAGATTGGCGATAGCCCGCATGTATTGCTTATTGTTATCAAAGTGTCAGGTTTTTTATTCTGTTAAACAGGCTGGGTCGAATTGGTAGCCGCCATTCAACCAATCAATTATTTCAGCCGCGTAAGGGTCGTTTGGAAAATGCTGATATCTTTTAATCAGCGCTTGTTGCTCCGCAACGGATAATTTATTTAAACCCGTGTCCTGTAGTAATGCGATATCTTCAATGATCTGACCCGCCAGGGCGGGGCCACAAAGTAGATGGCAAGCATTCACAAACGCCTGATGCGGGTCGTAAGCGGGCCCTTCATGATAAGCCTGAGGCAATGTCATTAGCGGAATGCGCGACAGCCATGATTGATTCATCGGGTTTACGGCGTGGCCTGCTATCTTTCCTTGCAGCTCACTGTGTGATTGATCAAATGCGCGCAGCTGTAAAATATTGGACTTTACCGCGCCGTCATTAACAGGGTAGTTGTCCCATAAAAATGGTTGGCGTTGCAGCAGTTCTGTAACTTCCTGTAAATGCTCTGCCGGATAATGCGTGGAGCATACCTTGGGGCCAGTCCAAAAAATATCAATTCCTGGATCAATCTGCCGTCCCAATGTCATCCAGTAGTCTTCGGGGCGTGTGCCAAAGACTTTTTCCAGGACAGGATCAAAGCTGTAATAGGTCGGGCAAAAAATAATATGTTTTGCACTGCTGTGCTCCGCGGCACATTGCACCAGCTCGCACTGGACTTTGGCCAGGTGGGGCAGGTCGCCGCGCATATCATCAAATAACAGACACAACAGATCGGGTTGCAGCTGGTTTAGCTGGCGAATTTTTTTTATCAGCTTGAAGTTTCGTTCCGGATAGGGCTCAAGGTAGAGTTCATAAGGGCTTAATCCCAAACCAAAAGCAATGTGGTGTTGCCGGTAAATATCGCGCAATGCTTGCAGTTGCGCAAACTTGATATCTGGCCAGTTCTCCTGCCAGTGCTTGCGCAAAAAAGCGTCATCTTTTGGTGCATAAATATAGTAATGAAAACCCGTGCTGGCTAAAAAATCGGCATAACTCTCGCGGGACTGCCATGACCAGCTGCGCCCAAAAAAACCTTCAATGACACCGAGTTGCGACGGTGAATTTTTATTCACGTAATAAGTGCTCCATCAAATAGTAGTAAGCACAGCATAATCAGCAGGTTTGATGAAAGAAAGGAGCCCGGCATGTGAATATGAATGCCGTAGAAATTATTATCGGGAACCACAGCTAACCGGTCTGGTCGACTTGAGAGCGAATTGACACTTAGGGACCATCTGCCTATGATAGCGGGCTTTTTGCACCGTCGAATTTTATGTCAGCCCTGCCTTTGAGGGGCCTTTCTTTACCGAGCTTTACCCGAATATCCAGCAGGTAAGCCCGGTCAGGGAGGTGGGCAGGGTTGCGTCGCGCTATGTGTTTGTCAATACCGCAAGGGGACATAGATCCACCCATCGGTAGCCAGACCACAACAGGAATCAACCCAATGCAGACTTGTACTTACGGAGTGCTCCATGGCTAGCCGCACTGATTTACCGTCCTGGCAAGCGCTTGTTGCCCATGCGCAACAGATGAAAAAGCGCCATATTAAAGAATTGTTTAACGAAGACGATTCCCGCTTTAGTAAATTCTCCATCGAACTTCCGCACCTGCTGTTCGACTACTCCAAGAACCTGATCACCGATGAAACCAAAGCTGCGCTGTTGGCTTTGGCCCAGGAGACTGAAGTCGAGTCATGGCGAGACAAAATGTTTGCCGGTGAGCACATTAATCGCACAGAAGACCGGGCGGTAATGCATGTAGCGCTGCGGGATCAATCTACTCAACCCATTATGATTGACGGTCAGGATGCTCGTCCGGCGATCAACGCCGAGCTGGAGCGTATGCGCAAACTCTCAGAAGAAGTGCGCTCCGGTAACTGGCTGGGATATACAGGCAAACCTATTACTGATGTTGTCAGTATTGGTATTGGCGGTTCCAACCTTGGCCCGCTGATGGTGACGGAAGCGCTCAACGCTTATAGTGACGGCCGCCTTGCCATGCACTATGTCTCCAATGTGGATGGTGTGCAGGTCGCTGAAGTCCTTGCTCAACTGAATCCCGAAACCACGCTGTTTGTTATTTCCTCCAAAACCTTTACCACCCTTGAAACCATGACCAATGCGCGCACCGCCGAGCAATGGTTTCTCAAGGCAGCGAAAGAGCGTAGCGCCATCGCGCGTCACTTTGTTGCTGTGTCTACCAACCGCAAACTGGTAACTGAATTCGGTATTGCGGAAGAAAATATTTTTGATATGTGGGATTGGGTCGGCGGCCGTTTTTCTTTGTGGTCTGCCATCGGCCTGCCCATTGTATTGTCCCTGGGCTATGAGCGGTTTTGCGAGCTGCTGCAAGGGGCATACGAAATGGACCAGCATTTCAGGCAAGCGCCCCTGGCGGAAAACGCGCCGGTTATGCTGGCTCTGATCGGCATCTGGAATCGCAATTTCCTCAATTACAGTGCCCAGGCGCTCTTGCCTTATGACCAATGTTTGCACCGTTTCCCGGCTTACATGCAGCAGGCGGAGATGGAGAGTAATGGCAAATCCGTTAATTGGGCCGGTGAGCAAATTCCCTATGGCAGTGTTCCGCTGGTGTGGGGCGAAGTAGGCATCAATGGCCAGCACGCTTTCTACCAGATGCTTCACCAGGGCACAGATATCATTCCGGCGGATTTTATTGGCTCTATCGCCAGCAACATTGATGTGCCGGGGCACCATGATGCCTTGATGGCAAACTTCTTTGCCCAGTCCCAAGCCATGATGCAGGGTATCGATGCTGAACAAGTGCGCAGCGAATTGCGTGCCAAAGGTTTATCTGAAGCGCGTATAGCGGAACTGGTGCCGCAAAAAGTACACCGGGGCAATCGTCCCACGAATACGTTGCTGCTGAATAAAGTGGACGCCCGGACATTGGGCGCGTTGATTGCGCTTTACGAACACAAAATCTTTGTCCAGGGCATTATTTGGGAAATCTACTCATTTGATCAGTGGGGTGTGGAGTTGGGCAAGGTTCTTGCTGCAGGTATCCAGCCGGAATTGGCGGCGGATAAAGCGGTCAGCGCCCATCACGATGCCTCTACCCGCAATCTGATAGACTACTACAAGCAAGCAAAACACAAACAGCAGTAATCTCGGCTGTTGGGAGTGAGAGAAGAGCTGCGGCTATCCTGCGACAATGTATTGCGGGAAGTCACAGCGGCTGTTTTGGCAGCCATTAAAGATCACCAATGTTGATCGCCAAGAGAAAAGGTACTGCATGTAACCGGTGCTCACGGGGTGGAAGGTTGGTAGTGATACCAATTCACTCTATGAGTGTCGAGTGATTTAACCGGTGCCCAGCTACCGGTGTCGAGGCTGATGATTCTGAAGCCAACAATTGACAGTACCTGTGACTTTTGCAGTGGCTTTATCAACTGTTACTGCATCCCGTGGCAGCCTTATCGAGAAATGGTACCAACATGACCGACCCGAGACTCGTCGACATTACCGACCGAATCATTGAGAGAAGCCGCGCGACCCGCGCGGCTTATTTGGAGCGCGTGGCCAGGATGCGTAGCAATGGCCCCGCTCGTAAGCGTTTATCCTGCGGTAATCTGGCTCATGGTTTTGCCGCCTGCGGTCAAGAAGATAAGCACGCGCTGGCCGAAGGTGATGCTCCCAATCTGGGCGTCGTTTCAGCCTATAACGAAATGTTGTCCGCGCACGTTCCCTACGGCACCTACCTGGAACCCATCAAGAAAGCCGCCCATGGCATAGGCATGACGGCACAATTTGCCGGTGGTGTACCGGCGATGTGTGATGGCGTTACCCAGGGGCGCGATGGCATGGATATGTCCCTGTTCAGTCGTGATGTGATCGCCATGGCCACCGCTGTAGCCCTGTCGCACGATATGTTTGATGGTGTGATGTGCCTGGGAATTTGCGACAAGATCGTACCGGGCCTGTTGATCGGCGCCTTGTCGTTCGGCCAGTTGCCGACCATATTTATTCCCGGCGGGCCAATGACCCCGGGCCTGCCCAACGCGGAAAAAGTGCGTGTGCGCCAGCTGTTTGCTGAGGGTAAGGTTGGCCGTAAAGAGTTACTTGAAGCAGAGAGCGCCTCTTACCACGGTGCAGGCACCTGCACATTCTACGGCACCGCCAACAGCAACCAGATGTTGATGGAGATTATGGGGCTGCACCTGCCGGGCAGTTCGTTTGTTAATCCCGATACGCCGTTACGCGACGCCTTGACCAAAGCGGCGGTTCAACAGCTTGGCAGTATTACTTCAGCCAAAGGCAATTACACACCGCTGGCCGATATCGTTGATGAAAAAGCAATTGTCAACGGTATGGTTGGTCTGATGGCGACAGGCGGCTCAACTAATCACGCAATCCATATTATGGCCATCGCCCGTGCGGCGGGTGTTATTGTCAATTGGCAAGACCTCTCCGATATCTCTGATATTACTCCCCTGATGTGCCGCATCTACCCTAACGGTCTGGCTGATATCAACCGGTTCCAGGCGGTGGGCGGAATGGGTTACTTGATGCGCGAATTGCGAGCCGCTGGTTTGCTGCACGATGATGTGAAGACTGTGATGGGGGAGGGCGGTTTGGCGCCTTACTGCAAGGAACCCTTCCTGGAGAATAACGAGATTGTCTGGCGCGACGCACCGAAAGAGAGTCTTGATGACGCTGTATTACGTCCTGCCTCCAAGCCATTCAGCCCGGAAGGTGGTATGAAGCTATTGAAGGGTAACCTGGGGCGCTGTGTTATCAAGATTTCGGCCGTAAAGCCCGAATACCGCAAAGTAAAAGCCCCCGCCGTGGTTTTTCACACCCAGGAAGACATGCAGGCCGCCTTCAAGCGGGGCGAACTGGACAAAGACTTCGTTGCTGTAGTGCGTTTCCAGGGCCCCAAAGCGTGCGGAATGCCCGAGCTGCATAAATTGACCCCTGCACTGGGCGTATTACAGGACCGCGGCTTCCGCGTTGCGCTGGTTACTGATGGCAGGATGTCTGGCGCGTCTGGTAAGATTCCCGCCGCTATCCACTTGACGCCTGAAGCATTGGATAATGGCCCTATCGGCCTGATTCAGGACGGCGACATGATCGAACTGGATGCAGAAACCGGCAAACTGGAATTGTTGGTGAGCGAAGCAGAGTTGCAAACCCGGCAACATGCACAAGTGGATTTATCCGGCAGTCACTACGGCATGGGGCGCGAGCTGTTCGCTCCCTTCCGCGCCACAGTAGGATTGGCCGAAGAGGGTGCTACGGTCTTTAACTGGTAGCCGTAGCCGTTGGTTATCGCAGTCATACGGCATGCAGCGATGACTGCGATAACACCGCACATCAACCGATCTAGAAGTCGAACACAGGATTAACCCCCATGCTCGAAGCATTTGATTTTGTCATCTTTGGCGGCGCCGGCGATTTGGCTCTGCGTAAACTGGTTCCTGGTTTATATCGCGCCCATCGTAATGGTGAATTACCCGAAGGTACCCGCATTATCCCTACCTGCCGCAACACCCAGGTTGTCGCGGAATATAAAGATAAGGTACGCAACGCCGCGCAGGAACATTTGCGTGAAGGCGAATTTGTTGCCGCTGACTGGGACAAATTTGCCCAATGTATTCACCCGATCTTCGTGGATATTGCAAAAAAAGATGAGCATTGGGAAGAGCTTGCCGCATTACTGAACAGCGGCAACAAACAGCGAGTATTCTATCTGTCTACCCCACCTTCTGTTTTCAGTGTGTGCTGTAAACATCTGTCAGAGATGAATTTGATCACCAAAACTGCTCGCGTCGTGGTGGAAAAGCCGCTCGGCTATGACGCGGTTAGTGCTGAAGAAATCAACAGCCAGATTGCTGAATATTTTGATGAAAACTGCATCTTCCGCATTGACCACTACCTGGGCAAAGAAACGGTGCAGAACCTCCTGGCATTGCGTTTTGCCAATGGCATGTTTGAGCATTTGTGGGATGCCAAAACCATCGATAACGTGCAGATCACCATCTCTGAAACGGTTGGCCTTGAAGGTCGCGCCAGTTTCTATAACGATGCCGGTGCACTGCGCGATATGGTGCAGAATCACATCCTTCAATTGTTGTGCCTGGTGGCGATGGAATCACCGAACAAGATGACTGCCGAGCGTATCCGCGCAGAAAAACTAAAAGTATTGGAGAGCTTACGCCCGTTAACAGGCAATTCAGTGCGCTTCAATACTGTGCGCGGTCAATACGCGGCGGGCGAGATCAATGGCAAGGCCGTGCCGAGTTACCAGGAAGAGTTGGGTAACTCCAGTTCAATCGAAACCTTTGTAGCCATTCGTGCGCATATCGATAATTCCCGTTGGGCGAATGTTCCGTTTTATCTGCGTACTGGTAAACGCATGAAACAACGTTTTGCTGAAATTGTTATTCAGTACAAAGATGTTGCACACCGTGTTTACCCCGAATCCGCCGGTCGTACCGTACCGAATCGCCTGGTTATCCGCTTACAGCCGGAAGAAAGCATCAAAATTATCATGACCTCCAAAAACCTGGAGAAGCACGAAACTGAATTGCGCCCGGTGGTTCTGAATTTCAATTTTGCGGATACCTACAAAGATTTTTTCAGTGATGCATACAAGCGTTTAATGCTTGATGCCGCTGCCAATGACCCGAGCCTGTTTATTCATCGTGCCGAAGTAGCCGCTGCCTGGTCCTGGATTGATCCGATTATCGAGGCCTGGCAACGCCCGGAAAACAATCCGCAGTTTTATAAAGCGGGTGGATGGGGTCCCCGTGGGGCAGACGAGATGATCCATGCCGATGGGCGTGAATGGTTCAATATGGATGATGTATTTGCCAGCGAGGACGTTTAATGCTTGTTGAGAAATTATTTGATAGCAGCGCAGACATGATTGCGGCCTTACAGGAAGAATGCCTTACCGCTTTGCGAGAAGCCGTAGACGAGCGCGGCGAAGCAACTTTTATGGTCTCTGGAGGTAGTTCACCAGAGCCTCTATACAAGGCCTTGAGTTCAGCGGATTTAAAATGGGAGTCCGTCTATGTAGCCTTGGTTGACGAACGCTGGGTAGACTTTGATCACGAAAAAAGTAACGAAGCGTTTATTGTTCGCACCCTGATACAGAACAATGCGGCGAAGGCTAATTTGGTCGGCATGAAGAATACCGCAGCGACACCGGCAGACGGATTGGCTGATTGCGAAAATGCGTACCAGCAATTGGCGCAACCCTTTGATGTCACCATACTCGGTATGGGGTCTGATGGTCATACCGCATCCCTGTTTCCCCATGCTCAGGGTTTGTCCGAAGCGTTGGATGTAAACAGCGAAAGTCTGTGTGCTGCGATCACGGCCAAACAAAGCGAAGTCACAGGTACAGCGGTTGAACGGATGACCTTGAGCCTAGCCGGGTTGCTGCGTTCGAAGTCATTGTTGCTATTAATCACTGGCGAAGAAAAGTTAAATGTTCTGCGGCAGGCGCAGGCGGGTACAGATGTAAATGAAATGCCCGTACGCGCAGTACTCCAGCAACAACAAGTGCCGATTACCGTCTACTGGGCACCTTAAGTATTTGCAGCGGAATAGATAGTCCAACCATATTTTTTACATATCAGGTAGTGAGGGATAAAAAGTGGGTTTACCAATCAACGAAATTGTCAAAGTCGCCCCCGTCATACCCGTCATGGTGGTAGAGCGCATTGAAGATGCTGTGCCTTTGGCGCAAGCACTTTATAACGGCGGTTTGAAAGTTCTCGAAATTACCCTGCGCACTCCCTGTGCCCTGGATGCTATCACCGCCATGGTCGAAAACCTCCCCGCTGATGCGGTGATCGGTGCAGGTACCATTATTACGCCTGCTGATCTGGAAAAAGCCGTTAAAGCCGGTTCCTCCTTTCTTGTCAGCCCTGGCACCACGCCAGCACTGATTGAGGCCGCAAAAGCTTCTGCTGTGCCATTATTGCCCGGTGTGGCCACGCCAACGGAAGCCATGCATTTATTGGTGGAAGGCTTCACCCATCAAAAATTCTTCCCGGCAGAAGCGGCGGGTGGTGTGCCGATGTTGAAGTCAATCGGTGGTCCGTTGCCGCAAATTACGTTTTGCCCAACCGGTGGAATTGATCTGGCCAAGGCGCCGACCTATCTGGCGTTGCCCAATGTGGCCTGTGTCGGTGGTACCTGGATGGCGCCCAAGGAGTTGATGAAAGCGGGTCGATGGGATGAGATAGAGCGCCTGGCTCGCGAAGCCGCCAGCCTGCCTCGCTAAACCTGGATGACTCCCCTATGCGCGTGTTGCACCTGACACGCGCATTTATTTTTTTAACGTTATTGCATTTAAACCCACATTTGTGGCGTTGATAAATTAACTGGAGAACCTGTAATGACTATCAGAGTAGCTATCAATGGATATGGCCGCATCGGCCGAAATGTCTTACGCGCACTGTATGAATCTGGCAAGCGCGAGCAAATTCAAATTGTGGGTATCAATGACCTGGGTGATGCTAACCTGAACGCCCACCTGACCAAATACGACTCCGTTCACGGCGCCTTCAACGGCAGCGTAGTAGTGGATGGCGACAAGATGATCGTTAATGGCGACGCTATTCGCATTACCTCTGAGCGCGACCCGGCTAAATTGCCCTGGGCTGAATTGAAGGTTGATGTGGTATACGAATGTACTGGTATCTTCACCAGCAAAGAGAAGGCAGGTCAGCATCTGGCGGCGGGTGCCAAAAAAGTCATTATTTCAGCTCCAGGCACGGACGTTGATGCGACCGTTGTATTCGGTGTGAACAACAATGTGTTGAAAGCTACCGATACCGTTATCTCTAATGCATCCTGTACCACCAACTGTCTGGCGCCTATCGCCAAAGTGCTGAATGACAACTTTGGTATCGTGCAAGGCTCGATGACCACAATCCATTCTTACACCAACGATCAGGTGCTGTCTGATGTTTTCCACAAAGACATCTACCGTGCCCGCTCAGCTACTCAATCCATGATTCCGACCACAACCGGTGCAGCTAAAGCCGTTGGTCTGGTATTGCCGGAATTGAAAGGCAAGCTGGATGGTATCTCTGTACGTGTGCCGACCATCAACGTTTCGCTGGTTGACCTGAACGTGCTGGTTGAAAAAGACGTGAGCGTGGATGCCATCAATGCGGCTATGCAGGCAGCTGCTACCACTGAGATGCCCGGCGTGTTGGCCTACGTTGACGAGCCACTGGTATCGGTTGATTACAACCACAACCCGCATTCTTCCAACTATGATGCCCTGCAAACCAAGGTATATGGTAAGTGGGTAAAAGTATTGGCCTGGTATGACAACGAATGGGGCTTCTCCAATCGCATGCTGGATAACACGCTTGCCCTGATGCAAGCTAAATAATCCGAGAGAGCGTTATGTTAAGACGTACAAAAATCGTCAGTACCCTGGGGCCAGCATCAGAGTCGGCAGAGGTGCTGGAACAATTGATTTTGGCTGGCGTGAATGTGGTTCGTTTGAACTTCTCTCACGGCTCGCCGGAAGATCATCGTCGCCGTGCGGAAATGGTGCGTGACATTGCCGCCAAGCATAAGCTGTACGTGGCCGTGTTGGGCGATCTGCAAGGTCCCAAGATTCGTGTTGCACGCTTTGCTGAGGGTAAGATTCAGCTGAAAGTAGGCGACAAATTTATTCTTGATGCGGCTCTGCCACGCGATGCCGGCGATCAGCACCAGGTGGGTATCGACTACAAGGAATTGCCTAATGACTGTCGCCCCGGCGATAAGCTGTTGCTGGATGACGGCCGGGTTGTGCTGGGCGTGGATCGTATCGAAGGCACCAAGATTTACTGCACCACGCTGGTTGGCGGTCCTTTGTCTAACAACAAGGGTATTAACCGGCAGGGCGGTGGCTTGACGGCTCCTGCACTGACAGAGAAAGACCTGGCAGACATCAAGACCGCTGCTGAGATCGATGTGGATTACCTGGCCGTTTCTTTCCCGCGCAGTGCTGAAGATATGAATTATGCGCGCTCCCTGATGGAAGCCGCCGGTGGTAAAGCCGGTCTGGTTGCCAAGGTGGAACGCGCAGAAGCAGTCGCGGATGACGCCGTACTGGATGACATTATCCGGGCGAGCGACGCGGTAATGGTTGCCCGCGGTGACCTGGGTGTGGAAATTGGTGATGCTGCATTGATTGGTGTTCAAAAGCGTATTATCGAGCGCTCCCGTGCACTGAATAAAGTGGTGATCACCGCGACCCAGATGATGGAATCCATGATCAATAGTCCGCTACCAACCCGTGCAGAAGTCTTCGACGTGGCTAACGCCGTGCTGGATGGTACCGATGCGGTGATGCTGTCAGCGGAGACAGCGGCGGGGAATTTCCCGGTGCAAACCGTTGAGGCTATGGTGCGCATCATTATCGGTGCAGAAAAACATCCGATGGCAAGCTTCAGCAAGTACCGCATGGATGAAGAGTTCACATCCATTGATGAATCCATTGCACTGGCTGCTATGTATACCGCGAACCATCTGGATAAAGTGAAAGCCATTATCGCCTTCACCGAATCCGGCAGCACACCGCGCCTGATGTCGCGAGTGGGTTCGCAATTGCCGATCTTTGCATTCTCTCGCCATATGCATACCCAGCGCCGCGTTGCACTTTATCGCGGTGTCTATCCCGTGCCTTTTGATACGGCCAGTACACCTTGCGCAGATGATTATTTGCGTGCAGTGAATAATCTGAAGGATGCTGGTGTCCTGGTGGATGGTGATTTGGTTATCCTGTCGAGCGGTGACACGAATTTGCTCGGCGGCACCAACACGATGAAGATCCTGCGGGTCGGCGATAAGCTTTAATCGCCGAATCTTCTTGGTTATGCGCAGTCCAAAACGGCAGCTTGTCTGCCGTTTTTTATGTCGGTATTGTGTGTTTTTTATTCGTCAGTAGCGTGATCACCACGGAGTCCTCGTGTTCAGATATTTCGTTTTGTTATGTATTGGAGCCTCTCTGAGTGCCGCTGTGTTTGCCCTGGAGTTTAAGGGGCAGTGGCAGCAGGGCGCTGTCTTATTGGGGCGTGTTCCGGCAGGTACACAAGTTGAATTTATGGACCGAAGTGTACGTGTGACCGAGGATGGCCAATTCGTTATCGGTCTGGGGCGTGATGCAAAACCCCAAGCCATTGTGGCCACCATTGATACGGGTGGAAAGCGGCAGGAGCATACATTTGATGTTGCTGCGCGAGATTACAATATCCAGCGGGTGACCGGTGTCCCCCAGCGGACAGTGACACCATCTCCGGAACAGATAGAACGCAGCCGCCGCGAGGCGAAGATGGCAGCAGACGCGCGCAAGGTAGATTTGCCTCTGCGCAATTTTGCGCAAGAATTTGAATGGCCCTTGGTAGGGCGAATTACCGGGGTGTACGGCAGCCAACGATTTTACAATGGTGAGCCCAACTCTCCCCATTACGGAATAGACATCGCCGCCCCGACTGGCACCGCAGTACGGGCGCCGGCTGGCGGTGTGGTGACGCTGGTCCATCCCGATATGTTTTTTTCCGGCGGCACCCTGATTGTCGACCATGGTCACGGTTTATCATCGACATTTATCCACCTCCACAAAATTCTGGTCGAAGAGGGTGATCACATTGAGCAGGGACAGGTGATTGCACAAGTCGGCGCGAGCGGTCGCGCCACGGGGCCTCATCTCGATTGGCGCATGAATTGGTTTGGAGAGCGGGTTGACCCCTCATTGATGGTGGGACCGATGCCTGAACAGAAACCGGTTGCGTCCAAGGAATAATCCCTGATATTCCCGGCGTTAACCTATGGCGACCATAGCGCAAGGCTAGAGACAGCCTCCTGCCCGACAGTGTAAGATACCGCCCTTTTAAACATCTTGACCGTCGCCCGCGAGCGGCGGTTTGTGGATCAAGCAGAGTCAGCGTCATGATCGATAAAAAACTTCTCAGCATTTTAGTCTGCCCGGTCAGCAAGGCCGAGTTGGAATATCAACCGGAAAAACAAGAACTGGTCTGCTGGGCAAGTGGCCTGGCTTATCCGATTCGCGACGGCATTCCCGTCATGCTTGAAAGTGAAGCTCGCCAATTGACGAGTGAAGAAAAAGCCCAACGTAATAGCTGATTGCTGTCTACCTTTTCCCTTGCCATGCAGAGTTGATGAACGATCTATGAAGAGCGCAGAAATTCGTGACGCTTACTTGAAATTTTTTGAGAGCAAAGGGCACACCATTGTTCCCAGCAGCTCATTGATTCCGGGTAATGACCCCACGTTGCTATTCACCAATGCGGGGATGGTGCAGTTTAAAGACGTATTCCTGGGCGGCGACAAACGCAGCTACACCCGTGCAGCCAGTTCCCAGCGATGTGTGCGTGCAGGCGGCAAGCATAATGACCTTGAGAATGTGGGCTACACCGCAAGACACCATACATTCTTCGAGATGCTGGGTAACTTCAGTTTTGGCGACTACTTCAAGCGCGATGCCATCCAGTTTGCCTGGGAATTTTTGACAGAAGTCTTAAAGCTTCCCAAAGAGCGTTTATGGGTAACAGCACATATTTCCGACGATGAAGCAGCCGATATCTGGGTAAAAGAAATCGGCGTAAGCCCTGATCGTATTTCGCGTCTTGACGCGGATAACTTCTGGCAGATGGGTGATACAGGTCCTTGTGGTCCCTGTACCGAAATTTTCTATGACCATGGTGAAGATATTCCCGGTGGCCCTCCCGGCAGTGAAAACGACCACCTGGATCGTTACATTGAAGTCTGGAATGTGGTGTTCATGCAATATGAGCGTCAAACCGACGGCACCCTAATTCCCTTGCCCAAGCCCTCTGTTGATACCGGAATGGGCTTGGAGCGTATTGCTGCCGTCATGCAGCATGTGCACAACAATTACGATATCGATTTATTCCAGCATCTGTTAAAAGCGGCCGCGCAAGCTACCGGTACCCGGGATATGGAAAATAAATCCTTGCGGGTTATTGCCGACCATATTCGTTCCTGCTCATTCCTGATCAGCGATGGTGTTCTTCCCTCCAATGAGGGGCGTGGCTACGTTCTGCGTCGCATCATTCGCCGCGCGATTCGCCATGGTAACCAGTTGGGTCAAAAACAGCCTTTCTTCCATAAGCTGGTTGCAGCATTGGCCGAAGTTATGGGGGATGCTTATCCGGAACTGGTAAAAAACCGTGCGCATATAGAGCGCATCCTGTTGCAGGAAGAAGAGCAATTTGAAAAGACGCTGGATAAGGGAATGGCTGTGCTGGAAGACTCCCTGGCAAAGCTGAATGGTTCAGAAATCCCCGGCGAAGTGGTCTTCACACTTTACGACACATACGGCTTTCCACTGGACTTGACCAATGATATCGCTCGCGAGCGTGGCTTGACGATTGATATGCCCGGTTACGACAAGGCGATGGAAGCTCAGCGCGCCCGTGCCCGTGCTGCTGGCGCTTTTAAGGTGGACTACACCGCCGCCGGACTGGATGTTCCAGCCACAGAATTTATAGGCTACAGCTCTCTGGCAGAGCAGGGTGTGATCCTCGCGCTGCTAAAAGGCGGTGCTGCTGTAGATCACCTCAGTGAAGGTGACGATGGTGTGGTTGTTCTGGATCGCACGCCCTTCTATGGGGAATCGGGCGGACAGGTGGGTGACTCCGGTTATATTGAAAGCGGTTCCAGTCGCGCGGAGGTCCGGGACTGCCAAAAGCAGGGCGATAGTCATTTGCATATTGTGCATGTCCTGCAAGGAACACTGCGTGTAGGCGACACGATTAAGGCTAAAGTTGATGAGAACGTGCGTCAGGCCACTGCCTTAAATCACTCTGCTACACATTTATTGCATGCCGCCTTACGTAAAATACTGGGTGAACATGTCACACAAAAAGGGTCCTTGGTGGACTCTGAGCGTTTGCGTTTTGATTTCTCTCACTTCGAAGCTGTTAAGCCTGAGCAGTTGAAAGCAATTGAAATACTGGTTAATGACCAGATCCGTGCGAACAGTGCGGTAACGACCGACCACTGTGATATGGATGAAGCCAAAGCCAAGGGTGCAATGGCGTTATTTGGCGAAAAATATGGTGATCGGGTGCGCGTATTGACCATGGGTGAAGGTTTTTCCGTGGAGCTTTGCGGGGGTACGCATGTCAGTCGTACTGGTGATATCGGCTTGATGCGAATTACCTCAGAGTCAGGTGTTGCCGCAGGTGTCCGGCGTATTGAGGCGGTAACCGGAGCCAAGGCGCTGGCCTTGTTCGACAATCTGGATCAGTTGGTGGAGAGCGCCACCCGCACACTTAAAACGAATCGCGATAGCCTCATTGAAAAAATCGAGCAACTGACCAATCAAAATCGCAAGCTGGAAAAAGACCTGGCGCAAATGAAAACTCGCCTGGCCACCTCCAGCGGCGGTGATGTGCTCAGTCAGACGCGCGATATCGAGGGGATTAAAGTGCTGGCACTGAATCTGGATGGTGCCGATAGTAAATCGCTGCGCGACACAGTGGACCAGTTCAAGAATAAACTGGGCAAAGCAGTTGTTCTGTTGGCGACGGTAGAAGAGGACAATAAAGTAGCTCTGGTTGCTGGTGTAACCCAAAACCTGACCGATAAAATCAAAGCCGGCGATTTAATGCGCCATGTGGCTGAGCAAATCGGTGGCAAAGGTGGCGGCAGACCGGATATGGCGCAGGGAGGTGGCAATGATGTCGCCGCACTGGAAAGCGCTTTGGCTTCCGTTGTCTCCTGGGTGGAGCGGCAACTGAAGTCTCATTAACTGTAAGGAAACGTGAAAATAGCGCTTATTTTGCGCTTTTTTGTTGTGATTGATTAACTTTTCGAGCAATTTGTTGTTTAATTGCCCGCCGTTTGCGGTGCGCTAATTGTGGCTTCTGTTTCATTTTAATGAGGGATAGGCTGGGAATGAGCTTATTGGTTCAAAAGTATGGTGGTACCTCCGTGGGGTCCATCGAGCGTATAGAAGCTGTCGCCGATAAAGTGGCCGCTTTTCGCGCCCAAGGCCACGACATGGTCGTGGTGTTATCCGCTATGAGTGGCGAAACCAACCGCCTGATAGGCTTGGCCCAACAAATTCAGCAGACACCAGATCCGCGTGAACTGGATGTTTTGGTGTCAACAGGGGAGCAGGTAACTATTGCTCTTTTATGTATGGCGTTGAAAAAACGCGGTATTGACGCAAGATCCTATACTGGCGGCCAGGTTCGCATCCTGACTGACAATGCTCACACCAAGGCTCGTATCCAGGCTATCGATGAAACCAACATGAGAGCTGACTTGCAAGCTGGCCGTGTGGTCGTGGTGGCGGGATTCCAGGGGGTAGATGAGCAGGGTAATATCACGACACTGGGGCGTGGCGGTTCAGACACAACTGGTGTTGCATTAGCTGCCGCGCTCAAGGCCGATGAATGCCAGATCTATACCGATGTTGACGGCGTATACACCACTGATCCGCGTGTTGTTGAGCGTGCGCGCCGGCTTGAAAAGATTACCTTTGAAGAAATGCTGGAGATGGCCAGCCTGGGCTCCAAAGTCCTGCAAATCCGCTCGGTGGAGTTTGCCGGCAAATACAACGTGCCCTTACGTGTACTGTCCAGTTTCAAAGAAGGCCCAGGTACCCTGATTACCCTCGATGAGGAAAACTCTACAATGGAACAACCGATTGTCTCCGGTATTGCATTTAACCGTGATGAAGCAAAAGTGACTGTTGCCGGTGTGCCTGATACACCCGGTGTAGCGGCCAAAATCCTGGCTCCGATTGGTGCGGCTAACATCGAAGTCGACGTGATTGTGCAAAACGTTGCGGCGGATAACACCACCGACCTGACGTTTACCGTGCATAAAAACGATATGAACAAAGCCGTCGCTGTGCTGCAAAGCGTTGCCAAAGAAATTGGGGCGCGGGAAGTTCGCAGTGATGACAAAGTCGCCAAGGTGTCTATAGTTGGAGTAGGTATGCGTTCTCACGCCGGTGTGGCGTCGCGCATGTTTACTGCCCTGGCGCAGGATAGCATTAATATTCAAATGATCACGACATCTGAAATCAAGATTTCGGTGATTATTGATGAGCGTTATCTGGAGTTGGCTGTGCGCAGTTTGCACACCGCATTTGGCCTGGATGCCGAGCCGTCGGAGAACAGAGTGCGGGGGTGATGGTTACTCCGCGCGGCGAATAACAGCAAGACTCTAGCGGTACAGTAAGGCTGTTTGGTGAGCTACAAACAGAAAATTTTGGGGGTTTCTTCCTTTTCGCTAAAAGTAGACGATACTTATTCCGGAGCTAAGCAGTTCTGGTGGCGACAGGGGTTAGTCGAGAGACGGCGAAGGACATTGGAGTCTCAGTCGTACTCTTACAGGATGAGTGAAGGAGATTAAAGATGTTGATTTTGACCCGCCGTATTGGCGAAACCTTGATGGTTGGTGATGAAGTAACCGTAACTGTACTGGGTGTGAAAGGCAACCAGGTTCGTATCGGTGTAAACGCACCTAAAGATATTGCAGTGCATCGCGAAGAAATTTATCAGCGTATTCAACGCGAAAAGCAAAATCAGGATGAACAGCCTAACTAATCGCATATGTGGTGTTTGGCTTGTTTGTATAACCTGCTCTGTGTGTGCTCGCGGCGGAGATAGCCTAATAAGCCGCCGCGTAGTTCACTATGAAACTCTTCCTTTTGTTTATCTATTTCGTATTGTCAGGCTTACGCCGAAGACTGCGCGTTAGCGGCATAAAATTGATATCAAGCCTTTGATTTTTTTTGAAATATGGTATTATGCCGCACCTGTTGAGACGGCGATCCACTCTTACGTCGGCTGAAATTTTTATAGTTTTCAACAGGTTGCAAATTGATCATTTGATTGATTTGATTTAATCCGGAGAGGTGGCCGAGTGGCCGAAGGCGCGCCCCTGCTAAGGGCGTATACCCGTTAAACGGTATCGAGGGTTCGAATCCCTCTCTCTCCGCCATATTAAAAAGCCCGGTTAGCGATAACCGGGCTTTTTTATTTTTGAACTATATTCAGCGGAATGAACATCGCATTCATTCCGCATTGCTCATTTTAAAGAGCATTCATTTTTTCAATTTGCTCTCGCAGCTTCTCCAGGGCAATCTTATTTTCCACTACACGATTACGTTCCTTTTCAACGACCTCTGCGGGTGCTTTATCGACAAAAGCCGCATTAGCGAGTTTTCCTTCGGTCTTTGCAATATCTTGTTCCAACCTGGCACTTTCTTTAGTCAGGCGTGCAATCTCTGCTTCCTTGTCTATCAGGCCAGCCATCGGAACCAAAATCTCCATCTGCCCTACCAGTGCTGTAGCTGACATAGGTGCTGTTGCTTCAGGGGACAGCCAAGTGATGCTTTCAAGTGCCGCAAGTTTTCTAAGGAATTGTTGGTTGGCATTCAGACGTTGTTGGTCATCAGCCGAACCATTTTTGATCAGAACAGGAATCTTTTGTGCGTCAGCAATCTTCATCTCGCCTCGAATATTGCGCACACCAAGGATAATAGCCTGTAACCAGGCAACATCATTAAGCGCCTGCTTATCAACGCGACTCTCATCCGCTTGTGGATAGCGGCTCAACATAATGGTGTCACCGGTTGCTCCAGCGAGCGGTTTGATTTTCTGCCAGATTTCTTCGGTGATAAAAGGCATTAGCGGGTGGGACAGGCGCAGAATGGTTTCCAATACGCGAATCAGCGTACGGCGGGTGCCTTTCTTCTGTGCGGCACTGGCGTTTTCGTCCCATAACAGCGGCTTGGATAGCTCCAGGTACCAGCTGCAGTATTCGTCCCAGACGAATTCATAAATGGCTTGGGCTGCCAGGTCCAATCGATATGTGTCCAGCGCTGTGCATACAGTTTTTTCGGCCAGTTGCAATTTGCTGATGATCCAGCGATCCACTACCGACAATTCGTAATCTTGCGAACCATCCTGGCCGCAATCCTGATCTTCACATTGCATCAGCACATAACGGGTCGCATTCCAGATTTTGTTACAGAAATTGCGATTGCCTTCGACCCGCCCCATATCGAATTTGATGTCACGTCCGGTCGATGCAAGAGAACAGAAGGTGAAGCGCAATGCATCGGTGCCATAGGCGGCAATACCGTCAGGAAATTCCTTGCGGGTTTGCTTTTCAATCTTGGATGCATCTTGTGGACGCATTAAACCCGTAGTGCGCTTTTGGACAAGGGTTTCAAGGTCAATGCCATCGATAATGTCCAAAGGATCGAGCACGTTGCCCTTGGACTTCGACATTTTCTGCCCTTGGCTATCGCGAACCAGTCCATGCACATAAACCGTTTTAAACGGAATCTGCGCTTGCCCCTGGTCGTCTTTTACCAGATGCATCGTCAACATAATCATCCGGGCAACCCAGAAGAAAATAATATCGAAGCCTGTCACCAATACATCAGTAGGGTGGAACTTCTCCAGGAAATCGGTTTGCTCGGGCCAACCTAATGTAGAGAAGGTCCAGAGTCCGGAGCTGAACCAGGTGTCGAGTACGTCTTCATCCTGTTGCAATGGCAGGTCGGCAGCCAAATTATATTTTGCGCGCACCTCGGCTTCGTTGCGGCCAACGTACACCTGGCCATTTGCATCATACCAGGCGGGAATGCGGTGGCCCCACCAAAGCTGCCGGGAAATACACCAATCCTGGATATCGCGCATCCAGGAGAAATACATATTCTCATATTGTTTGGGCACAAATTCGATCCGCCCGTCTTCCACGGCGGCGATAGCCGGTTCCGCCAGAGGCTTGGTACTGACATACCACTGATCGGTGAGCCAGGGTTCAACCACTACGCCAGACCGGTCGCCACGCGGTACCTTCAGGGCGTGGTCATCAATTTTTTCCAGCAGGCCGACATCTTCAAAGGCAGCGATGATTTGTTTGCGCGCTTCGTAACGATCCAGGCCGGCAAATTGGGTTGGCAGGCTGCTGTCCACTTGTGCATTTACGCTGCCGTCCACGTTGAATATCTGCGCGCCGGGCAGAATGGCCGCGTTCTTATCCAGAACGTTAATCAGCGGCAGGTTGTGGCGCTTACCGACTTCATAGTCGTTGAAGTCATGGGCAGGCGTGATCTTGACGCAACCGGTGCCGAATTCCCGGTCCACATAATCATCAGCAACAATGGGAATCAATCGATTTACCAGCGGCAGCACGACGAATTTACCAATAAGCGAACGGTAGCGTTCATCCTCAGGATGAACGGCCACTGCGCTGTCGCCCAGCATGGTTTCGGGGCGGGTAGTGGCGACTACCAGATAATTCTTTCCATCTGCGGTGGTGGCGCCATCAGCCAATGGATAACGCAGATGCCAGAGGTGACCTTTTTCATCGTGGTTCTCCACCTCCAGATCAGAGATGGCGGTGTGTAATTTCGGGTCCCAGTTAACCAGGCGCTTGCCGCGATAGATCAAGCCATCATCGTGCAAGCGAACGAACGCTTCCTGCACCGCGCGCGATAGCCCTTCATCCATGGTGAAGCGCTCACGGCTCCAGTCCACAGAAGACCCAAGGCGACGGATCTGGCGAGTAATCGTGCCGCCAGATTGCTCCTTCCATTCCCATACCTTGTTCAAAAATGCTTCACGCCCCAAATCGTGACGGCTGACGCCCTGCGCTGCGAGCTGACGTTCTACGACCATTTGTGTGGCGATGCCCGCGTGATCAGTACCTACCTGCCAAAGCGTGTCGTCACCTTTCATCCGGCGATAGCGAATCAGTGCATCCATCACCGCGTTGTTAAACCCGTGGCCCATATGCAGGCTGCCGGTTACATTCGGTGGGGGAATCATGATGCAGTAAGGATCACCCTCACCGTTGGGCTTGAAGTAACCCTTCTCTTCCCAGGTTTGATACCACTGATTCTCGATGGCGTGGGGCTGGTAGGTTTTATCCATGGAACTGTGTAACCCTGATGTCGTTTGATAACGGAAATGAAAAATGATAAGGGGTCGGATTATACATGCCGAGGCGCTGGTGGCCTAGGTTTCAGGCTTGCAGGGCGTGACCAGGATCTGTTTTGGTGGGGCAGCTTTGTAGCATAATGGCTCCCCCTTGGGCTTGGTCCTATCCTATAGTTTATTGTCAATCCGGCTTGCAGGAAGTCCGGTCAGGTATGAATTCATGGCATTACTCGATCAACCAAAAAAGAATTTTTATAAGTTCAGATACTATCTACGTGGTGGGCTGAATTATCTCGTTCCTTCTAAAGTATGGCAGCGCCGGTTGGATGATATATTGAGATCGTTTGATCAGCTGAGCCCGGCCGAGCAACAGGCGATCATGCAGCGTGTTAATTATTACAATAAATTGCAGTCACCATTTGTACTGCCGGAAAAACTGAACTTTGAAAATCAACTGTACACCGGCAAGAAAAGTGCCGCTTATACACTGGACTTTAAATCATTGATCCGTTATTTCCCCAAGGAGATTTCTTACTCTTACCTTTTTGGAGATATTATTGATGTGCCGGATGTTCCCACTTTTTTAAAAAGCCGCCCGATTCGTGCGGATCAGAGTAATGAAAACT
>DATJLH010000118.1:0-14961 GCA_035490615.1 Cellvibrio sp.
ATTTAGCCGCCACCCCAACCGTCACTCCCGCCGCACCTTACTGCCTATAACTACCTGATTTATATTGCTTTCCAATGGAAAAGCCGCAACTGGCACAGTTTTCGCTCCATAGGGTTAAAACGCGGGCAAATCTGCCGGTAGCGCCAATTCTTTAACCCTTAATGCGAACGGACTGGACAGCAGAAGGGTTGATAACAGGTAAAAACGTATGCGGGATATGACCATGATAAAAGACGCACGGAGCGAACTCGCTCAGGGCGAATATTCTGCTGTGCAATCCGCGATACCCCATCTTTCTCAGCCCGAACTGCTTGAGGCGCGCAACAAGCTGATGCAAGCCTTGCAAGTCAGCCAGCAACCGCGTGAGATCATCACGCTGTTTTTCACGCATCTTCAGGGTATTGTCGGCATTCAGGGACTGCGGTTTCATTTCGTTCACGACGAAACGCTCAACCTTGGCCGCGAGGCCGTTCACCACTGTGACTACCGATTAACTGTCGCGGATGCCTACCTGGGTGAGATTGTCTTCAGTCGGAGTAAACGCCTGGCGGAAGATGAATTGGCACTGCTCGAAAGCCTACTGGCTCACCTGGTGTACCCCTTGCGCAATGCGCTTCGCTATCAGGATGCCATCGCCCTGGCGTTGCAAGATCCGCTGACGGGGCTGGGTAATCGCATCGCGTTAGATAAAGCTTTGCATCAAGAGCTTCAACTTGCCGAGCGCTATGATCAGGATTTATCGCTGCTCATGATCGACATCGACCATTTCAAACTGATCAACGATAAACACGGTCACAGCCGCGGTGATCAGGTATTGCGCGAAGTCGCCGGCCGAATCCAGGCTGTGTGCCGTGAGTCTGACATCACCTTTCGCTACGGTGGTGAAGAGTTCGTGGTACTGCTGAGAAAAACCGGCGCCAGCGGAGCCTTGATCATTGCGGAAAGGCTGCGCCGGGAAATTGCGAAATTACGCTTTGGAGAGGACGGCGAGAGCTTCGCCACCACGGTCAGTATTGGTGTGGGAAGCCGCGGGCGCGACAAGGAAAAAGTTGATGCGATATTCGAGCGGGCCGATAAAGCACTTTACTATGCCAAAGCTAAAGGCCGTAACTGCATCATCAATCTACAGGCTGCAAATTAATCCGCTCTGCGCCAACAACCCGCCCGCTTTGCACAAACGATCCGAGAGTCATTCGGGTTGCTTTTTGCGCGGTGGAACTACCGGGCGGCGCGGTGCGGAGGCCGCGCGCAGGCGCTTTTCGTGACGCTGGAGTTTAACTGCCTCTTCACGCGACAAGGGCGTGGATTTTGGCAGGCTGGCCTTATCAAAACCTGCCGTCAGACACAGGTCATAGATTTCCTTTTCACTTAATTCCATCCACTGCCCAACGCGCACATGGGAAGGAATAAAGATATTGCCGTAACGGACGCGTTTTAACCGGCTGACCTTGACGCCCTGGGATTCCCACAAACGACGCACCTCGCGATTACGACCTTCCATCACCACACAGTAGAACCAGCGGTTACGGGACTCACCCGCGCCCTCAACAATATCGGTAAAGCGCGCAACGCCATCTTCCAGCAGCACACCTTCCAATAAACGCTCCTTCATGTCGTCATCCACGGTTCCCTGAATGCGCACCAGATACTCCCGATCAATTACCGATGACGGGTGCATCAGCTTATTTGCCAGTTCACCGTCATTGGTGAACAGCAATAAACCGCTGGTGTTGAAGTCCAGACGCCCAACAGAAATCCATCGCTCACCTTTGATAGGCGGAAGGCTGTCATAAACGGTGCGACGCCCTTCCGGGTCAGAGCGGGAGCAAATTTCACCTTCTGGTTTGTTATAGAGAATGACGCGCCGACGGGTGACCTCGGCGCGGGTAACAACCCGTTGGCCGTTAAAGAAGATTTTGTCCGCCGGTGTGACCCTATCGCCCAAACTGGCAATCCGGTCATTGACCTTGACCGCACCACTCTCGATAGCCCGCTCCATCTCCCGCCGGGAACCCAATCCCGCCCGGGCCAGTACCTTCTGAAGCTTTTCATCGCCTGCTGCTGATTCGCTGGTTGATTCACGCTCAACAATTGCTGTATCAGCTGGGCGGGATTTGCCAGCTTTGGCTTTCCCTGTTCCCAGCGGTGGTTGGGGGCGTGACTTTTTAGCCGCCTTATCAGCGGTCGGTTTAGCTGATTTACGCGGCTTATCGGATGGTTCTTGGTGGGGATGTTTTACCATAGGCTAATGCAACAAGATTACTCGTTGCGAGGCTCCTCGTCCTCATTCGCGGCATCTTCTGCCACTGGGTTGTCTGTAGTGTCGTTTAGCGGGCCACTGCTTGGTGCAGCGTCCTGAGGCAATTCTTCAATATCTTCAAAGGCGTCCTCGCCTTCAATAAATTCTTCGAGGCCGTCTTCTTCCGACGCCTCGGCACTGGTGTTCTCGGCACTGGTGTCCTCGGTATTGTCGGGGATGGGCGTGTCGGTGTCAGGCTCACCCAAGCCCTCCTCATCACCACCGAGGTTAAGAACAGGATTTATGTCATCCAAATCCCGGATTTCGCTCAGGGAGGGCAAATCCTCCAGGCTTTTCAGGTTGAAGTAATCCAGGAATTGGCGGGTGGTGGCGTAGAGCGAAGGCCGCCCCGGCACATCGCGATGGCCAACCACCTTAACCCATTCGCGCTCCATCAGGGTCTTCATGATATGCGAACTGACGGCTACGCCCCGAATTTCCTCGATATCTCCCCGGGTGATCGGTTGGCGGTAAGCAATCAGCGCCAGCGTTTCCAGCAGCGCGCGGGAATATTTTTGCGGTTTCTCTTCCCACAGGCGGTTTACCCAGGGGGCCAGCCCCTCCCGCACCTGAAAGCGCCAGCCAGATGCGACTTCTTTCAATTCAAAGCCGCGATCTTCACACGCGGTTTCGATTGCCTGCAGTGCGGCTAACACGTCCTCTTTGGTGGGGGCGACCTTTTCATCAAATAATTCGATCAACCGGGCAACCGTTAGCGGTTGACCCGCAGCGAGCAAGGCACCTTCAATGATTTTACGCAGCTGTTCCGGATCAACCGCCAGCGAATGAGGATTAACCGCAGGGGCGTCCTCCTGATCATCCTGAGTGTCATCCGGGCTTTCGATCTCCTGGTCTAACTCGTCGAGTTCAGGCGTGATTTCGTCAGTATCTTCTATGGTCATGACATGCGAGCTTTTACGTGTATAGGTCCAAAGGATTCACTCTGTACAATTTCTACCAGCGACTCCTTGATTAATTCCATCACCGCCAGAAACGTCACTACAACGCCCAAGCGCCCTTCTTCGATCTTGAACAAGCTGACAAACGGGACAAAATGGTTGTGTGCCAGCTTATCCAGCACCTGCGCCATACGTTCACGGGTGGAGAGTTTTTCGCGCGATACATGGTGACTTTCAAACATATCCGCCCGGCGCAGCACTTCGGACAGCGCCAGCAAAATCTCCTGTAACTCAACGTCCGGCTCCGGGCGTGTCAGGCTGCGATCCGGCGCTTGCGCGGAGGCCTGGTAGACATCACGTCCGATGCGCGGCAGCTTATCGACATCCTCAGCGGCCTGCTTGAAGCGCTCATACTCTTGCAAGCGGCGGATCAACGAGGCGCGAGGATCTTCGCCTTCCTCTTCCTCTTCCGCCGAGCGCGGCAGCAACATACGCGATTTTATTTCTGCCAACATGGCCGCCATCACCAGATATTCAGCGGCCAGTTCAAACTGGTGAGCTTCCATCAGGTCGACATACGCCATGTACTGGCTCGTGATTTCAGAGACATTGATATCGAGGATATCGATATTCTGCCGGCGGATGAGGTAGAGCAATAAATCCAGGGGACCTTCGAAAGCCTCCAGGAAAACTTCCAGAGCATCCGGCGGAATGTAGAGATCCTGAGGTAATTGGGTATACGCCTTGCCATGGACAATGGCAAATGGCATCTCGGCCTGGCTTGGACGGTGGTTAGCTCCGTGATTTTCCCCCCCTTGCACTTCAGCTGCGGGCGCTTGTTGCGCCTCAGCGACTGCCACATCAGCCGTCGCTGCACCTGCATCATCAAGGGTATCGTTGGTCGGATTGTTCACAAAGAGAGATCCACATTAACCACGGAAGCGCTCGGCATCATAGACCCCGGGCGGATTGAGGGGGGCATTATAGCCATTATTACGCAGTGGTGACAGCACTGCCGGAATTCCCTAACAACCATTAAAAATCAATCAATTAGCGGCGAAATCTGAGAAATCACCTTTACCCTGGCGGATCAGTTCCGGCACATCGCCGGTCAGGTCAATCACCGTGGTAGGTTCGACCCCGCAATAACCGCCATCAATGACCAGTTCAACGTGGTGTTCGAGCGTATCGCGGATATCGTAAGGGTCACTGAGCGGGAACTCATCACCCGGTAACAACAAACTGCTGGTCATTAGCGGCTCGCCCAGTTCTTCCATCAACGCCAGGGCGATCTTGTTGTCGGGCACCCGCAAACCGATGGTTTTACGTTTGGGGTGCATCAAGCGGCGGGGAACTTCCGCTGTGGCTTCCAGAATAAATGTGTAAGGGCCCGGCGTGTGATTCTTTAATAAGCGGAACACCCGGTTATCGACCCGCGCGTAGGTAGCCAATTCTGATAAATCGCGACACATCAAGGTGAAGTTGTGGTGTTTATCAAGCTGGCGCATGGCGCGAATACGATCCAGGGCCATCTTGTCGCCAATGTGGCAGCCCACCGCATAGGCGGAATCCGTCGGATACGCGACCAACCCGCCTTTGCGAATAATCTCAACCGCTTGGGTAACCAGACGGGTTTGCGGATTGTCGGGGTGGATCTGAAAAAACTGCGCCACAGGTTACTCCTTAAATGTTTTATCTATCGCTTGTCATTATCGTGCTGGCTGTCTTGGTCGCTATGCCTGAAAGCCAAGTAACTGCCACACGGGGCGGCAGCGCTCGGGTAAGTTGCCGAAGTTGCCCAACTCCTGCCAGGGCTGGTCGGGCATGTGAAAATCACTGCCGCAGGATGCATAAAGTTGATTGGCTTCGGCGATGCGCGCCAGATCCTCTGCCACGCCGGCCACTTGCTGGCCACTGATCACCTCCAGGGCATCGCCACCGGTCGCCGCGAAATCACCGATTAACGCGCACATCTTGGTGCGCGTCAGATCATACTTGCAAGGGTGTGCCAACACCGCAACCCCTTCCGCCTCATGAATCCATTCGACAACAATAGACATCGCGGGCCACTGGTATTTCACATCGGCAGATTTACCCGCACCCAGATATTTCTTGAAGGCAGCGTTCACATTGGTGACCGCGCCCACGTTTACCAGCCATTGGGCAAAATGCGGGCGCCCCACCAGCGCATCTCCTGCCAGCGCCTGCGCACCACTCAAAGCATCGGAAAAACCCGCTTTTTGAAGACGTTCGGCAATCGCAACCGCACGCTGGGTGCGGGCATTTTGTTGTGCGGTAATCGCGTCTTGCAACGCGGAACTTGCGGTATTCACGCCCAGTCCCACAATATGCACGCCATTCCGGCCCCATTGACTGGAAAACTCGATTCCATTGATGAGCTGCACACCTTGTTGACAGGCCGCTTGCCGGGCGCTCGGCAAACCGGCTATGGTATCGTGATCGGTCAACGCCAATACGTCGACACCTTTTGCTTTAGCCCTCGACAACAGAGCATCAGGGCTTAAAATACCGTCCGACTGGTTACTGTGGCAGTGAAGATCAAAAATCAAACCGAATTCCTTAAGCGTCTGTTCGTATACAAGGATGGATTCAGGAGGCGGATCAGGTCAGTAACAAGGAACATGGCTTGTTACGACGAAACCTATTATGACACCGGTAATGACAATGACTGAAACCGTTTCTGAAAACAAAGTGGAAAATACTGTGACTGCCGATAATTCTTCCCAGAACAACGCGGCTTCGCCGGAGAAAACCAGCGCGCGCAAGCCCAAAAAAGAAAACCTGCTGTTCAACATCCTGTTGAATATTGCCATACCCACATTGATCCTGATGAAGCTCAGCGGTGAAGAGCACCTGGGTACGCAATGGGCTGTGGTGGTTGCGCTCGCTTTTCCTATTACCTACGGCCTGCGCGATTTCATCATCAATCGCAAATTCAATGTCTTCTCTGCGTTAGGTTTTATCAGCGTATTACTCACCGGCGGCATCAGTTTGCTGCAATTGGACCCACAATACATTGCCATCAAGGAAGCCGCCATCCCCGGTTTGATTGGCCTGGTTACCCTGATATCCATTAAAACGCCCTACCCCCTGGTGAAGACATTTCTCTACAACGACACCGTACTCAAAGTCGATAAAATTGCAGACGCCCTCAAGCAATACGGCACCGAAGCGGCTTTTGAAAAAACCTTGAAAAATGCGTCTTTTTTGGTGGCTGGATCATTTTTCCTGTCCTCCGCGCTCAACTATATTCTGGCCAAATTATTGGTAGTCAGTGCACCTGGTACCGAAGCCTTTAATGCCGAACTGGGCAAGATGACGGCACTGAGCTTTCCGGTTATCGCATTGCCCGTCACTATCGTGATGATGGGGGCTATGTACTATCTGTTTCGTAATATCCATCGCTTGACCCACTTGACCCTCGAAGAAATCATCAACGATGGCAGCGCCAGCTAATCAATTAAGGAATCTCCATGCTTTACGCCATCATCAGTGAAGACGTCGCTAACAGTCTCGATTTACGCAAAGGCGCCCGCCCCGATCACCTGGCACGTTTACAGGCACTCAAAGACGCGGGCCGCCTTGTGCTGGCCGGGCCACACCCCCTGATCGATTCAGAGAATCCCGGCGATGCCGGCTTCAGCGGCAGCCTGGTTGTGGCGGAGTTTCCATCCTTGCAGGATGCAGAAACCTGGGCGGCGGCTGACCCGTATGTTGCAGCGGGTGTTTACCAAAAGGTCACTGTCAAACCGTTCAAAAAAGTCTTGCCATAAAACGTATTGCCACAACATAAAAAGTGCCGTAACAAACCATTCTTATTCTTCACCTCGCTGACAACAGGAACTGAATCGCCGTGAAAAAAAACCTGCTTATTTCACCATCAATACTGCTGGCATTGGTGTGCACACTGGTTTCGGTTGTGTATTCGCTGAACAGCTTCGCGCAAACCAATGTGCGGTACATTTCTGATGTCATGTATGTACCTTTGCGCGCAAGTATGAGCAATAACGCCGAAGTGGTTAAAGCCGCCTTGACCAGCGGAACCCGCCTGCGCCTGATTCGCGAAGAGCAGGATGCCAGTAACGATACCTGGGCGCTGGTAGAAACCACTGACGGCGTGCAGGGTTGGATTCGCACGCAACATTTGATCAACGAGCCCACCGCTTCAATCAAGCTGGAGCGGGTAAATGCCCAACTGGCAAGAGCCTCATCCTCGGCAAAAGAAGCCCTGGAACGGCAAAAAGCACATGACCAATTGCAAATTGATTATGAAAATCTGCAACAGGAATATCAGGCGTTGTTGGATAGCACCGACAGCCTGCGTCAAACCTCGGCCGCAGCGGTGGATCTGGAGCAAGAGAACCAGCGCATCCATGAAAACAACCAGTTGCTGCAAACGCGGGTAGATGTATTGCAAGCAGAGAATGAACAGCTGCGCGACGCAGACCGTTATAACCAGTGGGTTTACGGCGCTGGGTTATTAATCTGCGGTGTAATTTTATCCTTCCTTTTGCAAGCCCTGGGCAAACGCAAACGGCAATCAGAATGGCGTTGATGTGAGGCGCGAAGATCAATGATGAACTACAAAAAATTTATGACCCACAAAAATTTTATGAAGCGTATTGTGGCTATTGTGTTGGGCAGCCTCTTATCCCTGGCAACGGCAGCACAACAGAATCCCCAGGTTGCGCTAAAGACTGACCTGGGCACGATCATGATAGAACTTTATCCCAAGGAAGCGCCGATTACTGTGGCAAACTTCCTGGAATATGTTGACAGCAAATTCTATGACGGCACTATTTTTCATCGCGTTATTCCCGGCTTTGTGGTTCAGGGCGGCGGTATGGATTTCCAGTTTGCAGGAAGAGCAACCCGCGACCCGATTAAAAATGAATCCAATAACGGCTTAAAGAACGAATACAAAACCCTGTCGATGGCACGCACCGATGATCCTGACAGCGCCACCTCGCAGTTTTTTATCAACCTTCGAGCCAATCCTTCGCTGGATGCCAAAGAAAATAAACCCGGCTATGCCGTCTTTGGCAAGGTTGTAGAGGGTATGGATGTCGTAGAAAAAATCGTCGCAGAACCCCGTGGCATGTTTCGCGCTTTTCCTGATGCACCCAATTATGCGGTACGTATTCTCAACGCCACCCGCGTGGACAAAAACAACCGTGAGGCTGAAAAACCTGAGGCCCCAAAAAAAGATTCATTGAAAAACAGCAATGTCAGTGATGCACTGGTGCCGCGATCATGAGCCGCACCGCTTTAAGCGTTAACCTGAACAAGATTGCACTGATTCGCAATTCCCGCCCGGGTAATTATCCGGACCTGATCAGTCACGCCAAGGTCTGCATTGCCGCCGGCGCAGATGGTTTAACTGTGCACCCACGTCCGGACCAACGACATATTCGCCCCGGCGATGTGTACGCGTTAGCGGAACTGGTGCGCGATAACAAGCAGATTGAATTTAATATTGAAGGCAATCCCTATGCTGAATCGCTGGGAAGTTTTCCCGGTTTTATCAAGCTGGTGAGTGATACACGTCCAAACCAATGCACGCTGGTGCCTGACACCAACGACCAATTAACCTCAGATCACGGATTTGATTTACGTAAATCCGGTGCACAACTGCGCCCTTTGATTCAGGAACTGCAAGATCTGGGCATCCGCGTCAGCCTCTTTATGGACCCGGATATCGAACAAATCAGCCTGGCAAAAGATATCGGGGCAGATCGCATTGAGTTATATACCGGCCCCTATGCTGAAGCCTTCAAGCATCAGGATGCCGAGTTCGATGCACTTTTTAAGCGTTATTTTGATGCCGCTGTTCACGCTCAGAAAATCGGTATCGGCCTCAATGCCGGCCACGATCTGAATCTGGAAAATCTGTCTATGTTCCGTATGGTGCCAGCGCTGCTCGAAGTGTCCATTGGCCACGCCCTTACCGTGGATGCCATTGCTATGGGCCTGGATAATGCCGTGCGCGCCTACAAGGCGCTGTGTGAGGATGCATAAACAGATTCTGTGGAAGTCTTGCGCGGAAAAAAGCCTCATTGTGGTCTAAGCTTTTAGTGAGCACTCAATGGAGGATCACGCAATGCCGTCCATTCTTGTTAAAGATTACATGCAGCACAACGCGCACGCGATTCCCGTCTCCGCCAATGTGGAACAGGTGGTTGACCACTTGCTCACCCACCACCTCACCGGTGCACCGGTTATTGATGAAAACCGACAGGTCGTAGGCTTTGTCTCAGAACAGGATTGTATAAAAGAGATGCTTAATAGCGCGTTTTTTTGCGCAGAGCCACCACCGGTCAGCAGCATAATGCGCAAAGATGTGCTGACGGTTACGCCGGATACGTCCATCCTCGAGATAGCAGAAACCATGCTATTACATAAACCGAAAAATTATCCGGTGGTGATAGGTGGCAAACTGGTGGGCCTCATCAATCGACGAATGATTCTGCAAGCGCTGATGCAAAACGATGAAGCGCGTTATATCCGTTACTGACAAGGCGACGCTGTACTGAAACCTTCACGTCATGCCTCGTGATCGGGATATAATCCGCATCCCGATCACTCATTCACTCGTGCTCCCTTCATGAATAAAACCGATAGCGAAGCCTACCGCGACAAGAAGCGTTTTTTTGAAAATTTACTCACCGTTTATGGCCGGAAGCCGGTGCTTGAAGCGCTGCAAGATCCTGCGGTCGGCGTGTATCGCTTACACCTGGCGGAGAGCAATAAATCAGCCGATATTCTCGACGACATCATCGCTATCGCGCGGGACAAAGGCGCAGAGGTTCTATATCACAACCGCCAGGCGTTATCGCGTATTTCAAAAAATGCAAAACAGGATCAGGGTGTAGCAGCCGACCTGGTACTGTGCGGTTATAAAACCCATGACGCGTTTCTCAAGGATGCTGCGGCAACGCCATTCACACTACTCGCCCTCGATAACATCAACAACCCGCAGAACCTCGGCATGATTATCCGCTCAGCCTGCGCCGGTAATATCGACGGTATCCTGTTGCCGCAAAAAGGAAGTGCACAAATTGATCCGTTAGTGATTAAAGCCAGCGCGGGCACGCTGTTTCGTGCACCGATCTTACGCTGCACCTATCTGGCAACGGCGCTTAAAGACTTTCAGCAACACGGCGCTGATATCTGTTGCCTCTCATCCCACGCCCGCCATACATTGAAGGATTTCCAACCTCAAGGGGCGTGCATCTACGTGTTGGGCAATGAAACAGAAGGCGTGTCGCAAGAGGTTGAAAAGCTCTGTAACCAGCGTGTGCGTATTCCAATGAATAACGGGGTAGAGTCATTGAATGTTGCCGTCACGGCTGCATTGATTGCTTTTCGCTGACGGTAAAAAAAGTACTGATAAATAAAAACGCCATGACCAATCGGAGATGGTCATGGCGTTTTTCAACAGACTGACTTATTACAATTTGTAACCGTCTTCTTCATGCAGGCTGATGTCGAGCCCAACCACTTCCTCTTCTTTGGTTACCCGTAAACCGGCCGTCAGCACGCCTGTTATCTTCAACAGAACATAAGTCACCACAGCGGTATAGACGAAGGTCACGATCACCCCGATGAACTGGACACCCAGTTGTTCACCGATACTGCTAATACCCTCCGCAAAACCTTGACCACTGAATACACCCAATTCGGTAGATGCAAAGATGCCCGCTAACAGGGTGCCCAGAACGCCACCTACTCCGTGGACCGGGAATACATCGAGCGAATCGTCAATCTTCCATACGCGTTTGATCAATTGCGTCATAAAGAAACACACCACACCGGCACACAGGCCGATGATCAAGGCTCCACCCGGCCCCACGTAACCCGATGCCGGCGTAATGGTGCCCAGCCCCGCCACCATCCCGGTGACAATACCCAGCACACTGGGTTTGCGGAATTTGATCCATTCAATGGCCATCCAGGCCAGGGAGCCGGCGGCAGCAGAGATATGGGTTACCAGCATTGCCATGGCGGCGTTGCCATTGGCCGCCAGGGCACTACCGGCATTGAAGCCGAACCAGCCAACCCACAACATACCTGCGCCCGTGACCGTCATGGTCATGTTATGGGGCGGCATTGCGGTGGTCGGGAAACCGGTCCGGTTACCCAGCACCAGAGCCGCCACCAGGGCAGCCACACCGGCGGTAATGTGCACAACCGTACCACCCGCAAAATCCAGCAAGCCCATATTGAACAGCCAGCCGTTACCACTCCATACCCAATGGCATACCGGCACATACACCGCGAATAGCCAGAGCGCGGAAAACAACAGCATGGAAGAGAATTTCATGCGTTCTGCAAAGGCACCTACAATCAGTGCCGGGGTGATGATGGCAAAGGTCATCTGAAAGATGGCGAACAGGCTTTCAGGGATATCTCCCCACAAGGCGTCTTCACCGACAGAAGCCAGAAACACCTTGCTGAAGTCGCCGATGTAAGCGTTGCCGTCGCCAAAGCTGAGGCTGTAGCCAGCGATCATCCACAACAAGGACATCAGGCAGGCAATGGCAAAACACTGCATTAACACTGACAAGACATTTCTGACCCGTACCAAGCCAGCATAAAACAATGACAGGCCTGGCAAGGTCATAAACAACACGAGCGCGGTAGCAGTGAGTATCCAGGCCGTATTGGCGCCGTCAACGCCATCCTGAGCCAGGGCAGCAGGGGCGATGAGCAGCGCAGTTACCAGGGTTGAGAGAGAAAAAAGCGCACGGGCGACGTTTTTCATGATCACTCCTTATAGTTGTATGCCCATCGGGTTAGGAATGAGCTGTAAGATCACAATAAATGCCCCACTTTGAATCACGAATGATGGCGAGATCGTTAAAAAAACGGATCACGCATCAAAGAATGGGTTTTATCGATAGATGTTGATGTTAATCGAGGTGCAAGCCTCAATAATCCGCAACAAATTTGTGCAGATATTTCGGCTCAGCAATAACTGCGCCAACCAAAGTTTTTATTATTTATCAAATGGTTAGACTAAGAGGCGCAGGGGAAAGCGAAAGAAATTGCACCAAAACAAAACACCAACACCAATAAATGCACAATAAAAATGCAGAATAAATCGGAAAGCCCAGGATAGGCGCAAACTATTGTGCGTACGCCCCATCAATGAACAAATCTTCAACGGTGGAGTCAGGTGGGACGAACCACGAAGTTTGCGACGGCTCGTCTTAAATCAATGAGCGCGGCCTGGTTGCCTGCGTAACTGGCCCACTCATAGAGTTCTGTAATGGAGTTTATGGGTTTGGATAGATCCGGGCGCAGGTGAACTACTCGCCGCGCGAAGTCACGGGGGGCTTCACCCGGCTTACGTGTAAAACCGAGGCGCTCAAGCTTATTGCAATAATGTTGATAATAACGGTCGGCCGGATAATGGTATCGTTTACGTTGCCCCCAGAGCAGGAACAGCATGGTGGCGCCAAGGATTAACGCGCCCGATACCAGAACAAACAAGGCAATGCGCCAGATATCGACGCCCCCGAGCCAGCGTTCAAAGAGCGAGCCCTGAGTCTCAGCGTTATAACCCAGCACCCAACGGCTCCAGAGATAGTTAAATCCTTCCCAGCGCAAGCGTAGCGTATTGAGTAGCGAAATATCGGATATAAAAGAATTGTCGAGCAGCTGGACATCCTCCTCATCCAACGAGAAATCCACGCCCTGCTCAATGCGCTCCGGTGCTACCGCTGCGGTCGGATCGACCCTGACCCAACCGCGTCCCGGTAACCATACCTCGGCCCATGCATGAGCCTCGCGCTGCCGCACGGCATAGTAATTTTCCAGCGGATTGTATTCGCCGCCCTGGTAGCCCACGACGACCCGCGCCGGGATACCCGCCGCCCGCATAAAGAAAACGAAGCTGCTCGCAAAGTGCTCGCAAAATCCGGCTTGAGTTTCCCAGAGGAATTCATCGACGCTTTCCTGACCGAGAAGAGGCGGCTGGAGTGTGTAACGGAAGCTCGCGTTGTAATGCTGTAGCACCCGCCTGATCAGAGCATCCTCAGAATCCGCCTCCCGTTGCCACTGCTCAGCCAGAGTGCGCGTGCGCGGATTGCTGCCAGCGGGCAATTGCAACGCCTGGCGGCGCTGCCAATCCTCAAGCTGGTCCGGCTGGTAGCGAAAATCCAGCGACGAGGTGACCCAATACTGAATGCGCTGGGTAATCGGTCGTTGGCGTTGCAGACTCAACTCCTGACTCAACCCCGCATCATCACCCCACTGCTGTGGCGCAGTCAGGGAGAACAACCAGGATTGCTGGGTCGGCTCGATAATGACCTGGTAGCGGTATTCATTGCCCTGGTAACGCAGCTCATCACGCCAATCCGCCCGCCCTTGCTCCGGCCAATTGATGTTGTAGCGGGATATCTGCGCATTCGATTGCGACCAGCGACGTCCGTCGAAATGGGAAAATACCAACCCGCGCCAATACAACTCGGCCTGCGGTGGCGCAGCCCCTTCGAAGGTCGCTCGAAATACCAGCTCCGTGGAACGGCTGAGCTGGCTGATGTCGCCGGGCGACATGGTATCGCTCATCCCGGTTTTTGCCGCGCTGGTATTCATCGGCACGGCCCACAAAGGCCCCACGCGCGGCGCGATCAGGAACAGCAGCAACATGAGAGGCACGGCCTGCAAAACCAGCACACCGGTCAAACGTAACGTGCGCCAGAAGCGGTGTTGATCCAGCGACTGGTGGGAAGCGAGCAAGGTGGCGGAAAGCACCGTGAGGGAAAACAGCCCATAGAGGGCGGCGAACACGTTGGAGAAAAATAGAAACTGGGTAGCAATAACAAAGTATCCGAGGTGACAGAGCAGCAATAAATCACCGCGTTTGCGCATTTCGATAAGCTTCAGGATAAAGCCTACGATCAGCAACCCGACCATGGTCTGGACGCCGAAACTGCCCCGGTAAACCAGGTACAAACCCGCACTGCTGCTGGCCACCAGTACCAGCTTTACCGCCCAACCCGGAAACCCCCAGGCACCGCGAAAAATTTGCCAGCGCCAGAACACCACAAACAACCAGACGCCCCAGATCCACAGGGGGACATGCACCACATGAGGCGCGAGGATGACCGCCTGGGCCAGCAATAACCAGGCAAGGCTGTTACGCGGTATCTGGTCAGCTTCACGCATCGTGTTGACCTCGCGTGTCAGGGTCGCCAATCTCAAACAGGGCCAGCGCACGCAATATGCGATCCTGGTGTGCGCTTCCCAAGCCCAGTTCTATCGTGCAGCCCGGCAAACGCAACCCAAATTCAGTGTTCGTCCTGGCCAGCTCCAACGCCCAATAGCATAATTGCGATAGACGGGTTTCGGTATCCAGTCCCGGCAAGCCATCCCAGTCCAGCCAAACCTGCTGATTTTGGTAGCCCACATAATCTTTCAAGTGCAAACCGGCACCGCGCGCAAACTGTTTCCAGGCAACATGGGCCAGGGGTGCTCCTGCCTGGTATCGCTGAAAACCCTGGAAGTCCTCACTGTTTTCGCGGGAGAGATAATCGCCGTGGGCAGAATTGGCCGGTGTCATAGGCGGCGCTGCAGAAGGCAGGGGCGCGGGATACACCAGCGCTTTAGTGTCCAATTGAATCCACGACCAGGCACGAATCAGGCCCAGTGGATAGTAGCTTTTCACTGACAGGCGCCCCGGCTGAAACCAGCCGCGCCGGTGTGTCTTGGCCGACAAATTCAGGCGTTGCTCACCCC
>DATJLH010000119.1:0-23799 GCA_035490615.1 Cellvibrio sp.
GTAATCAATCAGCATCTGCAACCGTTGGAAGAATGCATTCGGTTAATGTTAAAGGATGCTGATTAACAGAGTTAGCGGGGCTCTTTTTACCGACAAGAACACAATCTTTAGCGTAAATGTCGAATAGCTAATTAGCCTCGTTACTATCAGGATTGCCACTATCAATCTCGATTAGACTAAAATCCTTCCGCAATTCAAACTCCGCAAAATCCCGTGCGAGCTGTAAATTTCCGCGATAAAACTGTTTGGCTTCCCGCTCAATTTCATCAATCAAGGGCGCGCTTTTGTGGGCGAATTGATAACGCGAACTGAAGTGGGTGAGGATCAGGTTGGGCAATCCAACCGATTCTGCAAACCGCGCAACCTGTTCGGCAGAGCTGTGTTGCGGTTCGGGGCCGACCTGTTGTGAAACCGCTTGCGTGTAGGTCGCTTCGTGCACCAGTAAATGTGCGCCGGCGCAGGTGTTGCGCAGCAGTTCCGGTGTGTCGTTATCCCCACCGATAATAATCCGGCGCGGTTGGCGTTTTATCGCAACATAGTCCGCACTGCGAACGTGTCGGCCATCTTCCAATACCACATCCTCACCTTTGTGAATGCGTCCCCACAACGGACCTGCAGGTATACCGTCAGCATTGAGTCGATCAATAAGCAGGGATTTTTCCAGGCGCTTTTCGGTAATCGCATAGGCAAAGCAGGGCACGCGGTGTGAGAGTTCGGCGGTGGTCACCTGAATAGTATCGTCCTGCCAGGAAAAATCGGGGGCACCCACGTCGACAAATTGCAGTTCATAAGAGAGGCGCGACTGGGTGGTTTCCAGAGCCAATGTAATAAACGCTTTTAGTGGTGCCGGGGCGATGATCGCAAGCGGTTCGGTGCGCCCCGCCATGGAAGCGCTGGCCAGCAGGCCCGGTAATCCAAACGTGTGATCGCCGTGCACATGGGTAATAAAAATCGCACCCAATCTGGCCAATGAATGGCGTGTGCGCAATAACTGATGTTGGGTGCCTTCCCCGCAGTCAAACAGGTACCAGGTCTTTGCCTCGGCGTGCTCAAGTGCCAAGCCGGTCACGTTGCGTTGTTTGGTGGGGGTGCCGGCGGAGGTGCCGAGAAAAACAAGATTCATTTGTGGTCCGTTTGTCTGTCTTGAGTATCTTGATCCATCGCAAATCGCTGGAAAAAAAACCGGGATAGGATGGCTTCCAATGAATGATATGACGGCACCCGTTTTCCGCACCCGTAATCTTACTCGCATTTTTCGCATGGGCGAGGTTGAGATCCAGGCGTTGCGCGGCGTGGATCTCGAACTCTACGCGGGAGAATTCGTCGTGCTGTTGGGTGCATCCGGAAGTGGCAAGTCTACTTTATTAAACATCCTTGGTGGCCTGGACGCGGCGTCATCGGGTGAAGTCTGGTATCGCGGCAAGGATTTAAGTCATGCCGATGAAAAAACGTTGACGGAATTCAGGCGCTATCACGTCGGGTTTGTGTTTCAGTTTTACAATCTGATTCCCAGCCTGACGGCCCGTGAGAATGTCGCGATCGTCACCGAAATCGCGCGCGACCCGATGGCCCCGGCAGACGCCTTGCGCCTAGTGGGGCTGGAGGCGCGTATGGATCATTTTCCGGCGCAACTCTCGGGGGGCGAACAACAGCGTGTGGCCATCGCGCGCGCCATCGCCAAGCGGCCGGAGGTTTTATTATGCGACGAACCGACCGGTGCGCTGGATTCAAAAACCGGGATCAAGGTACTGGAAGTGTTGTGCAATATTAACCGGGAGTTGGGCACGACCACGGCGGTGATTACCCACAATGCGGTCATTGCCGATATTGCCAACCGCACCATTCGCATCAGCGATGGACGGGTGAGCGAGGTGATCCACAATCCCCATCCCGTCGCCCCTGATACCTTACATTGGTAGCCATCGATGCGCGCCCTGAACATTAAATTGCTGCGCAACCTCTGGACGCTGAAAGGCCAGGGGGTGGCGATTGCGGCGGTCATCGCTGCCGGCGTTGCCATGTATGTGATGTCGCTGACGGCGTTGGAGTCCTTGCGCCTGAGCCAGCGGAGCGTTTATCAGAACCAGCATTTCGCGCAGGTGTTTGCCAATCTCAAGCGAGCGCCGGAAGCACTGGGGGAGCGGCTGCGGGATATCCCCGGCATCGCCATCCTGGAGACGCGGGTGCAAGCGCCCTTGAATATCCAGATGCCTGACTTTGATGAGCCTATCACCGGTTTGGCGATCTCTATTCCGGACGCCAGCCAGCCTCAGCTGAACCGATTGTTTTTACGTCAGGGCCAATTGCCGGACGAATACCGGGATGACGAGATCCTCGTCAGCGAGGCATTTGCGGAGGCTCATGCACTCAAACCGGGTGATCACCTGGCGGTGGTGATCAACGGCCGTTATCAAGCCTTGCAGGTATCCGGTGTCGCACTTTCGCCAGAATATATTTATCAAATTCGTCCCGGTGATATGTTCCCGGATTTTTCCCGCTACGCCATTGTGTGGATGAACCGTACGGCATTGGAGGCCGCCTTCGGCATGGACGGCGCGTTCAATAATGTGGTGCTAACGCTCTCGCCGGGCTTCAGTCACGCCACGGTGATCAGTCACCTCGATCAATTGCTGGAACCCTGGGGCGGCTTGGGCGCCTATGAGCGTGAAGACCAGATGTCGCACCGTTATCTGGAACAGGAGCTGCAACAAATCGCCGTCATGGCACGCTTTCTACCCCTGATTTTTATTGGTGTAGCTGCGTTTCTGCTGAATGTTGTGACGGCGCGACTGGTGCGTACCCAGCGTGAACAAATTGCCGTGTTGAAAGCCTTTGGCTACAACAGTGTGATGGTCGCGGGACACTATCTTGCGTTCACGCTCAGCATCGTGGTGGTGGGTGCGGTTGTCGGGATATTGCTGGGCACCTGGTTGGCCAGTGGCTTGGCGGGCATTTACCAGGACTTCTTTCGCTTTCCCTGGCTGGAGTTTCGCCTGCGCCCGGCGGTGGTGATCACCGCTGTGCTGATTGCTGGTGGCGCCGCCATCGCCGGCACCCTCAGTGCAGTGTATCGCGCGTTTCGCCTGCCACCAGCGGAGGCCATGCGCCCGGAACCACCGGCACACTATCGGCGCACGGTGATAGAGCGGCTGGGCGTCCACTGGATGAGCCAGCCCACCCGCATGATTCTGCGAAACCTTGAGCGTCAGCCTTTAAAAGCCGGGTTTTCTGTTGTCGGTATCGGTCTGGCAGTTGCCATGATGATGCTCACCGGGTTTCAGAGAGGCTCCATCGCTTTCATGCTGGATGTGCAGTTCCGTCTTGCACAGAAGCAGGACGTCACTGTCACCTTCAGCGAGCCTGCCGCGAGTCGCGCGATTTATGAATTCCTGGCGATGCCGGGCGTCACTTATGCGGAGGGGTTTCGTGCGGCGCCTGCCATCCTGCGTTATGGGCACCGGGAATACCGCAGTGCCGTGCAGGGCTATATGCCGAACAGTCAGTTATTTAATGTACTGGACGCACAACTGCAGCCGGTGACGATTCCGCAGGAGGGGATATTACTGACGGATCACCTGGCGCACATCCTGGGAGTAAAGCCGGGGGATCGGCTACAGGTAAAAATCCAGGAGGGGCGTCGGCCCTTGCTCGACATACCGGTAACGGGACTGGTGACCGAATTCGTTGGTGTCGGGGCATACATGAGCAAAGCATCGCTGACACGCCTGCTCGGCGAAAGCGATACCCTCAGCGGTGTTTTTCTGGCGGTGGATACTGAGTCCTTGCCCGCGCTGAATCGGCGCCTGGACGAGGTGCCGCGTGTGGCTGGCGTGACGCTACGTGAAAACACGATTCGCGCCTTCTCCCGGATGATGGCTGAGACCATCCTGGTCTTCATGATATTCAGTATGGTGATGGCAGGTTCCATTGCTTTTGCCGTGGTGTATAACACCGCGCGCATCGCATTTGCAGAGCGCGGTCGGGAGCTGGCGAGCCTGCGTGTGCTGGGTTTCACCCGTGCTGAAATTGCCTTTATCCTGCTGGGCGAACTCTTGTTGCTGACACTATTGGCCATGCCGGTGGGCTTTGTTTTGGGCGCCGGATTGTGTTGGCTGTTGACCTGGGGCATGCAAACAGACCTTTATCGCGTACCGCTTATCCTGACGCCGGCAACTTACGCCATGGCTGCCGCTGTGGTGCTGACGGCCACCCTGCTATCGGCGTTGACGATCGGCCGCTCACTGATGAAGTTGGATATGGTGTCGGCACTCAAAGCGGCGGAATGATCCGCCGACGTAAACCTTGGGAACTTATTCCAGGAGCTATCATGGTTCCACTCAGCAAGCGCAACCTGTCTCTGGGCGCTATCGGTTTTTTGATACTGCTTGGGCTGCTTTACGGTTTTCGCGATCCGCCCATTCTGGTGGACAGCGCGACTGCCAATCGTGGCCCATTCCGCATCACGGTTGAAGAGGAGGGGCGTACACGCTTGCCAGACCGTTATCAGGTGTCGGCACCGATAACCGGTTATTTAAACCGTGTACTCCTTGAACCGGGTGATGCTATTCAACAAGGTACGCCGCTGTTCACGATCAACCCGACCCCGACAACCCCGCTGGATGCCCGCAGTCGCGCCCAGGCCGAAGCTGTGCTGGCACGAGCCGACGCGGCGGTAGAGGCTGCTTCGACCCAAGTGGAATCCGAACAGGCGCGGGCAGAATTGGCAGAGACTGAACTGGCTCGCGTGAAGCGTTTGGTTGCGGCAGGTCATATGCCGGTGGACAACCTCGACCGCGCCCAAGCCGAAGCACGGCAGGCCAATGCCGCCTTGCGTTCCAGTCGTTTTGCCGTCGAAGTGGCGCGTCACGAACGTGATAACGCGCGTGCGACGCTGGCCGTGGATGGTGGCGAACAATCCCGACGACCCTACACGGTGACTGCCCCCGTCGATGGTTTGGTGTTGGCCCGGCAACGACAAAGTGAAGGCATGGTGCAAGCCGGTGAACCGATTCTATTGCTTGGTGACCTGGCCAGTCTGGAGGTTGAGGTGGACGTGTTATCGCCCGATGCGGTGCGCCTTCGTCCCGGGATGCGGGTCGAGTTGGAGCGCTGGGGCGGTGAAGCGGATTTGCCTGGCCGCGTTCGGCGGATTGATCCTGCCGGGTTCACGCGCTACTCGGCCTTGGGGGTGGAGGAACAGCGGGTTTGGGTAATTGTGGATATCGATGCTGAGCGCGACCTTTGGGCAACATTGGGCGATGGTTACCGGGTAGAGGCGCGGTTTATTTTGTGGGAAGGTGAAGATGTTCTACAGATTCCTGCCAGCGCCGTATTTCACCAGGACAATCAATGGGCGCTATATGTCGTTGAAGATAATCGTGCCCGGCGGCGTAACGTGACGCCGGGTCGTCGCAGCGGTTTAATGATGGAAATAGTGGATGGGCTTGTCGGGGGAGAAACTGTTATTCTTTACCCCGGCCAGGATATCGCAGACGGTACGCGCGTACGTTTACGTTGATCGCACGCATTGCATACATTCCAGCCAGTTCTCCTCCATTCTGATAAGAAAATGCCATGGCGATGTTACTCTTTAAACTCAACAATGTACCCGATGACGAGGCAATGGACGTGCGCCAGTTATTGGATGACAACGGGATTCACTATTACGAAACTGATGCAGGCCGCTGGCGCGTTGGGGTAGATGCAATCTGGTTGTCTGATGAGGCGCAATACTCACACGCCAAGGCGTTACTGGAGGAATACCAACAGCAACGGACGAAAGATCAGCAAGCAACCTATGCGGAATTGGAAGCGCGCGGTGAAGCGCCGACCCTGGCGAAAAAAATTGCCGCACATCCCATACGGTTTGTGGCGCAGGTCATTGCGATTGTATTTATCCTGGCGATTTCCATTGTGCCCTTCTGGTATGCCTTTTCATGATCATGATGGGTTGTTAATTTTTCCACGTTCATAAAAATACTGCGTTTCTCTCTGCTGTTATCAGGAAGTCTATCCGTGCAAGAACCCGATGTATCCTCACCACCCGACGTATCAATGCCCGAACTTAAACCGGCGGACTTGAAAGCCGGTTGGTTGACGCAGGTATTGGATGAATGGAAAACCCTCGCGCTCCTCGGTGGCCCGATCCTTATTGCGCAATTGGCACAGATGGCGAATGGTGTCATCGATACCGTCATGGCAGGACACGCCAGTGCGGAAGATCTGGCGGGCGTCGGTATCGGTACCAGTTTGTGGGTGCCGGTGCTGTTATTTTTTATGGGCGTGTTGAACGCATTACAGCCGATTATTTCCGGGCATCGCGGCGCGCAACAATTACAGCGCATCATGCCGGTGACCTGGCAAGGGTTGTATATTGCGGCGGTCTGCACGGCGGTGATGATTATCTTACTGATCAACGCACGGCCAGTGCTGGATCTATTGCAGCTTGATACGCGCACGGCCGCCATTTCCCAGGGTTACCTCGATGCGTTTGCCTGGGGCGTGCCGGCCTTGCTGTTGCTGGCGGCGTTGCGCGGATTTACCGATGGGCTGGGCCACACCCGTGTGATCATGGTGTTCTCGCTGGTGAGTACGCTGTTCAATTTGCCGCTCAATTATATTTTTATTTACGGCAAGCTTGGCTTGCCCGCGATGGGTGGTGTCGGGTGCGGCTGGGCGACGGCCATTTCTAACTGGATTGCGGTGTTGGCATTGCTGGTGTATCTCAATCGCAGCAAAACCTATGATTCGTTTCACTTGCTGGCTGATCGCGTTATGCCGGATTGGCAGGAGATCAAGCATGTGTTGCGCCTCGGCCTGCCGATTGGTTTTACGATGTTTGTTGAAGTCAGTATGTTTGCCGTGATTGCGCTGTTTCTCGCACCGCTCGGACCCAAGGTGGTAGCGGGGCATCAAATTGTGCTTAATGCCATCTCGCTGTTGTTTATGGTGCCCTTGAGTCTTGGTATGGCGCTGACATTGCGCGTCAGTTTTTTAGTGGGCGCACACGCGCCGGAGCGCGCGCAATTGTTGGCACGCAGTGCATTGGTATTGGCCCTGGGTATTTCGCTGATCAACGCACCGGTCTTGTTGTTCGGTCGTGACCTTATCGCCAGTTTTTACACCAGCGATTCCGCTGTACTTGATGTCGCCGTGAGTTTGTTTTTGTTCGCCGCCATTTTTCAAATTGCTGATGTCATTCAGGTCACGATGATCAACACCTTGCGCGGTTATCGCGATACGCGCATCCCCATGTTTATCATGCTGTTGTCGTTCTGGGCGATTTGTTTACCGCTGGGTTATGTGCTCACCTTTACGCCCTGGTTAGTGGAGCCAATGGGCGCCCGCGGTTTCTGGATTGCATTGTGTGTCGGTTTGACAGTAGCCAGTGTGTTACTCACTTACCGTGTTATTTATTTTCGTCCAACCGCAGCATGATATGTGACTAAACACACTGACCCTCACGCGAAATCCATCGACAATCCATGCCGTTACATCCAATAAAGCATTATCAGCAAGTCGACATTTTTTACGCAGGCGTCGTGAAAAAAATATGTGTCAGGTTTTAACTGATTGATTCACGGTTATCTTTTCAGGTTGGTGTAAAAGCTGCTTGAGCGAGTCTGTGAATAACAGAAGACAGGAGTCGGCGCATGAACATGAAACGGCATTTTACGATAACCGGATTGTATTCGATTCAACGACATATCCTTGGCATGGCTGCGGGTCTGGTGATGGCAAATCTATGGATAGCAAATGCGCAGGCGCACCCATTTGTTGATCACGCTGACATGGATATGGCCAGCCAATCGGTGGCGATGCAGTCGTTGTTGGGCAGCGAATGGGAGCCCGCAGGCGACCGCCGATTATTTACCCGTGACCTCGCCCTGGGTGGGCAGTCGGCCCGCGACCTTTCACTGAAATCCTTTGTCACCTTCATCTATCAGGAACCGCCAATGTACGGCAGGGATTTTCTGGTCAATCTCGATGTGTTTGAGCGAGAACTCTTTGCCAGTCTATCGTCGGTAGCCACCAGGGGTGATGTAGCCGATGCACGGGAACCCTGGTTGGGTGCCGCCGGTTTACCGGTTGCCGTACACGTAGAACCAGCGCGCGCCAGTCGCGCATCTATTCCGGAACCAACCACCCTGATGCTGGTTGCGGTGGGAATTTTGGGGCTTATTCTTCACCGGCGTCGCACCAATTGGTCCGAACATTAGTCGTCGTTACCCCGGTGCAGGCTGATTGTTTTATCCCACCCTCTTTCTTGTTGTAACAATTGTATTCTGCACTTGTCACTCTCTTAAGTGTGATGCCAGAATAGCCCGGCGCAATTTAAATGAGAGCTGTTTTCATCTGCGGCCATCCTCTATCGTCATGAAAAAGCTTTATTTTTGAATGAGAATGTGGACAATTGCGCCCGAATCCGCACAGACTCGAATTTGCACAGGCGTGTAACACAGGCGCTTGTACTGCCGGTTTTGTTTTTAGGTGCCTGTTTATCGATATGCCTGTGTATAGATAACAGGAACTTGGCGAAGCTGTGGTGTCATTGAGGTTACCGGTATCTGGCCGGGCGTCAGTCAGCTGACCTTTCCATCAATCACTCAACTTAAGGTATCCAATCGTTGAATAAATCCTACATCCCTCCCAACTGGACCTCACGTAAATCCGCCGAACTCTACGGCATTGATGAATGGAGTAACGGCTATTTCGGTGTCTCTGATTCCGGTGAGGTTATTGTCAGGGTGCCGGTCAACGGTGGTGAATCTTCCATCTCGTTATTGGAAATTGCCCAGGGTCTACAACAGCGCGGGCTGGATATGCCGGTGTTGCTGCGTCTCGAAAACCTCGTTGATACGCGCATCAGTACCTTGAATGATTCTTTTGCGGCTGCCATCCAGGCAAGTGGTTACCGAGGCCAATACCGCGGCGCATTTCCCATCAAGGTGAATCAACAAAGTCACGTGATTGCAGAGATCGCGCGCTTCGGCGAGCGTTACCATCACGGCCTTGAGGCGGGTAGCAAGGCGGAATTGATGATTGCCTTGTCAACCCTGAAAGATCGCGAAAGCGTGATCATTTGCAACGGCTATAAAGACGCGGAATTTATTGATCTGGGTTTGCAGGCGCGCAAGCTGGGCTTTAAATGTTTTTTTGTGTTGGAAACCCTGGCCGAAGTACCTATCGTGATTGAGCGCAGTCGCGCTCTGGGGGTTGATCCCCTGATTGGTGTGCGCTTGAAATTATCCACCAAAGTGGAAGGCCATTGGAGTGAAGACAGTGGCGATCGCAGCCTGTTTGGGTTGAATACCAACGAGCTGGTATCAGTGGTTGATAGCCTGCGCGAAGCGGATTTATTACATTGCTTTCAGTTACTGCATTTTCATCTCGGTTCCCAAATTCCCAACATCCGCAGTATTCGTGCCGGGGTGTTGGAAGCCTGTCGTTATTACATTGAATTAGTCGGGGAGGGTGCGCCGCTCGGTTATATGGACCTGGGCGGCGGTCTGGCGATTGATTACGACGGCACCTGTAGCACCAGCGGCCACAGTCGTAACTATTCCGTGCAGGAATATTGTATCGACGTGGTCGAGGCCATCCAGGAGTCCCTGGACGAACACGAAATTCCGCATCCTATTATTGTGACGGAATCCGGGCGCGCCACGGTGGCGCACACCGCCGTGCTATTGTTCAATATCCTTGATGTCACGCATTTCGAGCCGGCGCCTTTGCCCGACGAATTACCGGCAGATTCTCACGAGATGATTGAAAACATGTGGCACTCGCTGTCGGTGATCAAACCGAACACCTTGCAAGAGTGTTACAACGACGTGATTTATTATCGCGACCAGATTCGCGATCTGTTTCACCGTGGCGATATTTCGTTGCGTCATCGCGCACTGGGTGAAAACCTTTACCTGGCGGGCCTGCAAAAAATTGCGCAGTTGTTGCCGCAGATGAAACGCATCCCGCAAGAGCTGGAAACCTTGCCGCAACAATTGGCGGATATTTATTACGGCAACTTCAGCGTGTTTCAATCGTTGCCGGATTCCTGGGCCATTGAGCAGGTATTTCCGGTTATGCCGATCCATCGCCTGCACGAAGAGCCGACGCGCCAGGCCATCATTGCGGATTTAACCTGTGACTGTGACGGTAAGTTGCAAAAGTTTGCCGGCCCGGAAGGTGAGACGAGTACCTTGCCTTTGCACACAGTAAAAGCCGGCGAAGAATATTATCTGGGTGTATTCCTGGTGGGTGCATATCAGGAAACGCTGGGTGACCTGCACAATTTATTTGGTGATACCAATGTGGCGAGTGTGCGCATCAATGCAGATAACAGCATTGAGTTTGTGCATGAATTGCACGGCGATAGCATCGCAGATGTATTAAGTTACGTGGAATACGATCCCAACGCCATGTATCAATCTTTCCGCACCACCGCGGAACAAGCCGTGCGCGATGGGCGTATCAGTGTGGCGGATCGCCAACAGATGCTGGCGGCCTTTACCGATAGCCTGCGCGGGTACACCTATTTCGAACGTTAAGCGAATGATTGTCGGGTTACGCTGCGCTAACGCGACCTACCCAAAATACACGTAGGTCGCATTAGCCCCAACGGGGCGTAATCCGACAAAAAAATTCTTCCAAGCAACAACACAAAAATTTCTGTTAATAAGTTCCTGTCAATGGAGAAAGTGATGGCAAAAGTCCTGATTATTGGTGCCGGTGGTGTCGGCGGTGTGGTGGTACATAAATGTGCGCAACTGCCGGACGTATTTTCCGAGATCGTATTGGCCAGCCGTAACGAAGCAAAATGCAAAGCCTTGGCAGCACAACTGGATCGCCCCATAAAAACCGCACAAGTGGACGCCGACAATGTGCCGGAACTGGTCGCTTTGTTGAACAAAGAAAAACCGGACCTGGTTATCAACGTGGCCCTGCCATATCAGGATTTACATATCATGGACGCCTGTCTGGAAGCGGGCGTCGACTATCTCGACACCGCCAACTACGAGCCGCCGGAGACTGCCAAATTTGAATATTCCTGGCAGTGGGATTATCAGGATAAATTCAAAAACGCCGGCTTGATGGCGTTGTTGGGTTCCGGTTTTGATCCGGGTGTAACCAACGTTTACACGGCCTATTTGAAGAAGCATTATTTTGACGAGATCCATTATCTCGACATCATCGATTGTAATGCCGGCGACCACGGCAAACCTTTCGCTACCAACTTCAATCCGGAAATTAATATTCGCGAAGTGACCGCTAAAGGTCGCTATTGGGAAAATGGTGAGTGGCGTGAAACCGATCCGCTTTCAGTGAATCGTGTGTATGACTTCCCGGCGGAGATCGGCCCCAAGAAAATTTATTTGATGTACCACGAAGAACTGGAATCCATTGCAAAAAATTTCCCCGAGATAAAACGCGCGCGCTTCTGGATGACATTTTCGGACAATTACCTTAAGCACCTTGAAGTGCTGGGCAATGTCGGCATGACCTCCATTGAGCCGGTCATGTTTGAAGGCAAGGAGATTATTCCGCTGCAATTCCTGAAAGCCTTGCTGCCCGATCCCGCCAGCCTTGGCCCTTTGACCAAGGGCAAGACGTGCATCGGTTGTATGGCCACCGGTATCAAGGACGGCGTAGAGCGCACCATGTTTATCTACAATGTGTGTGATCATGAAGCCTGTTACGCCGAAGTAAAATCCCAGGCGATTTCTTACACCACGGGCGTACCGGCGATGATCGGTGCCAAGATGATACTGCAGGGTAAATGGAAACAACCCGGGGTGTGGAATATGGAACAGTTTGATCCCGATCCCTTTATGGAAGACCTGAACGTCTACGGTTTGCCCTGGCAAGTGGGTGATGTGTCAGCCACCAACATTGAAGCCATGGAGCCGTAATTCCATTATGCGCCAGACGTTTTCCCGTTTTGATGCCACGCGCGTGCCTTCACCCTGTTTTGTGGTGGATGTGGCTGCGGTTGAGGCGAACCTGCAAATCCTCAACCGTGTACAACGGGAGAGCGGTGCAAAAGTGCTGGCAGCCTTAAAAGCCTTTTCCTGCTGGAGCCTGGCGCCGCTATTCAAGCAATATGTGTCGGGTACCTGCGCCAGCGGCTTGCATGAGGCGCGTCTCGGGCGCGAGGAATTTGGTGGAGAAGTACATTGTTATTCTGCTGCGTATAAAGAAGCGGATTTGATCGAGATTTTGCGTGTTGCTGATCACGTGGTGTTTAATTCGTTTTCACAATGGCAACGGTTTAAACCCCTGGCGATGGCGGCAAAAAAAGATCGTCCGCAATTGCACTTCGGTATTCGTATCAACCCTGAACACTCGGAAGGAGAGGTGGCGCTTTACGATCCTTGCGCACCGTGTTCGCGGATGGGTGTCCCTTTATCGCAGTTTAACGCCGATTTGTTGGACGGTATTTCCGGTTTGCATTTCCATACGCTGTGCCAGCAGGATTTACCGCCACTCCAACGTACGCTGGCTGCTGTAGAAGAGAAGTTCGGCCCCTATCTGGCACAGATGGAGTGGGTTAACTTCGGCGGCGGTCATCACATCAGTCGCGATGATTATCAGGTCGACGAATTGATTCAGATGGTTAAAGCGTTTTCTCGCCGTTACGATGTTCAGGTGTACCTGGAGCCGGGCGAAGCAGTGGCCATTCACAGTGGTGTGCTGGTGGCGGAAGTACTGGATGTATTATGGAACGGCATGCACCAGGCGATCCTCGACACCTCAGCCACCTGTCATATGCCGGATGTCTTGGAGATGCCTTATCGCGCCGATATTCTCGGAGCCGGTATGCCGGAGGAATTTCCTTATACCTATCGACTGGGTGGTATGACGTGCCTGGCGGGAGATGTGATCGGTGATTACAGTTTTGCCGAACCGCTGCATCCCGGTCAGCGGTTGATGTTTGATGATATGGCCCATTACACCATGGTAAAAACCACCACGTTTAACGGCATCAATTTGCCCTCGATCGCCTTGTGGGATTCGCGCACGAATGAATTGCGCGTGATCCGCGAATTCGGCTACGAGGATTTTAAAACCCGCCTTTCATAAAACATAATTTTGCCGCTTTTGTAGGTCGGATTAGCGCAGCGTAATCCGACAACGAGCTTGCTTTTAAATCATTACCATTATGCCAACCCGCTGTCGGATTACGCTGCGCTAATCCGACCTACGCATAAATCTACTCTTCCTCACTCTGAATTTTTGTCAAATCCAGAAATAATTCCTTGCGGTTTAACGGCGTCGCTTTCGGCAAAAACGGATTATCAATCCGAAACGCACGGCGCTTGCTCAAGTTGGCTTTGGTTAACGCCTCTTTCACTTCCGGGCTATTAAAGAAATAGCGGTCAAAAGTACCATCGGCAATGGCGGCTTCCAGGCCATTTTCCAGGTCTTTGGCTAATTCCGGGTCTTCCGGGCTGACGAAAAAATACGTCGGCAACGGATAAATAATGACAAGATTTTTTTCAACCGTTAAGGGTAAATCGGGGAACGCCGATAACTCCGTCCAGACTTCGTTGGCACCGCGCGGAAATGCGTCAAAGCGGCCGCCGTCGAGCATGTAGTACAAGCTGGGTTTTTTGGTGGCTTTTATCACGGTGAAGCCGGCCTGTTCCAGAATCGCCGCGTCTTGCCAGCTGCGCCCCTGGCCAAAAGTAATCTTGCGCAGGTCATCCAGGGTTTTAACCTGATCAAAGCGTGCCTGATCGCCTTCGCGAATAAATAACAACCGGTGGTTCATCAGTCCGCGATAGGCATCGATGCGAATGGGGATAAAGTCTTTTTCCATTTGCTCGGACGTGCCGCCCCACATGACCGAAACGCTGCCGTTCTTTACTGATTCCATCAGGCGCGGGCGCGAATACACTTCGCTCGTGCTTTGATAAACATAATCCTTGCCGCTGTAACTCAGGGCCAACTTAAGCAAACCGTTCATGTAATCAGTTTGCACATTGGATTTCATATTGATGGTGATGGTTTTTTCTTGCGCGCTTGCAGAGATGGACACAACACCCAAGAAAATACTCATGCATAGGCTAAGAGCCAGACGTATTGCTCTGGAAGGAAAAATCATGCTGGTTTCCTGTGGTTGATTCGGGAATCTACGTCCCGTTATTGGGTAACTCCAGGCGCCGCATTATTGTTATCCGTCTCCCTGGATGAGTGCCGATGGCGCCGATTGCTGATGAATTTACTTTAGCACAGGATTTCCGAGGGGAAAGGCCGGAAACTCAGGTTGTCTGGCCCGAGCTGCACTGCCAGATCATATTGATGAATTCCTGCTGCTCGGGATGCTCAATCAGCGTGTGGTTCAGGGCTTCAATCTGGCCCTGGTTCCAGGTGACATCGTGGCGGGTAAAGCAGGGAAGCTCACCGTCCTGGCCTGCGAGGGTTATAAACACGGTTTGCTCGGGTGCAACGGCAAGTGTATTAACCAGTTGGGCAATAACGGCTTTTGCCGTCGACAGTTGGCTAAAGCAGGCGGTAGCGGGTCCACCAAGAAAGACGTAATCGAAGCCCAGTAGCTGGCTGACGCTGATCTCAAACATGCTGAGGTCGATAGCCGATGGTGTGGCGGGGTTGCTCTGGGCAGGCGGTACGGCAGTTCTGGCGGTTGAACTTGTCGGCATCCTCGGCTCCTGTTGTTTTTTTGAAAGATCCCGAAGGGGAGGCCAGACCTACTGGCGTCGATCATTATTGTGATTGCTGACGGGGCAGCCCTGAAAATCTAGCAGTCATATCGGTTAAACGCCAACAATCCTTGGTTGTAGATGCGGTTAAAAATCACAAAATGGGATCTAAGTCTGGTTGGGTGTTTCTTAACCCGTTTGGCGTTAGGTGACTTGTTCCGAAAACGCATCAATACGTCCCTGTAGCTCCCTCAATTCATCCCTGAATTGAGGGTTTCGGAACAAGTCACCTAACGCCAAACTCCGCATCGAGAGCTCTTCGAGATACTGTCTCCGCATTTCGTTATTTTCTGTCCAATTGGTCAAATATTTGCATAACCGCTTGGGTGCTGTACTGGCAGTGCGAATTTTTAATCTATCGATAGCAGAGGTAAGTTGTGTTGAATTCAATCAGTAAAACCTTTTTGCTGGTGTTGGGCCTGTTGCTCAGCATCGGCGTAAGTGCCGCCATTCCCGTGAAAGTGGTGGTCGTGAGTATGTTTGAAACCGGTGAAGTCACCGGGGATCAGGCGGGTGAGTATCAGTTGTGGATTGAGCGGCAAAAGCTCGACAAGGTATTTCCGTTTCCACTGGGGGCTTACGATTTGCACATGAATGAGGCAGGGGTGCTCGCGCTGTGCACCGGTGGTGGTGTGACTAATGCCACAGCGTCGGTAATGGCCTTGGGAATGGACCCGCGTTTTGATCTTTCCAATGCGTATTGGGTTATCGCCGGTATTGGTGGTGGTGATCCGCTGGATGTGTCACTGGGCACCGGCGTTTGGGCGAAGCATGTGGTGGATGGCGATTTGCTTTATGAAATTGATGGCCGCGAGATTCCCAAAACCTGGGAGTACGGCTTGATTCCGCTGGGCGCAAAAGAGCCGAATCAGGAGGCAACGGGTTGGACCGTGGATACGATTGTTTATCACCTGAATCCGCGGTTGGTGGATTGGGCGTATCAACTCACGAAAGATCATCCTGTTGCGGATACACCGGCGATGAAACGTTTCCGTGCGCAATACAAAGGCTTTGAGCAGGCATTGCGCCCGCCGTTTGTCACCGTCGGCGATACTATCGGCTCCAGCACTTATTGGCATGGTGAGTTGCTCAACAACTGGGCCAATGACTGGATGCATTTGCATGCCGGGAAAGACAGTAATTTCATGACCACAAATATGGAGGATAACGGGTCGCTGACGGCATTGCATCGCTTGGCTAAAACCGGTTTGGTGGATACACAGCGGGTGTTGGTGCTGCGCACGGTCAGTAATTACAGTTTTCCGCCGCCGGGTAAAACCGCGGCGTGGAGCACGACGGCGCCGTATCCGGATAAGGGTATGCCTGCGATTGAGGCGGCTTATGGTTTGGGTAATCGGGTGGTGCAGGCGTTGTTGAGTGATTGGGATAAATATAAAACGACGATTCCGGGGAAGTAATATTGAAGTTGGTGCTTCGTAGTTCGTTTGGCATTAGGCCGTTTGGTTTCGAAAACGCATAACAAATTGGCAGGACAGCCAATTTGCACAGCGAAGCTGCCCGAAGGGTGAGCCACAGGGATGTGGTGAATGAATCGTCCGTGTAGCTCCCTCAAGTCGTCCATGACTTGAGGGTTTCGAAACCAAAAAACCTAATGCCAAACTTGAATTGTGTGAGCTTCAAGTTTGTTTTCTTATTATAGTTATTTTCGAGTAAAACCATGAAGCTCTGTGCAATAACTTTTTGTTTGTTTTTACTAACCGGATTTTCTTTTCTGTCGCAAGCTAAACCCATCATCTTTGATAACGACATGGCCATCGATGATTGGGCGGCGTTGCTGTATTTGTTGCATCATCCCGAGGCGGATGTGATTGCGGTTACTATTTCTGCCAGTGGTGAAACCCGGTGTAAGCCGGGGATTGCTAACACGCTTTCGCTGTTGGATCTTCCGGGTGATGTTACGCAGGATATTCCGGTGGCTTGCGGTGATGATTGGCCGCTGGATGGGTATTTTGTCTTTCCCGAAGCCTGGCGAGTGGATTCGGATACGCTGTCGGGTGTGCCGGTGAAGAAAAGCCGACGGACAGCTTCCAAAGGGCACGCGGTTGAGGTGATTCATAAGGCGCTGCAAGAATCCACGATGCCGGTAACACTGATTGCCACCGGTCCTTTAACCAATATTGCGCAGTGGCTGGAGCGTTATCCGGAGGATAAAACGCGCGTTGAGCAGCTTGTCATTATGGGGGGTAATCTTGATGTGCCGGGCAATATCATCGTGCCGAATTTTACCGATGGCCATCCGAACACGACGGCGGAGTGGAATATCTTTATTGATCCACTGGCGGCTGACAAGGTGTTGCAGTCCGGGTTGTCGATTATTCTGGTGGGGTTGGATGTAACCAATTCTGTTCGTGTCACACAGCAGGTTGCCAAAGAATTCAAGCAGGCATTGAAAACTCCGTCAGCAAAATTCGGGGATCAGGTGCTGGATAAAAACGATTGGTTTATTGCGTCTGGCGAATATTATTTTTGGGATACGCTTGCGGTCATGATCGCACTGGATAACCGTCTGTGTGAAGGAGACAGGCAAGCGTTGAAGGTTGCTTACCAGGCGACGGATAAGCCCTGGAAGCAAACGACTGATACGCGCATGCCGGACAAGCGATGGGATGGCAAAGAGCGTTCACATCTGGATGCCAGGACGGCTGGCACCTTGATAAAGGATGATCAGTACCCGCCCAGTAAAGTGTGTCGCAAAACCCGCCCGGAAGCGATCTTTCGTGGGTTTCGTGAAGTCATCAATCAGTAAGGGAACGTCACGCGCGCATTAAGTAGTGAATGCTGAATAACGCGTTGTGATCAGTCCAGGCTTTGATGTGGTTGAAGCCGCAGGCAATGCCCAGTTTGGCCACATCTTCAATGGTGTATTTATAGGAATTTTCGGTGTGGATTGTTTCACCGCATTTAAAATGGAAGCGGTGGCCGGCAATATGCACTGTCTGGTTTTTCAAACTGACCAGGTGCATCTCAATGCGCGACAGCTCCATGTTGAAAAAAGCATAGTGTTCGAACTGATGACGGTCAAAATCAGCATCGAGTTCGTTATTGATGCGGCGTAACAGATTGAGGTTGAAATCCGCAGTGACGCCCTCTTTATCGTTGTAGGCCTCATGCAAGCGGTTGGGGGACTTCAACAGATCCACGCCCAGGAGTAAACCATCACCCGGTTTTAACAAGGCATTGATGCGACCAAGGAACGCCTGTGCTTCCTCGGGGCTGAAATTGCTAATGGTGGAACCGGGAAAAAATACTACGCGGTGGTTTATCCGGTCTGAGGCGACGACTTCCGGTAGCCGGATATGGCTCGTGTAATCTCCCACCACCGGATGAATGATGATCTGCGGAAATTCGCGCTTTAATTGACTGGTTGAGCGCAACAAGATTTCCGCAGAGATATCGATGGGTGTATAGGACTTGGGATTATCCAGTGCAGCCAACAGGTGACGAATCTTGCGGCCTTCGCCGCTACCGTATTCAATGATGTTGGCGTTGCGCCCAACCAGGCGCGCGATATCCGGTAATATTTCATCGAGCAACGTCAGCTCGGTGGTGGTGATGTAATACTCTTTTGTTTTGCAGATCTCGGTAAATAAAATAGAGCCGCGTTCATCATAAAAATACTTACAGGGCAAGGATTTTGGGGATTGGCTCAAGCCGTGAATAACATCTTGTAGAAATTGCGTTTCCCGGTAGTAAGCGGCACCTTCTGTTATCTTTTCAGCGTTAATCGAGTTCATCGGCGAGCCTCACTCCAGAAAATTGCCAACTGGCGTTAACAGGAAAAAAATTGCGGTAGCTGGCTCGGATATGCCCGGCCGGTGTCGCACAGGAACCGCCGCGCAACACCCACTGGTTCACCATAAATTTTCCGTTGTATTCACCGACGGCGCCAGCGGCGGGGCGATAACCGGGGTAGGGTAGATAAGCACTTTGCGTCCACTCCCAGACATCACCGAACATCTGCTGCAGGCCCGGTTGTCGTTCTGCTGCTTGTGGATGAAGGCGGGTCGGATTCAGAAAATGGCTATTGTTGCTGGCAGTCGTTGAAGCAATTTCCCATTCATATTCGGTGGGCAAACGTTTGCCGGACCAGGCAGCAAAGGCATTTGCTTCAAAATAATTCACATGGCAAACAGGCTCATCCAGGCGCAGCGGTTGCAAACCACCCAGGGTGTAAACATGCCAGGCGCCGTCCAGCCAGTGCCAATACAAGGGCGCTGTTGCGCGCGTCTCATTCACCCATGTCCAGCCCTCGGACAACCAAAGCGTCGCTCGCTGGTAACCTTTATCTTCTATAAATGCCAGATACTCGCCATTCGTTACGCAGCGGTTCGCCAGACGAAAACCGTTGATGTGAGTCAGGTGACGCGGCATCTCATTATCAAAACAAAATCCTGTATCGCACCCGACCCGAAATTCGCCTGTAGGAAAATCCTGCCATTGCATGCCGACGGCGGCGGTGGGTGTATCCGGTTGCGCAACGGGGATGATGGCGGGAAACTGTGGATGAAATGACAGTGCATGCTTGATGTCGGTGACGATAAGTTCCTGATGTTGTTGTTCGTGGTGAATACCCAACTCAACCAGCGCCAATTCGTCGGATGTGAAATCATTCCAGAGATGCTGGAGTTTTTCTTCAACAGCGAAACGGTAACTCCAGACTTCGTCGAGACTGGGTCGTGCAATTAAACCGCGCTGCGCCCGACGAAATTGCGGACCTGCACCGTTGTAATAGGAATTAAATAAATAAGAAAAGTACTCAGGAAATACAGGGCTGGCGTTACGGGGTTTTAGAACAAATGTATCAAAAAACCAGGAGGTATGTGCCAGATGCCATTTGGTGGGGCTCGCATCTGGCATGGATTGCAGCATGTGTTCATCTGTTGTCAACATATTTGACAGATGTTCACTGAGTTGCCGGGTGCGCGAAAAATTCTCGCGCAGTTGTTTAACATCCATTTCCATCATTACGTTATCCCACTTAGTCAGGCGCAGGGGACGTAATGTCATCAATAATTATCGTACTTGTGATGAGCCCTTCGTCCAATCAGCCGTAGCAATTTTTCTTTACTTTACGGTTGGTCATGGAGGGCGACTGTGCGAACCCCAACATAAGCGGACATTCACCGAATAATTCAGCCATTCAGCCGACGGGTCAGGTGTTTGGCGGCAAGCGAGTGGCGAGCGATAATTTCCTGGATATCATGCTCAAACAGTATGCCCTCTTTGACTTTCCATTGACCGCCCACCATCACGTAATCGGCGCGCTGGGCTCCGCACAGGACCAGTGCTGCAACGGCATCGCCATAACCGGAAAACCGTGGCTCATCCAGACGAAATAAAGCGAGGTCAGCTTGCTTGCCTGCGCCGATTTCGCCCAGCTCGTTTCGATGCAATAGTCTCGCGCTACCTTGCGTGGCCATGGACAGCGCATCGAGATGGGAAAACTGTGCAGCGCCATAACGCAGTTTTTGCAGCAACATGGCCTGACGGACTTCCTGCATCATGTTTGATCCATCGTTGGATGCAGAGCCATCGACACCGAGGCCAACCGGTGCACCAGCACGCTGTAAATCCAGCGTGCGACACATACCGGACGCTAACAACATATTGGACGATGGACAATGACAAATACCGGTACATGCATGACCCAGGCGTTGAACTTCGTCATCATTAAAATGAATGCCATGGGCCAACCAGACGCGATTGTGCAGCCAGCCCACCTCTTCAAGGTAATCCACTGGCCGCTGCCCAAATTTTTTCAGGCAAAAACTATTTTCATCTTCGGTTTCACCGAGATGCGTATGCAATAACACATTATTTTGTTGCGCGAGTTTGGCTGTCTCGCGCATCAGGTCCGGCGTAACAGAAAAAGGCGAGCAGGGTGCAAGTGCAATCTGGCACAGGGAGTCTTCAGCGGGATCGTGATACGTTCTGATGAGGCGCTCGCTCTCGGATAAAATGCGCGCATCGGTTTCCACCACAGAATCCGGCGGCAGGCCGCCGGCGGATTGGCCGAGGCTCATAGAGCCCCGGGTCAAGGTGACGCGACTACCGATTGCGCTGGCGGCAGCAACCTGTACATCAATCGCATGGGGCATGATGCTGCTGAATACATAATGATGATCCGCTGCGGTGGTACAACCGGACAATAACAATTCACTGAGCGCCAATTGCGTGGAGGCGAAGATGGCGTCGTCATTGAGGTTCGCCCACACCGGGTAGAGCGCTTGCAGCCAGGGAAACAATTCTTTATTTAATGCTGCTGGCAAAGCACGCGTTAACGTCTGGTAAAAATGATGATGGCAATTAATCAGGCCAGGCAATACCACATGATTGGACGCATCAAAGCTGTGTTGATACGTTGTTTGCGGTGTTTGGCCACGGGCAACCAGTTCAATAATCCGGTTGCCGCGAATCACTATACCGTTGCTGGCATCCTGCGTATTGCCGGTCCAACAGGCGAGCGGGTTTTTAATCCAGGTGGCATCGGTTGCGATGCCAGGGTCAAGGCGGGTTGTCATGGATGCGCGTCGCTTATGGCAGGTGCGCGCGCCGGTGGCTCCAGGCCGCAACCCTTGAGGATAATGTCGCTGAGAAAATTGGAGATATCGCGCACCATATCCGGCTCGTATTCGGCGCGGTTCATGATGGTGAGTACTTGCACATCGAAGTCGGCATAATGTTGCGTAGACGACCAGATTAAAAAAATCAGCTGCACCGGATCAACTTTGGCCATGCGCCCCTGTTCAATCCAGCTCTCGATAATCCGCGCTTTGGTGCGTACCCATTGGCGCATCTCGGTGCGGATGTAGTCTTTTAAATGGGGCGCGCCCTGAATCATCTCCATGGCAAATAACTTTGACGCGCGTGGGTGAGTATAAGATAGCTCCACTTTTTTGCGGATAAATTCATCGAGTACGACAGCGGGATCATCATCTTCTTTGATGTTATCAAAAAAATCGTTCCATAAATGAATGAGATTATCCAGTACGGCAATATATAAATTGGATTTGCTTTTGAAATAATAATGCACGTTCGCTTTGGGGATAGCGGCGCGATCCGCTATCGCCTGAATACTGGTGCCGCGGTAACCGTTCTGGACAAATTCTTCTTCTGCCGCATTGATGATATTCGTCAGGTTGCGGTCACGGATCTTGCCCGGTTTATATTTACCGGTCGGGGTTTCGGTAGGGTCAAAGTCCAGGGCTTTTTCCAAAATCTTGTTGGCCATCGTTATTGTGTCTCGCTGATATGTTAGTGTGTCCTTTCTGCTTGACGGGTAAACCCCCGTCAAGCACCGCGATAAATATTACCGGGGTATTTTGCCTTCAATGCCTTTCACATACCAGTTTTGCTTGTGCAATTCTTCATCATTCAGAAACTTGCCTTCAGCTACCACCAGTTCACCGGCCTGGTTATAGATTGGCCCCTGATACACATCGCGCTCCCCGGCGATAATCTCGGCCTTATACTGTTGGACTTTATCCGCAACTGCCTGCGGCACAACAGGATTGATCGGCGAGATATCCACCACGCCTTCTTTTAAACCGTGCCAGATCGATTCCGATTTCCAGGTGCCATCCAGCACTGCCTGAATCTTGGCCCGGTAAATACTTTCCCAATGTTGGGTAGACGACGTCAGATGGACTTTAGGACCATACGCCGTCATATCGGAATTAAAACCTACGGCATACACATTCTTCGCTGCTGCGGCCTGCACCACGGCGGCAGAATCAGTGTGCATCGTCAACACATCGGCACCTTGCAAGATTAAACTTTCCGCCGCTTCACGCTCCTTTGCGGGGTCATGCCAGGTATTCACCCACACCACTTTCATTTTAATATCCGGATTCATTTGTTGGGCGCCGAGCATAAAGGAATTGATTCCGCGAATGACTTCAGGAATCGGAAAGGCGCCGACATAACCGATCACGCCATCCTTACTCATGGCGCCAGCCACCATACCGGCGAGGTAGCGACCCTGGTAGTCCCGCGCTTGGTAATTGCCGACATTGGGTGCCGTTTTATAACCGGTGGCGTGTTCAAATTTTACCTTGGGAAACATTTTTCCCACTTTGATGGTGGGGTTCATGTAGCCGAATGAAGTGGTAAAAATAAGGTCGTAACCGCGCGACGCCATGTTGCGAATCACCCGTTCGGCATCGGCACCTTCGGCGACGCTTTCGACATAGGAGGTTTCAATTTTATCGCCGAATTCGCTGGCAACAATTTTACGTGCTTCATCGTGCATGTAGGTCCATCCGGCGTCGCCGATGGGGCTGACGTAGACGAAGCCGACTTTGAGTGGCTCGGCGGAGAGGGCGGTGCTCCAGCTGATCAGTGTGGCGGTTGCCAATCCCAACAGGTGACGTAGTTTCATGTTTTTTCCTCAACTTTATTGCAATGAGCATTTACTTGTTTCGGGGTTGGGCCTGAGTCCGGTGTTGATGTCGGAGACACGCCGTGAATACATCCCTGTAGGCTCATCACCCGCGTCCATGCGGGTGATGGTCTCCGACATCAACACCGGACTCATACCTGCGAGTTCAGTGGTATATTTAAACTTCTTTAAAAGCACAAAAGGAATAGCAGCTAAAATTGATGCTGCATAAAATTAATGTGCATTGCTTGTCATTTTTTTGTAAACCAGGCTATGAAACATTAGCAGCGAAAGATCCTGAGCAATTAAATTCATTCTGCTTTTTAACCATTCGAAAAAAACACAACTGGTCAAAGGGAATTGGGTAAAGGTTTGTGAGACTGTCGCCGGCATGGACGACCCACATGGATGTGGGAAGTTTCCCGAAGCGCCGGGAGCGCGTAGGGATGCCGGCGCCAAGCCTACAGGGATGTATTCACGGCGTGTCTCACAAACCTTTACCCAATTACCACTCCGCCCAAAATTAAAACCCCCACCAAAAAACTACCTAACCGGATAATAAGGCCGCCCCAAAGAGCGAGGCGCAACCACCCCCTGCCCATGTTTACGCCGCATCATCATCACCAACACCACAATCGTCACCACATACGGCAACATCGCCAATAAATTCGGTGAAAT
>DATJLH010000120.1:0-19605 GCA_035490615.1 Cellvibrio sp.
TTCGTAAGCACTTGTCGGATTACGCTGCGCTAATCCGACCTACGGTTAGGGCAAAAAAAAAGCGCCTGTTGCCAGGCGCTGCAATGCCAATGTCAGTTTGCTGCTGCTGCGCATTAAAGATGGCGTTCTTTCACCTTTACCGCGACATCAGCGCTATTCATTGGCGGGGTCTTACCCATCTCACATGATTACCTGGTGGTTCCGTGAAAAAAAGCTGCAATGGATTGCGGGAAATAATTCATTGCAGCTAACACGAGCACACCAAATTTAAACTGCGGTAGCGCTTATCGTTTTAACCGCAGCAAACCAAGCTTGTAAGGAATTCGCCCGTAGGACGATGCCGTGCCGGCTTCACCTTGGTAGAGGAATTCCAGATTGCACGGATCAATCGTAAGCCGCTCGTCGTAACCCGAGCGCACTAACTCGCCGTGGCTGATACCGCGTGACCATTTGCCTTGCGGCCATTCCACATTGTTCTCGCCCGCAAAAGGATTGGCTTCGGTATCGGCAAGCGGCGTCCAGGGACCATCGAGACTGGACGATGTCCAGGAGCGGAAATAACGCGGGCCGTAACCCGGTGTGTAATAGGCTTCCACCAACAATAAATATTGATTGAAGCCATCAACCTTATACACATTCGCCGCTTCAAACAGGAAGCTGTTGCCATTGCCACGATGATCTTCCATCACGATGGAATAGCCAGAGAAGTTGGGGAAATTACCGATGGTGGTTTTGGACATATACAACACACCGTCGTCGCGCGAGAAGTACAGGTAACAATGGGTCGCGTTACAAATCACCCAGAAATCCAGCGCACCAGCGGGTTCGCCCTGCAATAATTTTTGTTTCGGTGACCAGCTGCTCGGGTTGGTGATATCGGTGGTGGTTGAATAGGCACCGGCCCATTGCGTAATTTGATACCAGCGGTTGTGCGGGCGGAAGAAAAACACTTGCGGCGCAACCGCGTTACCCATCGCTGTTCCCCGGAAAGGAACCTGTGTTGCAGAACCGGCCTGATTCCAATCGGCAAAATTCATATAGATCGAACCCCAACTGCCGTCGCCGCCGGTAGAGGTATCAAACACCGTAGCGAAGATGTGATACAAACCGTTGTAACGCACAATGCTTGGATCTTTTACCGATGCCCAGTTGGAACGCTGCGGTGAAATCAGCGGCGGTGTCGAGGTCCAGGAGAAACGATTCGGCAACGCGCAGGACGGCGAGCTGGATGACGAACTGCTGGAAGAAGAACTGGAGCTGGTGCTACCACAATTGCCTGCCGTTACACTGGCACCGGCGACGCTCAGTGAATCAATATTCGGCAAACCTTCTGCCGTCGATGCAGACAATTGCAACACGTTATTGCCCTGCACCAGATCCACTTCGACAGAAACGGTTTGCCAATTTGTCCAGCCGCCCGTTGCAGGCAAGCTGACGGAATAATTTCCGTTACTGCCGCCATTAATTAACAAGGCACCATTGCGATTGCCAGTACCGCCATTGGCCATGCGGAAGGTCAAGGTGCGCGGACCGCTGCTGGCGGCCTGTACGGCCCACACAATCGCTGCGCCTTGCGCGTTGTTGGTGTTGGCAAATCCTGCACCGGTAAAACCGCTGTGGTTATTATCGACAGTACCGTCAACGCGACAGAAACCACCCTGGGATTCCTGCAGCACCAGCGTTGATGGTGCGACAGAACTGGCAACCGAACTGCTGCTGGAACTGGTGCTCGGCGCACTGGATGAACTCGCCGGTGTTGAGGAGGTTGAACCGCCACCACACACGCTGCCGTTGATGGTCGGGCGCTCGATGCTGCCGCCGTTGGTTTCACCTTGCACACCAAAACTGACCGATTGGCCCGGCGCAATGTTGCCGTTCCAGCCCATGTTGGTGGCGGTATAAGGATTGGAGCCGGAAAAATTCGCATTCCAGCCGCTCGACATGCGATTGGTGTTGTATTGCCAATTCACACTCCAGTTACTGATGGCTGTGTTGGTATCGTTGGTGATGGTAATGCTCGCCACAAAACCCGAGCCCCAATCGTTATCGATAGAATAAGTACACGCGGCGGACGCGCCATGCGTGAAGGCGGCAAGCGCCGCACTCACACCAATGACACTGCACGCCCGCTTGATCGCGCTCGGCAGTATCGGGTTGAGGTTTATTAAATACATTGTCAGGTTCTCCTTTCGTTATGTTTTACGCCGCGTTTCCGAATGAAAAGCGGCGCTGTTTTTTTTGCCGGTGAAGTCTTGCTGTTATTTTTTTCTGTTGATAAACGCGATGATTACTCCAAACGGTAGTAATCGAAATCGACGTAGCCGCCCGTGGATTGCGTGCCGTAGTTAAACAGCGCAAAGCGATACCCCATGAAATGGTCCAGGTCATAGGTCATGCGCAACGTGTTGCCGATGGTGCGCCAGTTGGAACCGTCGAGGCTAAAATAAAACCGCGCCTGATCGGCCTGGTTGCGGAAGTCCATATCGATGCGGAAATACACACGATTTTGATTGAGGCTGATGCGTTCGATTTCCTGCGGACTGCCGGAGGTGGTGTCCACCATGATGATGGATTTATTGCCGCCGGATTGCGTCACGCCCACATAACCGTAACGCGCTTGCAATGCACCGAGACCGGCGTAGTCACCATCGCGCATGCCGTTGGTTTCCATCGCCACGCGCGCGGAACTTTGCGGGCCGAAAGTGCGTTGCGTGAGTGTATTGCGCGTGTTGACAAAACTGCTGTCGCGGCGCGTGTTGGTGATACGCATAAAACCGGGGCGCGCCTGTAACGACCAGCCGCTGTTATCCGGGTTGTGGTTCCATTGCCACTGCAAGGGCAAACGTGTGCTATTGAATTCATCCGCCGTCACCACGCCGGCCAGCCCGTAATTTTCCACCGCAAAACCCAGTTGCTGCGGCACGCGCCCATTCACCCCAAACACCGGCCAACCATTTTCCCAACGCACCGGCACCAGGTAAGGAATACGCCCGACGGCGCCGTTGTCTTTAAATAAAAACGCGTACCAGTCACCGGTGGGTGTATCAACTAAATTGCCTTGCGCCACGCCTTGATCCTGCAAGGCAATGCGGCCTTGATAGGGGCCGGTTAAATTGTCGGCGCGATAAATTAATTGCGAACGCCCGCTGCCCACTGGCCAACTGATTAGTGAGATGTAATAGCGGCCATTGATTTTTTGCAGGTGTGCGCCTTCGGCAGGTACGTAAAAATTGGTACCGGCGATGGCGGAAGCTTTGGTGATGATGGTTTGATTGATACCGCCGGGCTTGATGGCGGTGGCGTCGGCGGTGAGTTCGATTAATTTAATATCGTCAACGCCGTAAACCAGAAACACGCGCCCATTTTCAAAGAACAAGGCGGAATCGTGATACAGGCCATTGAGCACCGAGGTCGTCCAGGAACCGCCTTCAATATTGTTGGTTCGATAAATATAGGTGCGGTTGGTGGTGTAAGAAAAAGTACTCACATAGAAGGTACCGTCCAGATACCGAATGCTGCTCGCCCAGGAACCGTTACCATAAGCTTCTTGCCCGTTTTCCAGGTTCAATTGCGCGGTGTTGGCAAGGGTGGAGTAGGCGTAATTTATCAGCGTCCAGTTTTTCAGGTCGGTGGATTTCATCACCGGCACACCGGGACTCATGTGCATGGTGGTGCTGGTCATGTAGTAAGTGTCACCCACACGAATCACCGAAGGATCGGGCACATCGGCCCAGATAATCGGATTGCTCGCTTCCACTAAATCAACCGGTTCGTCATCGCGTTCACCGCCCACAGAAAAATCATCGGCGTAATAACTGACGCTGGTGTTGGACGATTCAATAATAAAATGTTGAAAGGGCGTTCCGCTCTGTGTGTAGTTGCCGCGTAGCAAGGTCCAGCTAGTGGCGTTGGCGGTTACGCGCGCGATATTGGAATATTCGTTGTAGCTGCTGCTGTCCGCATCGTCTTCGCGTTTTGCTGTGAGGATAATCTCCGCATCCGGCGAACCGGCGGCCAGTTTTACCCACACGGCTACATCATAGGTATTGCCTTGCGTGAGTGAACCAACATTAAAAGTTAATCCGTTCCACGCCGATGTGCGGCCACTGATAAAAGCGCTGGCCGAGCCGCTGCGTCTTTCCTGGGTGTTGCGCGCAATCGTGCCGGCGGTCGTTGCCCAGTTCGTTAAGCCATCTTCCACGCCGCCATTTTCAGCAAAATTATTTGCAGGTGGAGAATAGGACGAGCTGCTAGCGCTGGTCGTTACACTGGAACTGGACAGCGCGCTGCTGGATGACACCGCAACGGAAGATTGCGCGGAAGAACTGCTGGAAGAAATCGGATTACTACCGCCACACAGCGTGCCGCTCAGCGCGGGAATTTCCGGCGCGGCGTTGCCTTTAGTGCCCTGGAAACCGAACTCGGTTGATTGGCCCGCTGATAAATTGCCATTCCAGCTCGCGTTGCTTGCAGCGTAAGGATTTGAACCACTGACCGTGGCATTCCAGCTGTTGGTGATGCGGTTATCGCCCGCATATTGCCAACTGACATTCCAGTTGTTCACGGCGGCGTTGGTGTTGTTGGTGATTTTTATCGAGGCCGTAAAACCATTGCCCCATTGATTGGTGACAGTGTATTCGCACGCAGCCTGTACCGGTAACGCCATCGACGCTGCAGCTGTTGCCAGCATCACGAATTGCGTCGCGCGTTTGCGTAAATTGAGGGTGATGTTCATGGTTGTTGATATCTCCCGGATACTATTGCTCGCTAATTCGCACTGATTAGCTGGATGTTATTTTCGAAACGCGGGATTTCCTAGCAAATAAATGCGCAGAAAATCCCGTGAGCTTTACTTTCAGGTTGCAGGCGATCCTCCCCGAGAAGAGGATCGCCGTTTTTCAAGGCTATTAACGCCCGATGTAATTCATCAACCAGGTCATGGCAGGACGGGGTGTGCCGTTTTCCGAAATCAAACCGGAACCTTCAATCCAGGTTCTGCCGTTGACATAGCCCCACAGAGTGATGCCTCTGACATGAGGGTGATTCCAGAACACGGGGAAGTGCGCCTGGTAGTTTTGCAGTTGTACTTGATCGTTGTTATCGCCGATATCGTATTCTGAAATGTAGATGGGCTTGCCCACCTGGTTCCAGATATTGTCGATCGCGGTTTTAACTTGTGCGGCGGTCATACCCTTCAACTCGTGCGCCTGCAGGCCGACGGCATCAATATAATTGCCTTGTGCTCTGGCAAGCGTAATAAACTCATTGTGTTGCCAGCGAATATTGTTGTAGTCGTTCAGGATCAGGATGGAGTTGGGGCAATATTGACGCGCGAGCTGGAACGTCCGTTGAATCCAGTTATTGCCAAAGGCACGTTGTGCATAACCGGCAGGCTGATGGCCAGGCACAGCTTCGTTCACCACGTCGATCATCGCGGTATCCGGGTAGCGGGTGCAGTAATCGCGAATCCACTGTTCAATTTCAACGGCAACTTCCGGGCCGCTCAAATTGTTAAGCCATGACGGTGACTGCGCACCCCACACAAAGGTGTGAGCTTTTACCGGAATATTATTTTGCCGCGCGTAGGCGTAGATGCGATCAAGCGGTGCCCAGTTGTAAACGTTGCGCGTACCTTCAACAGAACCCCATTTACCTTCGTTTTCCGGGGTAATCTGATTCCAGTAACGGGTGAAGTCTGATCTCACCGCACCGGAGGTGGTGATGTTACCGACGAACTTACCGGTGTTGCCTACACTGCTGGATGAACTTGATGAAGAGCTGGACGAGGGACGATCACCCGCCACTACAAAATCATCGGCGTAGTAACTGACGGTAGTATTGTCGGACTCAATAATAAAGTGTTGGAACGGTGTACCCGATTGTGTGTAATAACCTTCGAGCAGCGTCCAGTTGTTAGCCGACACTTCCGCCATGGCAACGCGGGTATATTCGTTGTAGGTGGACGTGTCTGAATCGTCCTGACGTTTGGCTGTCAGCATCACCACCGCATCCGGTGAACCCGCAGCCAGCCTGACCCAAACACCCACGTTATATTCGCTGCCGTTGTTTAAGGCACCCGCATTAAACGTCAAACCATTCCACGCGGCTGTGCGACCGGTGATGTATGCACTGGCTGCGCCGGTGCGGCTCACAGAAGTAGTACGGGTGACCGTACCGGCAGTCGTTCCCCAGTTAGTCAGTCCACTTTCCACTCCACCGTTTTGCGCAATATTATTGCTCGGCGAAGAATAGCTGGATGATGAACTACTGACCGGTGGTGTACTGCTGGAAGACGACGAGGGTGTAGAAGAGGGCGCAGAACTGGAACTCACGCTGCCACCACACAGTGCGCCGGTCACAGCGGGCACCTGCGCCGCTGCGCCGCCTTTAGTGCCCTGGAAACCAAACTCGGCCGATTGGCCCGGTTGTAAGCTGCCGTTCCAACTCGCGTTACTTGCACTATAAGGATTGCTGCCACTGACATTGGCATTCCAGCTGTTCGTCACGCGGTTATCGCCGGAATATTGCCAACTGACATTCCAGCTGTTTACCGCCGCGTTGGTGTTGTTGGTAACTTTGACGGATGCAGTAAAGCCATTGCCCCACTGATTCGTTACCGTGTATTGGCAGGCTGCGTGAGCGGTGCTGGTCAAGGCCGCCGCCGCGAGTGTCAGCATCACACACTGCGCTGGCCGTTTGAGTAATGCCGGGCAAGACATTGTTTTTATCGATCTATACATGATGTATTCCTCAAAAGAACTACTGATAAAAGTCAGTAATCGGATACAGATATATTCACAAACATTTGTGAATACGACGGTTGCAGAATAACTTGCACCGGCACCCTGCCAGGCAGCGGCGGCCAGTGAAGTTTTCAGCGTTCAGATCGATGCAGGTATATGCCTGCGCAGCAGTACTGCGCAGGTCGATTATTTTTGGGTGTTGCTACTGCCAGTGATGGAAATCCTTTTCCATCGGGTATCACTTTAACGATTCAAATAATTCATCAACCAGGTCATGGCCGGGCGCGGTGTGCCATTTTCCTGGATCAAACCACTGCCGTTCACCCAGGTGCGGCCCACGACATAACCCCACAGCGTGATGCCTTTTACCGACGGGTGGTTGTAGAACAGTGGGAATTGCGTCTGGATGATTTGCAGTTGTTGTTGATCATTGGTGCGCGCGACATCGTACTCGGAGATATAAATCGGCAAGCCCAGTGCAGCCACCTGATTCAGCTTGCTACTCACATCATTAAATGACCAGTCTTCCAGACCGTGCGCCTGTAACCCCAGTGCATCCACCACACCCGCTTGCACCGCCGGGCGCGCCATGGCGATAAACTCGTTGGTGTTCCAGCTCAACACGTTGTAGTCATTCAGAATGAGAATGGCGTTGGGGCAATACTGCCGCGCAATCTGGAATACGCGAATAATCCAGTCGTTGCCGTAAGCGCGTTGTGCGTAAGTCGCTGGCGCATGGCCGGGTGTAGCTTCGTTCACCACGTCGATCATCGCGGTGTCGGGGTAACGCGCGCAGTAATCGCGAATCCATTCTTCAATTTCGGCGGCAACTTCCGGGCCGCTCAAATTGTTGAGCCAACTCGGCGATTGATTGCCCCAGACAAAGGTGTGTGCTTTTACCGGGATATTATTCGCGCGCGCGTAGTTATAAATGCGGTCGAGTGGTGCCCAGTTATACACATCCCGTGTGCCTTCAATGGAACCCCACTTGCCTTCGTTTTCCGGCGTGATTTGATCCCAGTATTGAATAAAGTCGGAACGCACATTGCCGGAGGTAGTGATATTGCCAACAAAGAATTCATGATCGCCGCCACCTTGTTCCACTTCACCGCCGATAGAAAAATCATCCGCATAAAAACTGATGGTTTCGTTTTCTGATTCGATGATGAAATGCTGGAAGGGTGTACCGGATTGCGTGTAGTAACCTTGCAACAAGGTCCAGCCGTTAGCCGAGGCGGTAGCCATCGCCACTTGCGAATATTCGTTATAGGTTGACGTGTCCGCATCGTCCTGACGCTTGGCCGTTAACATCACCACCGAATCGGGCGAACCGGCGGCGAGCCTGACCCACACGGCTACGTCGTATTCGTTCCCGGTCGTTAAGGCGCCGACAGTAAAGGTCAAACCATTCCACGCAGCCGTGCGACCGGTGATGTAGGCACTGGCAGAACCGCTACGGCGCTGGGAGGTATTGCGGCTTGCGGTACCGGCGGTTGACCCCCAATTGCTGAAGCCACTTTCCACACCGCCGTTTTGCGCGAAATTATTCTCCGGCACTTCATAACCAACGGAGGACGAAACGCTTGAAGATGGCGCACTGGATGACGGCGTGCTTGATGCAACACTGCTGGACGATACCGGCGGTGTGCTGCCACGGTTTGCGCAGAATCCAATGGACGAATCACTCTGGCCCGGTTGCAGGATGCTGTTCCAGCTAACACCGGACACATTTAACGTTGAACCGCTTTGACTCCATTCGCCATTCCACAAACTGCTCACAGTACCCTCAACCGTAATACCCAGATTCCAGGTCACGGCTGAACCGCTGCTGTTGGTCACGGTGAGCGACGCACAATAACCGCCACCCCAGTCGTTGGTGATTTGTATCGAACCGGACACATTTCCGCCGGTGGGCGTTGAGCTGGCCGCGCTGCTCACAACACTTGAACTCACCACGCTTGAACTGACTGAACTCGTACTGCTTGATGAATTGTTGTTTGCACTGATGGTGCCCGCACTCGCGGTAAGCGTCACCGCATCCAGACGCGTGCCGTCTTCGCGGCGCAAAATTCTCAGCACATGATTGCCCGCTGCCAGGTTTTCAAAATTCGCGACGGACACGTTTTGCCAACCGCTGGTAGCGGTATTGTTTTGCGTGTTCCAGGTGCCGTTATCCAGTTTGTAATAAAACGAATCGTCATCGGCGTTTAACATCGCTGCGCGAATCTGGAATTGCACACTGGCGGCTTGCGACAGTGAAAACGCAATCTGGATTTGTCCGCTCTCGTTGTCGGCGGGCGTGCCCAGCAATTGATTATTGTTGTTGGGCCATTCGATGTACTGACCACCGGACGCGGCGCTGTCGGATTGCACCAGGAACGGACTGAAGCTGCTTTGATTACGCAGCGATTCCAGCTCAACGGTTAATTGCCCGCTGCCGCCGGTCGTGCCGGTAAACTGATACCAATTCAGATTGTGTCCGGCGGTTGAACGCAGATACACATCGTGCACGCCGGTGACGCGGCTGAAGGACACGGATTGCGTCTGCCAGGTTTGCCAGCCGCCGGTGTTTTGCACTTGCAAGGTGGCAATAGGCGCGTTGTTGATACTGTCCAGACGAATTTCCAGGCCGGAATTAATCGCCGCAGCCACACGCGCATTCATGCCCGTTGCACCCGCACCGAAATCCACGCCGGAAATTTTTACCCAATCGCCGGAGCCCATCATCAGGTTCATGGTGCCTTCGCTGGCGCGCTCGGTTTCAATACCGTTTTCGTTATCAAACATCTCCGCCTGATTGATGTTAAACGCGTTCACATTTTTTAATTGCGGAACGCCCACACGCCCGGCGTTCACGCGCTGCATGGTGCCATCGGCGTTGTAGTACAAACGGTCCACGTTGATAGAGCGCGAAAAGGTGCTGTGACCCACTTCATTGGCCACCGCGCGATTGTGGTAAAAGATGTACCACTGATCTTTGTATTGAATAATCGACTGGTGATTGTTGTTGCTGTTATTTTCCCAGGGCTGACCCAACACGGTGCCGCGACGGGTAAAACCGGACGTGGGATTATTACTGGTCATGTAGTCAATGGTTAAACCGCCGGCAGTGTCGGTGGAATAACTTAAATAGTAAGTGCCGTTTCTTTTGTGCATGTACAGCGCTTCAAAGAAATTTGGCACATCCAGGGTGATCGCCGAACCGCTGGTGCTGATCATGTCGTTGTTCAAACGAATCACCCGCGCGTTACCCGGACCGCCACCGCCGAAATACAAATAAGCCTGGCCGTTATCATCAATAAACACACCCGGATCAAACAACCAGGTCACGTTGGCGTTGGGCGTGCTTCTGCTCACTAACGGACGCCCGAGTGGATCGGTGTAGGGGCCTTCGGGACGATCCGCGACGGCAACACCAATTGAACCGGCGCCGTCAGGAAAATATAAATAGTAGCGACCGTTGCGCTCGATAAAATCCGGCGCATACGCCAGGTTCGCCCAGGTCGTATTGGTGCGCGAATTCCAGATGATCCCGTGATCCTGCCAGTTGACCATGTCGTCGGAGGAAAACAGGTAGTAATCAATCAGCCCGCCGTAATCCGCCTGGTTATCCTGATCGTGGGTGACTACCACATAGACGCGATCATTAAACACCCGCGCCGCCGGGTCAGCGGTATAAACATGGGACACAAGGGGATTGTCGGCGTGAACGACCGATGCCGTTAACAACATCAGCCCGGCCAGCACGCGCAAGCAAACCTGTGTTGACGATATCACTCGATGATGGAACGATTTTTTTTCAGTCAGGTTGTTATTCATAGTGATTATCCTGTTGTAAAAAAAGAGGTTAACGCGACGCACAAAAACCGACGGACGACTCGGTCTGGCCCGGTTGCAATTGGCTGTTCCAACCCACACCGGCCACCGTGAGTGTCGAACCGCTTTGGCTCCAGCTGCCGTTCCACAAATTGTTCACCGTGCCCTGAACCGTCACGCTGACATTCCAGGTCACCGGCGCGCCCGTATTGTTATTGACGAGCAGGTTTGCGCAGTAACCGCTGCCCCAATCGTTGCTGATTTCAACGCTCGCCGTGACACCGCCGTTAGCGCTGCTGGCACTGGAGGAAGGCTGTGAGGAGGCTTGCGAGGAAACCGCTACCGAAGAGCGGGACGATGCGGTACTGCTGACACTGGATGAACTGCCGCTGCCCGCTTCACTGACGAAGGTGGCAACGCTTTGCGGATCAACCCACACCGATGCGCTATTACCGGCAACGCTGGTGCGGCCACCGTAGCCGAGGTTCAATGACGCAGAGGTGCTGTATTTAACAAACTGCCCGACATTCACGTTCTGCAAATTCAGGTTCAGATTGCGGTGGGAGCTAGTGGTATTAACCGCGATCACCACTACGCGATTGTCCGGACCTTTATAAGCCGTAACAAAAACCCCCGTGAGCGGTTGTTCCGTAGCGGCAATGCGCACATAACCGGGCCGCACAAATTTCGAGTACTGCGCCATCAGATAACCGCGCTTGCTGATGGCACCGTCTTCCGTCAACAGGCCATAACTGCGGCGGATATACCACCAGATATACGCGTTAAAGTTGGCCACCATGCTCTGGTGCAACTCCGTGCCGACATCCAGTGCCAAGGGCCAGGCGTTAGCGGAATTCTGGCTTTCGGTGTAGTGCTCCGTCATCCAGAGTTCCTTGCCCTTGCTGCGCGCCAGTGGATAATCGCGCGGCGCACGGCCGTACAAATGGCCACCGATAATATCCACGTGTTGCGCGGTGTTAGCGTTGTTCAGCATGGGATCAGAGAGCGCCGGATTAAAGTTGAGCGACTCAGGCGCCACCACCTTCAGCGAGCCAAAACGCGAACCCTGGCTCAACAAATAATTTACAAAATCCGTCGCGCTCCAGTCGGCGGATTCGTAATTGGGATGCCAATCCGGTTCGTTCTGGAGCGACAACGCATAGATCGAAGCGTTATTCGAGGCCATAAAGTTGGTAAAGCTCAACAGATGGTCCGTGTAAGCGCCGTAATATTCCGGCCGCAGTTTGCCGCCGTTATTCAGGTTGTTATTGGTTTTCATGTAGGCCGGCGGCGACCAGGGCGAGGCCAGCAGGATTGCGCCGTGGGATTTTGCGCGCACGGCTGCGGGCACCTGGATGCCCCAGTTATTGGAGTTGGGGTCAATGCGCATCCGCATGATCGACAGGCCCAGTTGCCCATCGCCGTTACCAAAGGCGGTGTCCACCTGGGCAGAGGTCAGGTCAGCAATCCAGCCGGGGGCGTTCATTCCACCAAAACCGCGAATGGTTTGGTGTTCGGTTGACGGGTTGATGTTGACGGTTTGTGCAAAGGCCGGGCTGCAAATCAAACACACACCGACCAACGACTTAAACACTATCTCTCTAAAGCTCTTTATCTTATTAGTCTCCATAAATTTCCCTGCTGTTTTTGATTATTGGACAAGGTAAGGCTTGGCGACGAGGTTGAGCGCCGGGCAATGCCGAGGCGGGAGAATAATGACGCGTGAAGAAAGAAGGTTTGCACTTATGAAAGAGTTTTTAAAAAATGCAAAAAATTTCAGTAGTAATGTAAATAGTTAAATGAATCTTGTGCCAGCCCGACGTAAAGTGTGAAACACACCACGCTCCGCTTTGGGCGATTCTGCAGTGAGTAGGTGTGTTGAAAGAAAGAGCTATGGCGAGAAAGGGCACTTTAAAAAATCAAACACGGAGGGTTAAACGTCTTCTTTGGATTGATACAAGGTTTTAAATGTTTTCGGTGTACAACCGTATTCATTTTTAAATAGCTTATTGAAATAAGAAACATTGTTGTATCCAACTAAATAAGCAATTTCCGATACGTTGGCATCTTCATTTTCTGACAGAAGTCGCGCAGCTTCTGTGAGGCGCAACTTGTTCAAATAGGCGGTGAAGGTGAGACCCAGTTCTTCTTTTAATATTTCATTTATCTTGGTTCGATTGATACCCAGCGACAGTGTCGCTGATTCGAGGCTGATATCCGGGTTCGCATATTCTGTTGCCATCAAACGTAACAGTGCACTTTTTTCTTTGTCTTTTTGCGGTTCAATCGACAGCTTTTTATAGGCCAGCAACGGCTGATCCAGTCTGACCTTTTCTCTGATATCCGCCGTTAGTACAAAAATGTAACGACGAAACAACCCGATCAAAAACAATGTCCAGATCAATACGCTTATCAACACCGCTATATAAATATATTGAGGCGCCGTGCCTTCGAACTTCACGTCCGTGAGTCTTACATGGGAGAGCGTGTTCAAGGGGCTTTGCAATGAATTGACAAAGGCAATACCCATGGTCTTGTGTAATTGATAGCCTTGATCGCTGAATTCATAGCCATATCTGTCCAGCCACCAATGGGGTGTATCCAGTTCATCAAATCCGATCGTTATCGTTGTCCATTGGTTATCGCAGGAGAAAGCGCTGGAAGAAACGCGCCGCGTCACCGGCCTGATCGGGTCGGTCACTTTTTCGTCATAACTGAACAACACAAACAGCAACACATTTTTAGGATCACATAAAATACGAAACGAGACGTTACTATAGCGAGTGAGATCGACCAGTTTGTATGGCTGCGCGGAGTCAATAAAATAAAAAGAATAGTGTGTGTAGGGAAACTCAGCATCAGGATCAAGAAAGAATTCGTAATCGATGGTTCCCACTTCGCTTTTGACATTTAATACCGTTTTATTCTCTTGCTGTGAGGGTTCAATCGCAGGCGCCCACACCAGCGTCGCGTCGCGCTTGGGAAATAGCGACGTGCTGAGCTGTGACTTCGCCACGCCAACCGCGATGATAAGCGCAGTGAGCAAGAGCAGCATTAAAAATGCGAGCGCCGCATTGCGATAAAATTTAAGCATGCACGAAGAAGAGGTTGTGACGTCCGTTGGAAAGGGTAGTTAACGGCATCTGATTAACTCCTGCGATTAATTAGAATTATTTAAATAGGAGATTTCGCTTATCCATGGCAAGTGGGAGAAAGCCCGAACCGTGGCGCTAAACTGACATCTTTACATATCTTGTCATACTATCTGACGTAACAGCAACTCTGGCGCTTGATTGCCTTCGCAAATCGAGACGATCTTAAGTAAACACGGAAATATGCGCCATTGCGGGGATGGTTCAGACAAAGGAAGGGCTGCTCGTTGTGTATGTAAATCGGAAGAACATGGCGGATACCTGCCCGCCATGTTTTCAATACTGTTAGCGATTACTCAATAATTTGTTCGGTCCAGGTTGGACCATTGATATAAAACAAGTCGTTGTGAGTGAGTAAAAAACCCCTGCCTTGCGAGCAGGGGAAAGCGGAAAGCTTTAATTAAAACGAGGCGCGAACACCCAAGGTGACAAACATGCCCGGGTCGTAGTAACTGAAGGTTGCGGAATCGTAGTGGAACGTCTGCCGAATGGGTTCACTGGTTAAGTTGGTGATATTTAAACTGATTTGCGGGGCGCCGGTGATGTTTTCAAAATCATAACTGGCTGACAAATCCAGCTGGCCGCGTGCATCGGTTTTTAATTGTGCGTAGGGAATACCATTTTGATTTAACCCGGAAGACAACTGCTCGTCATTCCACACATAGGTTAAACGAATAGCCGCGCCATAGTTTTCCCAGTAGGCCGTGAAGTTGTAGGTTTCCGGTGATACACCAATGGCTTGTGCCGGCGCGCCCTGGCCTTCGCTGCGTTGATGGATATGGGTGTAGTTGGCGTTGATGCCCAGGCCTTCCAGAATCATGTCCAGCGGTTGTACCCAGGTCACCTCTGCGCCTTCAATCTCCAGATTTCCATCCGCGTTCACTTGTTGGGTAACCGTCACCTGGGCCACATCCGGTCCACCGCGGCTCATGATCGCGGCTTGTGCCGTGGGGGATAAGGAATCAAACGGAATCATGAAGGGATTACCAATCGCCACCGGCAATTGCGCAAAGGGGATGGTGGTATTTTGATTGACGGTAAAACCGGTCAATTGTTTTCCGAATAACGTCAAACCAATATAGCCTTCGTTACCGGTATACCATTCACCACCGATATCCAGATTGGTGGACAGGTAGGGTTGCAGATCCGGATTGCCTTGCGAGGCATTTTGCGCGGAGGGATCACTAAAATTGGTGGCCGGCAACATCGCACTGGGATTAGGGCGCGTCATGGTTCGGGAGGCGGAAAAGCGCAACACCACATCCTCCGCCGCATCAAAACTGACGTTCAGCGAGGGCAAAAAATAATTGTAGTTGGATGATACGCCGCTATAAAACCGTTGCGCTGCCACCGGCGGATTGGCCGTGGGTTGCGCGGCAATGGACACCGGGCCTTCAATTATCTGATCGGTTTCCACATAGCGGCCACCGAGGTTGATCCGCATCGCGCGCCCGGCGACATCCGTGGTTGCATTGAATTCGAGGTAAGCCCCCACCGTGTCTTCATCTACGATGCCGGTTGACGCACCCGTTGCCGAACCGCCACCTTCCGGCGCATTTCGGGCGAGGTTGTAGTAATCCGTGGCCGCAAAGAAACGGTCGAAATCCACACTGATAAAACCGGCCGGGCCGGGAATTAAATAGGACGCCAGTTCTGATTGCGGCACGGCAGAATTCGGGTTTAAGCCGTTACAGGGCGCGCGATCGGTGGTGGGCGAATCGCCGTTCTCATCCAGTCCATTGCGACACACCACGTCTTCCCACCGGCCGCTGTTGTCGTAGCCGCGAATCGCGCGGCGAATGGTGTCTTGGGCTACACCTACCTTGATATTGTTAGCGTCATCGCCAAACCGATAATCCACATGGATACCATCAGTTTCAGTATCGCGCTCTTCCAGCGAAATATTCACGCGGCCACCACCGGTCCATGTCCACCCGGCATTGGGGTCATTCAGATCCACCGCCGAGGTGTAGCGGGGCACTTCACCGTTCACGAAATCGACTTGCCCGATGGGTGTATTCACCAGCACGGTGGGTTGCGAACGCTTCCAATCGCTGCGGCTTGAATTTAATTGCACATCCAGCGCGTGTGCATCGCCAAATTCAAAATGTGCACCGGGATTGATGTTGTAGAAATCCAGATCTTCGGTGTAGGGCCGTGCTTCGAGCATGAACTGCGCCCCACCGAAGGTGGCGGACTGCACGACGTTATTCGCATCCAGCACCATGTCGGTCGGTATGGCCGTGCCGTTACGGCCGATAAACGCCAGCGCCAGGCGATCAAAGTCGCGGGTCTGATTGGTGGCGATAACATCCAGATAAAATTGCATGGCGTCGCTCGGGCGATACTCAAACGACACGAGACCGCTCACGCGATCCTGCTCACCATCCATGTACGCCGTGCGACCCAAACGCGGAATCAGCGCTTCGGACACTTGCGTGATATCAAGCCCCGGATTTTGCGCCAGCAAAAAGGCCTGGTCGATGATCGTGCCCGCCACCAAACCCGCGCCGGCATTGGCCGGCACCACACCGTAACCAAAATTGGGATCATTCGCGTCCTGAATCAGTCCCGCCACATTCCAGTTGTTGCCGCCCGAGGGATTGCACCCGCCGGTGGTCGCCTGGGTTTGGCCTGCACCTGGCGTAGTGCCGCAAATTCGGTGCGAGGTATTGAGGTTGGTCCAACCGATAATTTCAAACCCTTCCGTGGTTAATTGTTTATTAAAAACGGAAATGCCACCCAGCACACCGAAGGTATCATTCGTCCAACTTCCCAGGGCCGACAATTTTGGACTGATCTCATCATTGATATCGGTATAAACACCCTGGGCGTTTACTACCGAGTGGAAGCCTTGCTCACTGTTATCAAACGGGCGCGCGTTACGAATGTTGACCACGCCTGCCGCACCACCTTCCAGCATGCTGGCCGTCGGCGTTTTTTGTACATCGAAGCGCGTAAAAAGCTCGGTGGGAAACAGATCCAGATCGATCTCGCGATTCTGATTTTGTGAATCAACACTGCCGGCAGAGGCAACAGCAATTTGTGCGTTGTTGAGCGTTACCTTGGTAAAACTCGTGCCCAGGCCGCGAATGGACACGTTGGTGCCATCGCCAAACACGTTGCGATTGATCTGGATGCCGGGCATGCGGTTGATCGCTTCGGCGATATTGGCGTCGGCAAATTTACCGATGTCTTCTGCGAACACCGATTCCACTAACGCCGTTGAAGCGCGCTTGGCATTGGTCGCGTTCTGCAAACTGCCCTTGTAACCCGTCACCACCAATTCTTCAATCTGGTCCTGCGCGATAGCCCCCGATGATGCCACCGCAAGGCTGAGTAAACTGATCGTAAACAACGGAGAGATACGTGTTGAGTCCATAGAAAAATCCCTTACTGATTGATTATTGTTGGGCCCTTGCATAAACCTGAAGGAGGATGCAAAAGCCGTTATTCAGGATCGTCATGCACACTTGCGTACTTGTATACAGGAGTGTCGCTCAATCCTATTCCTTGTCTGTTTATAGATCAATATATTGTCTGATTATATGGAGGTTTTGGCGCAGGATTGCACGAGATCAGAGAGACAGGATCACAGGCGCCACATTTGTTACTGGTACGCGTGAGAGAAAGCGCGGCCTGGCGTGTTGAAAAATGCGAGAAACACCTGCGCAAGAAACCCGATGAAAAATGATTGTCACGACATTTAGCAGGTAAACCGTCATGGCATTTGCGTAATCGCCATTCCTGACTATTATTTTTCATTTATAAAAATATCCACGCTGAGTGAGTCGCATGCAAAAAATAATAATGATCGCCGCCGTCTTTGCCGCCGGATTTATCGCTGGCACGCAATTCAATTCTTCATGGGAACCGGCGCCCGTTAACGAATCCGTAGCGATCAATGCCGATGTTCAACAATTACAGGATCAGATTGCTGCGCTCACCCGCTATGTGGAGCAACTGGAGTCTCGCCCGTTGTTGGCACACGAACCACCATCACCCGGAATCACACAACCGCTGCCGGCGCAAAGGCCGGTACCACAGGAACCACCGGCCGATGCCACCGCAGATGAACTCGCACGCTTGCGGGAATATCAACTCAATACGGAAATTGAAAAGCATCAGGCCCGCCTGCAAACCCTCGGCGCGGACGCGCGCAATGTCGGGCCAACACTGGAACAGCAATTTGCTGCGGAGGCGATAGATGCCGTTTGGGCGAATGACAAAAAAGTAAATCTGGATGCGGCCATAGAACAGGATAACAACCTGCGGGTATTACCGAGTCTGTCGAGCGAATGCCGTTCACAACAATGTCGCTTGTCCGTGCTTACCACCGATGCGGACCAGCTTGCCAGCCTCAACGCATCGCTCAATAACATCGTCACGCAGCAACAATTATTTGATTCTTACACAGTGGTTGTGGATGAAGAAAATTACCGCACGCAGATTTATTTTGAGCGCGCGGCGGCAACCCACTGAGTAAACCGGTTTTGGGGTAACCCCAAAAAATATCTGTTGATCTACAGAGTCGTGAATACAAAACGATTTTTGTACCTGACTGAGCGGCCACTCTTCAACAGAGACTATCGACGCTAGAGAGCTTCGGCTCTCCTTATCAATCAAAGGAAATCAAGATGAACAAAAACGTCAAATTGAGTCTGAAAGGTCTTGTTGCTGGTTTGTTGGCCATGAGTGCCGTCGCGCAGGCGGGATCAGAAACTTATCAGTATCCCTGGTGGGGCAACCCCTATGCTTACACCAGCGTCCGCGATTGCACCTGGACGTTTATTACTTCTTACGGTGGCAGCTGGGGCTCGCAATTCCTGTATGAGTCAGTCGGTGCCTGTCCCTGGACAGACATGCAGGTTAATCATCCGGCAGGCGCTAACTACGCGAATGTTGTACTGATCAATTAATCGATTTTTTAAACGCGGTGTCCCGTTCACGTTGGATAAACGTGAACGGGATTTTTATTGAGGGTTTATCAGTTAATGCGAATCGGGATGTAGGTGGCGTTATTACTGGTAACCGTTTCCGCGAGTGTATCGTCGTAATCAATGACTGCGCCGATCCAGTAATCTTTACCCGCCGTCAAATCGCCAGGTATCACCAGATTGCGTTTGAAGGTATTGGGTTGATTGCGACCCACCGATATGATTCCCGTACCGATCAAACGATCCAATGTGGAAATGGTGCTGTTGCTTGAGATGTAATAAGCAATTTTTCTTTGTTGAAAACTCTTGCCATTATTTTCTGCCGTCAGCTCCAATTTCACCGCTTGATTTTTGTTGACCCGATAACGCCGCTCACCGTCATCGACAAACGAACTCAATACGGCATCAGATGAGTTGTACAGGCGCGTGGGTTGATGCGTACTGTACTCACCGCTGGTGCCCTGATATTTAAAATTGGTCAGCGATACATCTTCCATCGTTCCGGTGGTCGCGCCGTATAAATGCACTGCACCGTCCGCCGCATCTTCACCCAAATAGGAACGCGCGGTATTGCCATTCACGTGGATATGATCCCAATCCTGGCCCATGATGTTGTACCAACGGTTTTCGTGTTTCAGGCCCAGCGCATGACCGAACTCATGGATTGCTGTGGTCTGGAATGGACGTGCCGGACCACCGAAAGGCCAGAGGCTGGTTTTGGCCATTGAGGTGGTGTAGTTGGTCGCCACATTGAAAACCACATCCACTTCATCAATGCCGTAGTGCCAGCCGAACAACCAGTAGCAATGCCTCCAGCTCAGGGCAATCGCCGGCGCACCGTCGAGAATATCCGGATCGCTGCTGAACCAGACTTCATTCTGGTTATTATTACGACCTACTGACGAATCACCGAGTACCAACGAGAAATTAAACTTGCTGGGATTATCGTTAACGCGG
>DATJLH010000121.1:0-10697 GCA_035490615.1 Cellvibrio sp.
ACCGCCGCCGATGGTAAGCCCTACCGCAACAGTTACGTCTGGATTTTTCGCATGAAAAATCGCCGTGCCACTGAGGTTATTGCTTTTCTCGACCTTGTGCCTTACGACGATGTGATTGAACGGATACCTGTTCCGCAGCAGAACTCGGAATAATCAAGCGTTATTCGTTGACTTATTGGCGGTGGCAGAATTTTTGAGGGGGCATGCCTGAAATCTGACATCCAGACTTTGCGGAGAAGCTTTCGAGACACGCCGTAAATACTTCCCTGCAGGCTCATCACCGGCATCCTTGCCGGTGACGGTCTCGCAAGCTTCTCCGCAATGTCTTCCGTGCTGTGCTGCAAATGTATTTATTCGAATAAGTTAAAGCGACTTTCTTTTATTAAAGCCACCAGATTGTGTCGCCGGATTTCATTGGATGCAGTGGGGGAAAGTCGATCCACCAGGTTCTCCAATGTTCGCTCTTCTTGATGGTCCTCATGGCGATCTATTTCCGTAAAGTTCTGGTAGAAGCGCTCCAGTATGTCATGGGTTTTCTCACGCTCTACCAATAAACTATCTACATCCCCCGCTGACATGTCCAGCGTGCGTGTCGTTTTACCGCTTTCGTGTTCATTGACGTACACATAATTGCCGTTTGCAAAATCTGCTGCTTCCAGCCAGGGTAAGGATTTGAAATAGCTGCTATGCAGTTCATAAAAAGATTCCTGTTGCAGCAGGAAACGTGCACCGTCGGTTTCGGCGCGCGTTGTCTGTCCCATAGTGAGATTCATCGCTGATACTTGTGTGCGATTTTCCGGGTTATAGGTAGTCGTTGCACGGAAGCTGGCGGTGAAATCCGGTAATCCCGTGTGAAATTCATCGGGCAGGCTTTTTTCTGCCGGCGAAGATGGCGAGGTTTTTAATTCATCCAGCAGCAACACACTGCGCAGTCCATCCAGCATAAAACGCACCGACGTACTCTCCGTACCGCGCGCATCGCCTGCCCGGCGAATTAAGTCCAGGTATTGCTCAATGGTTTGCTGGGCCGTTGCGCGATCCGTTTGTAATATCCCATTAACGTGCGCAGTAATATCAAATTGATAACCGGCCACGTCTTCACCGCGCAAGCGACGGGTTTGCGTGGTTTCATCAAATGCATAGTCGTAATTCAGCGTATCGTAGACGTCGCCGTTGGGTTTGGATAATTCAAGTTTAAATGATTGAATATTGGCATCATCAAAGGCAGCAAGACCACGCAGTTCCGCTTTACCGGTACGAAAAAATTCATCCGCTACTTCACCGAGTTTACTGGCTAATTTATCGAGCGCTTGCTGCTCCGCTTCTGATAATTCACCAACCACATCAAACGCAAACTCCAGACTCTCTCCACCGGGGCCTTGGCGACGCGTCATGCGAACCGTGATGTCATCACCCTCTTTGGTACGAATGGTCAGCAAAAAAGATTCCCGACGTTTCCCCACCAGGGCCGAAAAATCCGGCGAAAATTTTTCCGCTGCAATATCCCCCGGCACACTGAAATTGCGCGCTTCATTACGGAAATGGCTAGTTTCGGCACTGAGCGCACCCACCTGACTCAAAAAACTTCCTGCACGAAAACTATGCGCGCGGTCATTACGGAACATTGACCATTCATTGAGTAGTTGCTGCGACAACGCCCCCGCAATAATGCCTGTTTGTTGCTGATAGCGCAGGTAAGTAACTTCTGACGATGGCTTTTTATAGGTCGGAGCGGAATTTTCAGCTGCCCCCAAGCTGACTTGGGTCGAAGGCGAGTCCTGAACGGTAAGTGGTGATGCGGTGGGCTCAACCGTTTTATTTGCGGGAAGCGCCGGGGCATTTACTGTTGCACCGGGTGTAATTAACGATGAGGTTGGTGATATCGACATAAACCGCTGTTCCCAAGCAGAGGCGAGATTTTTTAGTTTGCTGTTGCGGCACTTCGTAGTACGTTTGTCATTAGGGCATTTGTTTCGAAAGCGCATGAATACGTCCCTGTAGCTCCCTCAAGTCGTCCATGACTTGAGGGTTTCGAAACAAATGCCCTAACGCCAAACTTGCATTGTGCAAACGTCGAGCTGGTCAATACTCCAGGGGGCATATACCTGCCAATAACTCCACTATCGGCCAACTTGTGTTTAACTTTAATCCAATTAAAGCTCAACGCGTCACCAACCGCGCACAACTTGCCAAAGCCAATAATCCCAAAGCAACCAGCGCAAACGACACCGACAAGCTACTGATCTGCGCCACAAAGCCGATCATTGCCGGACCAGCGAGGATACCCGCATAACCCAGAGTAGCTACAGCCGAAATCGCCAAACTCACCGGCATGGTTTTTTGATTACCGGCCGCCGTGAATAACACCGGCACAATGTTAGAAGCACCTAAGCCGATCAACACAAAACCTAAAAACGCCGCTTCACGCGCGGGCACCAGGACCGTTAATAAAAACCCCGCCGCCGCACAAATGCCGCCGAGAAAAATCACTTTTGTTCCACCCAGTGCCTGCACAATCCGATCACCCGTCAAACGTGCGACAGTCATAGCGACCGAAAAGCCCGCAAAGCCCAAACCGGCTTGCGCTGCATCGACATTACGCATGCTGGTAAGAAACACCGCACTCCAGTCCAGCACTGAACCTTCCGCCAGAAACACCACAAAACATAAACAACCAATTAATAAAACCTTGCCGTGCGGCATGACGAACAACGGGTCGCGACTGGTGCTGCCGTAGGGCAACAAATGTGCGAAACACACAGCGAGCAATATCAGTATGACAACCGCCATCACGACCACTGCGATAAGCGGTGAAAACGCGAGCCACAATAACCCGCTCACACCCGCCGCACCGAGGATACCGCCGAGACTATAAAAACCGTGAAAGCCCGACATCATCGAACGGCCACTGGCTTTCTCCACCATCACTGCCTGAATATTCATCGCCACATCCACCGTGCCCACCGACGCACCGAACACCAACAACGTCAGCGCCATGGTCAATACACTCGGCGCACTGGTCAGGCACACCAGGCTCACGCACATCAATAACGCCGCCACTACAATCACCCGCCGACACCCCAGACGACCGGTAAGCATCCCGGTAATCGGCATGGACGCGAGCGAACCGGCGCCGAGGCACAACAACAATAAACCCAGCGTCGCTTCGTTAACGGCGAGGCGTTCTTTCGCAAAAGGCACCAGCGGTGCCCAACTGGACATTCCCAAACCGGCAATCAAAAACGCCGCGCGGGTAGACATTTGTTCAGCAAAACCGGGGACAGGATGAGAGGCGGGAGCAACAACGGACATAACATTCACCACAAAAAATACGCAAAGCGCAAAACGCCGGAAAAAGTGCCGGGCACTATATCACCGGGATAATGTTGGGATCAGGGGTGAGAGTGTAAAAAGAGATTTACAAAATCTCTGATGAAGTCGTCGCAGGCTGGCACCAAGGAGGTTCCGAAGCGCAGTGTGAGACCGTCAGAGGCATGGATGCCGATGCCGAGCCTACAGGGAAGTATTTATGGCGTGTCTCACACTGCGCTTCGGAACCTCCGCCCTCTTTCAAACGTTGGGAAATGTAAAACCGGTTGCTACCCCAACACTTAACACTTACGCTCCCTTGACCAAAGCAATAACAGCGCCAATGTTTACCGATTATTGTCGCCCATACGTATTAAGAAAAAGACCGGAAGATAGCGGGAATTCTGTCAGGCATTTCTGATCCATCGCACATCCCGCTCATTCATCCCCAGCGTCAGTCAGTAGGTTAATGTAGGAATCTTCATGCTCGCACCTGTATCCCGTTTATCCCGCGGCCAGCGGTGGCTGTTGGCCGCAGTCCTCGTTGTTGTACTGCTGTTACTCTGGTTCTTTGTCTGGCGCTCACCGGCAGAAAAATTACCACCGCCGCCCAACCCCTGGATGAGCCCGGTACCGGTGCGCACGGTTACTGCCACTCGTGAAGATTTAAAAGTTCACATCAAAGCCATCGGCACCGTTACCCCGCTCAACACCGTCACGGTGCGCAGTCGAGTCGATGGCCCGCTGGTTGATGTCTCGTTTCAGGAGGGGCAGCAGGTCACGGCGGGCACTGTGTTAGCAGAGATTGATCCGGCGCCCTACCGCGTGCGTCTGGCACAGGCCGAGGGTACCTTGCAGGAGACCCGCGCCCAGTTAAAAACGGCTGAAGAAGACCTGGTGTTGTACAAGCGCCTCTACGAACAAAAATCCATTCCCAAGCAGCAACTGGATAAACAGGAAGCCCTGGTCGAGCAGTTCAAGGGAACCTTGAAGAACCACCAGGCGCAGGTTGATGATGCGAAGTTGCAGTTGTCCTATACGCGCATCAAGGCACCGATTGCGGGCCGCCTGGGCCTGCGCCGGATCGACGTGGGCAATATCATCAACGCCAGCGATACCGAAGGCTTGGTCAGTATTACCCAAACCCAACCTATCGCGGTGGTGTTTACCATTCCAGAAAACCAGTTGGTAGCGGTGCGCCAGTCTTACAACGCAGCGGCGGAGGCGGAGCAACGCCTGGCTGTCGAAGCCTGGGACCGCAGCGAGCAACACCAATTGGCCACCGGCGAACTCACCACACTGGATAACCAGATTGATTCCGCCACTGGCACCCTGCGCTTAAAGGCACAATTTGCCAATGCGGACGACATACTCTTCCCCAACCAGTTTGTGAACGCTCGCCTGCACCTGCAAACCCTGGACAAGGCCATTACCATCCCGGTGGACGCCGTGCAGTTCGGTTCCCAGGGGACTTACGTGTACACCATTGAAGACGGCAAAGCCAAAATTCGCCCGATCAAACTTGGCCCTACCGAGGGTGTGCGGGTGGCGATTGAAGACGGTTTGCAGGAAGGTGAGGCGGTGGTGCTCGAGGGTATTGATCGGCTTAATGAAGGCCGTGAGGTTAAGGTGACGAATTAAGTCCGGGATTTGTCGGCTTACGCTGCGCTAAGCCGACCTACGTCACCGAGCTGGAATACCGTAGGTCGGATTAGCGCCAGCGTAATCCGACATCAGGATCGCCGAACAAAGCAATAGTGATAGCCATATCAACGCTGCAAATCAATGCATCCGGAGCGCGCCTGGGTGAGTGCGAACGCCGGATTACGCTGGTGCTAATCCGACCCACTAGACTGTTCCGACGATAAGAGAGTGTTTCAATGAGTGTGTCCCGCCCTTTTATCCTGCGCCCGGTGGCAACGTCGTTATTGATGTTGGCGCTGCTGATGTCTGGCATCCTGGCGTGGCGGTTGTTGCCGGTGGCGGCTTTGCCGCAGGTGGATTACCCGATCATCCAGGTCTTTACCTTCAACCCCGGCGCCAGCCCGGACGTGATGGCACGGACCATCACCGCACCGCTCGAACGCCGGCTGGGGCAGATTCCCGGCCTGAAACAAATGTCCTCTACCAGCTCCACCGGGGCTTCGATTATTACCCTGCAGTTTTCGCTGGAAGTTGACCTGGGCGTGGCAGAGCAGGAAGTCCAGGCCGCGATCAACACCGCCAGCAGCTTATTGCCCGGCGACCTGCCGACACCGCCAATCTATCGCAAGGTGAATCCCGCTGACGCACCCATCATGACCCTGGCGGTTACCTCTAAAAGCCTGCCATTGCCGGAAGTTTACGACCTGATCGACACGCGCATGGCGCAGAAGCTGGCGCAGTTACCCGGCGTGGGGATGGTGAGCCTGGCAGGCGGCCAACGCCCGGCCATTCGCGTCAAGGTTAATCCGACGGCGCTGGCGTCGCTTGGTATGAGCCTTGAAGAAGTCCGCTCCGCTATCGTCACTGCTAATGCCAACCAGCCCAAGGGCAGCTTCGACGGCCCTTACCGCTCCACCATGCTCGACGCCAATGACCAGATCAAATCCGTTGAGGAATACGAAAACCTGCTGATCAACTGGAACGACGGGGCACCGGTTCGCCTGAAAGACGTGGCCAAGGTGGTTAACGGTGCCGAAGATCGCTTCCTCGCCGCTTGGGCCGACACCCAACCCGCTGTGCTGATCAACATCCAGCGCCAACCCGGCGCCAACGTGATTGATGTGGCCGATAGCGTGCAGGCGCTGATGCCGCAGTTGACCTCCACCCTGCCCGCCGCAGTGGAAGTCACGGTGTTGACCGACCGCACCCATAGCATTCGCGCGTCCATTCGCGATGTGCAAAAAGAACTGATCTTCGCGATCTGTCTGGTGGTGCTGGTGACCTTCGTCTTCCTGCGAACCATTCCTGCCACCATCATCCCCAGTGTCGCCGTGCCCCTGTCGCTGGTGGGCACCTTTGGCGTGATGTACATGATGGGCTTCTCCATCAACAACCTGTCCCTTATGGCCCTGACCATTGCCACCGGTTTTGTGGTGGATGACGCCATCGTGATGCTCGAGAACGTGGCCCGCCACCGGGAAGAAGGCGAGTCGCCCTTGCAGGCGGCGCTAAAAGGCGCGGCAGAGATCGGCTTTACCCTGATCTCGCTGACAATCTCGTTGATTGCCGTATTGATTCCGCTGTTATTTATGGGTGACGTGGTTGGCCGCCTGTTCCAGGAATTCGCTATCACCCTGGCAGTTGCCATCGGTATTTCGCTGGTGGTGTCGCTCACGCTGACGCCGATGATGTGCGCCCGTATGCTGCGCGATGCACCGGCCCACGACGCAGCTGACCCCGGATTTATGGATCGCCTGATTGCCCGCTACGGCGTCTGGCTGGATCGGGTGCTGGAGCATCAACCGGCGGCCATGCTGGTGATGATCGGCACTGTGGTCTTGACGGCGGGTTTGTACCTGCTGGTGCCTAAAGGATTTTTTCCGGTACAGGACAGCGGCGTGATTCAGGTGGTCACCGAAGCACCGCAGGACATTTCCTTTGATGCCATGGCCGAGCGCCAACAATTGCTGGTGGAGCGGGTGCTGGAAGACCCGGATGTCGCGAGCCTGTCCTCATTTATCGGCGTGGACGGCAGCAATATCACGCTCAACAGCGGTCGCCTGCTGATCAATCTCAAGTCCCACGGCGAGCGCGACGCAACCGCCGGCGAGATTATTGATCGCCTGCGGGAAAACATTAAAGGCGTAACCGGGATTACCGCCTGGTTCCAGCCGGTGCAGGAACTCAGTATCGAAGACCGTATCAGCCGCACCCAATACCAGTTCACCCTCACCACACCGGACAGCCAATTGCTGGATGACTGGGTGCCACGGGTGATTGAACGCCTGCGCCAGGAACCCGCATTGGCCGATGTGGCCAGCGACCTGCAAACCCAGGGGCTTCAGGCTTATGTGGATATCGACCGCGATGCTGCCGCCCGTTTGGGTGTGCGGGTCAGCGATATCGCCGCCGCGCTACAAAGTGCCTATGGGCAGCGGCAAATCGCCACATTGTTTACCCAGGCCAATCAGTATCGCGTGGTATTGGAGGTTAATCCGGATTACGCGCAAGGCTTAAAAGCACTGGAAACGACCTATGTGTCCAACAGCGCGGGCCAGCCGGTGTTGCTGTCCACCCTTGCCAAAGTCACCCAACGGCCCACCGCCCTGTTGATTAACCATCAGGGGCAATTCCCCTCGACCACCGTGTCTTTCAATCTGGCCACCGGTGCATCTTTGGGTGAAGCCATTGATGCTATCGAAGCAGTACAACAGGAACTGGCCATGCCGGCTGCGCTGGAACTGCGTTTCCAAGGCGCGGCGGAAGCCTTCCGCGCCTCGCTCAGCAACACCTTGTGGCTGATCCTCGCGGCTGTGGTCACCATGTACATCGTACTGGGCGTGTTGTACGAGAGTTTTATCCACCCGGTTACGATTCTGTCGACTTTGCCCTCGGCCACCGTGGGTGCGCTCTTGGCCTTGCTGCTGACCGGGCGGCCGCTGGATCTGATTGCGGTGATCGGCGTGGTGCTGCTGATTGGCCTGGTGAAGAAGAACGGCATCATGATGGTGGACTTCGCGCTGGAAGCTCAACGTAAAGACGGCCTGAGCCCCCGCGCCGCCATCCATCGCGCGGCCCTGATGCGTTTCCGCCCGATCCTGATGACCACCCTCGCCGCGCTATTTGGTGCAATCCCGCTGATGCTCGCCTCTGGCTCCGGCGCCGAGCTGCGCCAGCCCCTGGGCCTGGTCATGGTCGGCGGTCTGCTGGTTAGCCAGGTGCTGACCCTGTTCACCACGCCAGTAGTGTATTTATTCTTTGATCGGTGGTTGAAGAGCCGCCCGAATAAGGCCGAGCAACAGGCTTTGCCGTTGCGGGAGTAAGCGGATTATGAGCCTCGCACGCCCGTTTATCCGCCGCCCTGTTGCCAGTAGTTTGCTGGCCGTCGCGATTGTATTGGTGGGACTCCTGGCCTGGCGGATGCTGCCAGTGGCGCCTTTGCCGCAGGTGGATTTTCCGTCAATCCAGATTTACGCCTCACTGCCCGGCGCCAGTCCGGAGAGCATGGCATCTACTGTGGCCACGCCGCTGGAGCGCGCATTGGGCAGTATTCCCGGCGTGACCGGGCTGAATTCCAACTCCAGCCAGGGCGCTACGCAAATCTGGCTGGAATTCAACCTGGACCGGGATCTGGATTCCGCTGCGCGGGACGTGCAAGCCGCCCTCAATGCCGCACGCGGCCAATTGCCGGCGGGTATGCCGGGCATGCCGAGCTACCGCAAGATCAGCCCGTCCCAGGCGCCGATTATGGCACTGGCATTAAGCTCGCCGAACCTGTCCCCCAGCGCGTTGTATGACGCGGCCTCTACCATCCTTGCGCAAAAACTGTCGCAGATTCGCGGTGTGGGTCAGGTAGGCATCGACGGCGCCTCCCTGCCGGCGGTACGCATCCAGCTCAACCCCGGCTCCCTCGCCCATTACGGCATCGCGCTGGATGAAGTACGCAATGCCATCGCCAACGCCAACGTGGTGCAGCCGCTCGGGTTGTTGGAAGAAGATGAAACCCGCTGGCAGATCCGCACCAGCGATACCCTGCGCAGTGCCGCCGACTACAAGCCGCTGATCATCCGTTACCAGGAAGGCGCACCGGTGCGTCTGCAAGACGTGGCGGAAGTAACCGATTCGGTGGAAAACCGCTACGCCAGCGGCTTCCACAACCAGCGCTCTGCGGTCACCCTGACGGTCAGCCGCCAGACCGGCGCCAACATCATGGAAACCATCGACGCTATCAACGAGCAACTGCCTGCGTTACGCGCGTTGATGCCGACGGACACCGAGTTAAAAGTGGTGATGGATCGCTCCCCCGGCATTCGCGCCACCTTGAAAGAAGCCCAAATTACGCTGCTGATCGCGGTGTTGCTGGTGGTCGGCGTGGTCTGGGCATTCCTCGGCAGCGCCCGCAGTGCATTGATTCCCAGCCTGGCGATTCCGGTCTCCCTGATCGGAGCTTTTGCAGTGATGTACCTCTATGGCTTCTCGCTCAATAACCTGTCGCTGATGGCGTTGATCGTTGCGGCTGGCTTGGTGGTGGATGACGCGATCGTGGTGCTGGAGAACATCAAACGCCATATCGAGCGCGGGCTGTCGCCCTATCGTGCGGCGATTCGCGGGGCGCACGAGGTGGGTTTCACCCTGCTGGCGATGAACGTCACCCTGGTGGTGGTGTTTGTGTCCATTTTGTTTATGGGCGGCGTGGTAGAAAAACTCTTCCGCGAATTCTCCATCACCCTCGCCGCCGCCATGCTGATTTCACTCGCCGTCTCCCTCAGCCTGACGCCGAGTTTGTGTGCCCATCTGCTGAAACCCGATGCAACGCCGGTGCCGGGGCAGGAGAAAAAACCCACTATCTTCGACGACATCAAACACGGCTATGCCGTCAGCCTTAATTGGGCCCTGCGCCATAGCCTGCTGGTGATCCTGCTGCTGGCGGCCGTGATTGGGGTGAATATCTACCTGTATGTCGCGATTCCCAAGACCATGTTGCCGGAGCAGGACACCGGACAGCTAACCGGTTGGATTCGCGGCGACGACGGCTTCTCCTTCCAGATCATGCAACCCAAGATCGAAGAGTTCCGCCAGCTATTGTTGTCCGATCCGGCGGTTGAAGATGTCTTCGGCGCCAGCGGCGGCGGTATGGGTGTGAGCAATGCCTGGATGCGCGTCAGCCTCAAACCCATGGCCGAGCGCGGCGTGCCCGCTGAGGAAGTGGTGGACCGCCTGCGCCGACGCATGCCGCAGATTCCTGGCGGTATCCTGATGATCGGTGTGGATCAGGATATTCGTTTGAACTCCCCTTTCAGTCGCAGTGAGCAAGAGCTATTAATGCTCTCCAGCGAGGTTGAACCGCTGCAAAAGTGGGGCGTTAAAGTCACGCAGGCCATGGAGAAACTGCCGGAGCTGACCAGCATCGACGGCGAGCGTGGCGAAGGCGCCCAACAGGTGGTGATTGATATTGACCGCGAAGCGGCGCAACGACTGGGTGTGGATATGGCTATGGTGGCCTCGCTGCTCAATAACTCTTTCTCGCAGCGACAAGTCTCCACCATGTACGACGAGTTCAACCAATACCGGGTGGTGATGGAGCTGGAGCCGGAGTACACCTCCACCCCGGCCTCGCTGGAACAGATCCAGGTCATTACCCGCGACGGTAGCCGCGTCCCGCTCTCGACCTTTGCAACCTTTGGCTATGGCCTGGCCAACGACCGGGTGCGTCACACCGGGCAGTTTGCTTCGGTGAGTATTGG
>DATJLH010000122.1:0-4066 GCA_035490615.1 Cellvibrio sp.
CTCTTTATTTCCTGCGGAATGGCATAAACGGGGCACAGCTGATGCTAATAAATGATCCGTATGATCAAAAAGGCCGACCGCCAGTAAAATCTGAAGCACAGTCAGTTTCGTTACCTGCCGGCATACAAAAAATCCGTTATCTCGAAGGAAAAGGTTGAGCATGATTTCTATGGAGTTCCATAGCTGGAAAGCTTCCCAATTCAAGCACATCAAGGTGCTTCACATAGTGATGTTCGCGATAGCATTTTTTGCTCAGGTTGCACAAGCGGATGATAGAAAATCGGCCTCACCAGTATCTCTGATCGGAGACTATAAAAAAGTCAGCTTTTCTCCGATTAAGGGGGAGCGCTTTGACATACCCATTGTCTTCAAAGACCGTAAAAAGATTGCCGCTATCGAAGTTGACATATTGACCGAGGATAATGACCTCGTGCGGTCATTGAAGCTTGAGAGCCTGCCAAAAACAACCAAAAAATCTCTGGTGGTTGTCTGGGATGGGAAGGATCAGAAGGGTGAGGTGGTTCCAGATGAGGCCTATTTCCCCATGGTTCGTATTTTGCCAAAAAGAGGCAAAGTGCTTGAATACAGTGCCAAAAGTGACCTTGCGGGTGAGGAAGTCTATAAGTTCGACAAAAAAATCAACCCAGGTTCCATCGAGTATGACCTTCCGGAAACGAGTCGGGTTCTGATCCGTTCGGGAATTTTCAACGGTCCTATGCTCAGGACAATCGTCGACTGGGAGCCGCGTACCAAAGGTTTTCATGTGGAGAGATGGAATGGTCGGGACTCCGATAGTCTTAAAAACATTGAATCCATGCCAGATATTTCTTACTTAGTGATCGGCTATCGGTTGCCGGAAAGCGCTATTTTGACCTATGGCAATGCGAGTCTTTCCTATAAGGATTACCGACAAGCCAATGGGTGGCCGATAAAAACGGCACGAGCAGATGAAAAGGTTCTAGAGCGAAACGGTCGGCCTGTAAGACCTGAATATTATCTGCCGATCGGCCAGCTAAAAAGTGCCGCTATTTCCGTGGATTTGACGAATGTCAGCAGCGGCAAATCCGAAACAGAGTTCAAGCAGTTTGATGAAATCGTAACGAGTGTCAGTATCGCGAAGGAAGATGAGTTTTACCTGGACCAGTCCCGCTATGAAATCAGCTTCTTCGTCGACAATGTGTTTATCGCCGAGGAAGAGCAAGGATTTGTTCCCTTCAAGTGGCGCTGGTCACCGGGCCGTTACGGTATTCAGCTCGGCGAGCACACTCTGACGGTGAATGTGTCGTCATACAACGGCCAGGTGACGGTTAAAAACATGAGATTTGTGCTGAAAGAAGATCCGCAGTGATCCCGCGGTGTCATCGGCGCTAACGGATTACCTCTTTCGGTTTGTATCTCAAAACGGTATTCAATACAGGGAGACAGGGTTATGTCCATAAAATCGCGCTGGCTATTGGTAGCCCTCGTCTGCGCCTCCGTTTCTTCGTTATCAGCTGTAGCAGCTGCACAGACGGTGCTTAATCTCGCGCCGAGCTGCCAGGGAGCGTCGGTGACTCCGGTGATTATTGACCCTGCCGATGATCGAATGCAGCCACTGACCATTCAGGTGCAGGATCCCGACGGAAATCCGGTAGCCATTACTACCCTATGCGTAAGCGCTCAGCAAAGTACCCGGTTGACAGCTCCAAAGGTTTCTTTCATTTGATCGTTCGCCACGTTCCACGGCAGCAGGTTCTCAACATCCTCGAGCGATCGCGCGCTAGGCAGGTGCTTGAACACATACGCCAGATAATAAAAGGGATCGAGGCCATGGCTTTTGGCCGTCATGATCAAGCTGTACAAATTCGCACTCGCCAAAGCGCCTTTGGGCGTGTCGTAGAATAAAAAATTCTTCCGCGCGATGGCGAACGGCCGGATCGCGTTTTCCGCCACCTGGTTGCTGATCGGCAGATGCCCTGTCTCGCAGTAAAAACGCAACTTATCCCTCAGCTTGTAGGTGTAGTGCAACGCTTTGCCGAACTTGGATTCTGGCGTGGTTTGGTGGATGTGCTTTTCCATCCACTCGATAAATTGGTTCCAGACCGGGACAGCTTCTGCCTGCCGAACGCGTTGTCGCTCCTCGAGCGATTTTTCCTTCGTCTTCCGCTCCACCGCGTACAGCTTTTGATAATAATTCATCGCCATGGCCGCTTTGCTCATCTTGCCGCTTTTGCTTTTGGGCTCCGCTTTCAGAACTTCATCGAATTTGCGCCGCGCATGGTCATTGCACGCAATATGCGTCAATTGGCGCCTCTCGCATACGCGAGCGTACACCGACCAGTCATCCGAGATGACGGTCCCGCGAAAGCCATCCAGCAACGCATCCGCCACCGCGCTGCCGCGGGAGGGGTCGTAGTGGAATAGGTAGATCGGCCGGTTCGGCGGGCCACTTGCGGTTACCCAGAAGTATTTGTTCCCCTCCGGCGGTTTATCCGGTTCTTTCAGTACCTGCACCGGGGTTTCATCGATGTGCATCACCTCAGCGGCCCACTGATGCTCCCGCAGCAGATTGATCAAAGGTTGAGCAAGATTGCCCGCCTCAATGCTCCAGCGGGCCAATGTCGCTCGAGGCAGATCGATGTCCATGCGCGTCCAGATTTGTTCCTGGCGGTAAAACGGCAGTCCATCCAGAAACTTGGATACGGTCACTTCCGCCATCAGCTCGGGACTGGCATTGCTTTTGGGGAAGAACTGCGCCGGTAAAGGGGCGGTGATGGGCGCCTGCTCCACACACCGAGCGCAGCGGTATTTTTGGCGGCAGTGCTGGATCACATAGAGCTCGGCGGGAATGATACCCAGCTGCTCGCTGATCACTTCATCGAAGACCTCCAATTGGCAACCGCAGGAGCACTGGCGATCGGCTTGGGGCAGTTCGTGAACGACTTTGAAGCGAGGCAGATGCGCGGGCAGCTTGCGCCGCCCCGGGCGGGCTTTCGGCTCTGAGCTGACAGGTGCTGCGGCGGGATTTTCTGCCGCAGTCTCGACTTCAGCAGGCTCCTGCTGATCCAGTTGCTCGGCTTCGTTGAAGAGGGATTCCTGCAGTTCGGAAGTAAACCGCTCACTGCTGCTGCCAAACCGCTTGAGTTTGAGGAAGCGGACGTATTCTTCCAGGATGGCGATCTTTTTATCGCGCGCTGAAATTTTTCTATCCCGCTCAGCGAGATTTTTATTCTGCTCGGCCAACGCAAAATCTCGCGCAGAAATCAATGCTTTCAGCGCGTCGATATCATCGGGTAATTGTGCAACAGGAGATTCCGCCATGGCGGAATTATAAAAACGGCACTGTTTAAACGGAAGCGAATTTTAGCGTTTGGTGCGGGGGAGATTGCCAAATATTGAAGCCATCCAGTAACCACTGCAACTCCTGCGTGCTAATGATAATTGTTTCGGCATTTTGCTGTCGCGGCCAAGCGAATTTCTCTTTCTCCAGTCTCTTTAGCCAAAGGCAAAAGCCATTTTTTTGCCAGTACAAAATCTTGATGCGGTTGCGGCCCTGGTTGATAAAGACAAACAGCGCCTCCGCAAACGGATCAAGCTGCAGACAGTCCTGCACGATCAGGCTCAGCCCGTTAATCTGCTTGCGGAAGTCCACCGGCTTTCTGTGGAGAAAGACCTTGGGGTGCGGCGCAAGCTGCATCATAGGGATGCCAGCCATCTAAGCGTTTGCTCGTTCACCGCGCTCAGCTCCAACTCGACTCCGTTCGCCAAGCGCACGCGGACCCCCATCAGCAGGTGCAAACCGGGGTCCGAGCGAACCGGATCTACCTTGGCTTCTATGAAAGCGGAGGCTGGCGGATCGAGCAGACCTTTGCGGCGTAGCGTCGTCGACCAGGAATAGATCGACTGAACGTTCAGGTCGTGCTCTGCGGCGTATTTGGCATAGCTCAGCTGGCTGCGTTGCGCAGCGAGCACGTGTTCACGCCAAAACTGCTGTTTGCTTGTCAGTGGTTGTTCCATCGCAAATACCTTCGTCAGAAAATCTGAAGGAATCTTTGATGAATCCGCCGGCTGTGGCTAGAGTGTGGTT
>DATJLH010000123.1:0-11496 GCA_035490615.1 Cellvibrio sp.
CTGCGTTTCCATGTGCAGGAACCGGCGGGCAGTGTTGTTTTGGACGAGCGTGTTTCGATGAAGTGCGTCTATAATCATAGGCACAGAAAAACGACTGAACAGGCTTCACCATGGTAGATCGCCCGGACGATACCACTCATCACACAAACTGGCGTGACAAATATCTGGATGCGCTGGATACCCAGGAAGCGATAGAACAACAGCGGGAACTCCTCCGACGGGCGCTGGTACGCCTCAGTGTGTCGGCGGATGGACACAATGACTTGCTCGATGATGCGTTGGACAGCTTGCGCCATGCATTGCGTAAAGATACGCCTCTTAATACCGGCGATCTCCAAAAAGTATTTGATCAACTTGACCAGGCAGTGGTCAGGTTTGAACAGCATCGCGAAGAAACGGGGCGGCAAATGAGTCAGGCATTAACTGATATCCTGCGGCCTTTCCATAATCGACCTCTGTCTCGTGCGTTAAAAAAAGATATTGGAAATTATCTGGCGCAAATACCCAATCACAGTGAAAAAATTCGTTTATATCCCGCGCTGCTGGAACACCTGGCTCAATTACAACAGCGGGTTTTTGAGGAGCTCCAGCAGCCTGCGACGGGCATTTTGCAAAAAATATTCGGCAGCACGGCCGCGACAGTAACGGCAAATCCTGAAGACCCTGAAGTAAAAAGCCCCGAAGCAAATGGCGGTGCAACGTCTTCAGGTGTTGCACAAGCGCCGGTTCACCACCTGGCGAATCATCCTGGTGTGATGTCCTCTACGCCGGCCCAGGAAATCATCGTGAGCAATGTCAGCCAGGTATTGAGCGATATGCTCGATAAAGTTGATGTGCCGGACGCTATTGCTCCTGATGTGGAGATTATTCGCCAACGGCTACATCAGGGGCTGACAACGGATAATGTGATTACCACCCTGGAGCATGTCCGCGACTTAATGGTTGAAGCCTATCTGGCGGCCAACCAGGCTTTTGCTAATTACCTCAACAATGTGAACCAGGAGCTGGCTGACATTTATCGCGTGATTGGTGGCGTCGCCGAGCATCAGGCTTCGCGTTGCGAAGTCTCGCGCAATTTGCAGGATTCAATGATGCAACAGGTGGCCAGCCTGGAAACCCATGTAGCGACAGCAACGGAGCTGAATCAATTAAAAGCGCAAGTCACCTCGCAACTGGGTAACATTCGTCAGGCATTGGACACCTTTCAACAAAGTGAACAGGATCAGCAACGATTGACCGGCCAATTACAAACGCTGGCAGAAAAAATCAAAGCGATGGAGGAAGATGCCGAGCGTAATCGGAATGCCATGGAAAAGCATCGTTACAAAGCGCTGCATGATCCATTAACTGAATTGCCCAATCGCGAAGCTTACAACGAACGCGTGGAAGCCGAGTGGCAACGATGGCAGCGTTACAATCATCCGTTAACCCTGGCAGTTTGCGATCTTGATCATTTTAAAAAAATTAATGATAACTTTGGCCACCAGGCGGGTGATAGGGTGTTGAAGGTTATCAGTCGCTCTATCGCAAAACGGTTGCGCGAGGTGGATTTCTTCGGCCGCTATGGCGGAGAAGAATTTGTCGTCATCATGCCGGAAACGCCGCTGGAAAAAGCGGTGGCAGTACTGGAAAAAATTCGCGCCGCCATAGCGAATACTGCGTTCAACTATAAAGAAGAACCATTGGCTATTACCTTGTCTATGGGTGTTACCGAATTTCGTCCGGGCGACACCACGGATAGCGTTTTTGCCCGTGCGGATCGTGCGCTTTATAGCGCCAAGGCGGGTGGGCGTAACCGCTGCATAGTCGCAGAATAGCGGCCCGAGTCTCGCCATTTGATCGTTGGATCAGTTTCCAGTCCAAAAAGCTGCGTTTAACAGTATTTAACATTTCTCCACAAAATAGAGCGATTCAAACAACGCTGCCGGGGTTTATGCTGGCGCCGCTTGGGCTCACTTTCACGTTAAACAATAACCATAAAAATATCGGGTCGGCGTAACTGCGGATCTGTTGGCCCGGTATGACAAGCGAGGAGAAAATAACATCATGCGCTATCTTATATTCATCGGTTTGCTGTTGTGCGCAACAGTGCAAGCCAAACCCAATCTGCAAATCAACGATCAGAATTATTTTGCAACGCAGGGCTTGAATGTCACGGTGTTTGCTGACATTTATCCCGATGGTCACCAGACGGGTGTAACCGTGATTCAGCACGGTTCCCGCGTCGCGGCTAATGGCGATTTGCGCCTTGAAGCTTCGCCGGGACAATGGTCGCCGGTGCCCCGTGGTGTAGGTGAAACGGTGGTAGATAAAAAAGCCCAACAGATTTCCCAGACGCTGGCATACCCCGATCCGGATAAAGACCGAAAAGGTTTTAATCCCATTCTGTACCCGGACTTGCAGTTCACTTATCAGGTTCATGTGACAGCGCTGGACGGCAACAGCTTCAAAATTTCTGTGGATCTGGAAAAACCTTTACCCAAGGAATGGATCGGTAAAGTCGGTTTTAACTTCGAATTATTTCCCGCGCATCTATTTGGCAAATCGTTTTTGATGGATGATCAGGCGGGTATCTTTCCCCAGCAACCCAATGGTCCTTTGGTTGATCATCACGGTGAAATTCTCACGGCACCTTTGGCGGTGGGGAAAAAATTCACCCTGGCGCCGGATCTGGACAAGCAACGCATGCTGATTGAAGTGAAGCAGGGCGGTGCGTTGGAGTTATGGGATGGCCGCGCGAATCATAATAACGGTTGGTACATCCTGCGTAGTGAAGTACCGGAGGGCGCAACGAAAAATGCGATTGAATGGGTGGTTACGCCCAATGTGGTAAAGAACTGGCGCTACGCACCGGTTATTCAGGTTTCACAATTGGGTTACAGCACCCGGCAATCAAAAAAAGTGGTGATTGAACAGGATGCGATCGACACCAAGGCCGATCGCGTGACCTTGTATCGCTTGACCGAAGACGGCAAAAAAGTGGTTCAACGCGGCAAGCCGGAAGCCTGGGGAAAATTCCTGCGCTACCACTATCTCACCTACGACTTTTCCGATGTGACTGAGCCGGGAATGTATGTCGTGAGCTACCGCGATAAAACCTCCCACGCATTTAAAATCGGTGATGATGTTTTTGACCGCCACGCCTGGCAACCGACGCTCGAATATTTTCTGCCCGTACAAATGTGTCACATGCGTGTAAATGAAAAATATCGCGTGTGGCACGGGCTTGATCACCTTGATGACGCCATTATGGCGCCGGTAAATTTCAATCATATTGATGGCTACATTTCCGGTCCCTCCACCTTAACAACATTTAAACCCGGTGAACGCGTACCCGGTTTAAATGTGGGCGGCTGGCACGACGCGGGTGATTATGATCTACGCGTTGAATCGCAAATTGGCACAGTCTGGTTGCTGGCTATGATGGTGGAAGAATTCGGTCTCGATTACGACGCCACCTTGATTGACCAGGAGAAGCGCCTGGTTGAGATTCATGTGCCCGATGGCAAGAATGATGCGCTGCAACAGGTTGAACACGGTTTGTTGAGTATTCTCGGTGGCTATCGCGCCATGGGCCGTTTGTATCGCGGCATTATTGAGCCGACTATTCGTCAGTATGTGCTGCTGGGCGATGCATCGGTGCAAACCGATAATTTCGAGTACGATGCGAACCTTAAACCCGGTGAAATTAAACATGGCAAGTCGGGCACCGCGGATGATCGCTGGGTATTTACGGAAGATAATCCCAACCGTGAACTTGATGTTGCGGCGGGATTGGCTGCCGCGTCGCGGGTTTTACGTAATTACAATCCCGAGATGGCAAAAGAAGCGCTGACGGTAGCGCAGGCTTTGTATCGCGAGGCCTTTACGCGTAGCGACGATATCGCGGTAAAAGCCTTTGTATTGGCTGAACTCATTTTATCAACTAATGACCAGCAATATCGGGATGAACTGGTGGCAATGCAAGCTGATGTTATCAACAAGATTGCTGACACCGGCTGGACCATCGGACGGGTGATGAAACAGATTAACAATCCTGCGTTTGTTGCTGCGGTATCCGATGCGGTTGCGCAACATCAACAGGCCTTGCGTGAAGCCGCCAAGACGGAATCGCCCTACGGTGTTCCCTACAAGCCCAATATCTGGGGAGCCGGTTGGACCATCCAGGACTTTGGTGTTAAACAATATTTTTTCAACAAAGCCTGGCCTGAGCACACCAGCGCCGATTTCTATCTCAATGCCTTGAATTTTGTGCTGGGTGTTCATCCGGGAGACAACACACAATCCTTTGCCTCGGGTGTCGGCGCCAATTCCGCTATCGTCGCGTATGGTGTGAATCGTGCGGATTGGTCTTACATCCCCGGTGGTGTGATCTCCGGAACTGCATTGATTCGTCCGGATTTACCTGAGTTAAAAGTCTGGCCGTTTTTCTGGCAGCAAACGGAATACGTGATGGGTGGCGGTGCAACCAATTATATGTTCCTGGCATTGGCCGCCGATGCCCTGGCAAAGCAACAAGCCAAACGTCCCTGATATCGCAACGAAGCATAAATTCGCGCAGCATACAGCGTGAATTTATGCTTCGGCATCATTGAGACCCTAGCCTATCCGTGGGAAAATTTGCACTCACAAATGACCTGAAATGAGTGCGGCATGATCAACGATATTGTAATCCTGGGTGGCGGTTCTGCAGGTTGGATGACCGCCATGATTATGGCGCGCGCCTGGGCTAAAAAGCCTATTCGTATTACGCTGCTGGAGTCAGCAGAGGTTGGCATTATTGGTGTGGGCGAAGGCTCAACACCGGGGCTTAAAAACTTTTTTGACATCATGAATATTCCGGAAACGGAATGGATGCCTGCGTGCAATGCCACCTATAAATGCGGCATTACTTTCTCTGGTTGGTCTACGCGTCCGGGCTTTGAAAGCTACTACCATCCGTTCCCTTCTATGGTGGATAGCCATACCCTGCCGATGTTTATCCGCAACGCGCAACAACGGCTGGCGGGTGAAGCGGTTGAGGCGCACCCGAAGCATTTTTTCCTGTCGCAACGTCTCGCCGAAAAGTCGCTCGCACCCAAGGCTCACCACCACTTTCCTTTCGATACGCAATACGGCTACCACTTTGACGCCGTGTTGCTCGGCCAATTTTTAAAAACAAAAGCGGTTGCTATGGGCGTTCAGCATCGCGTGTGTCATGTGCAGGATGTTGTGCTGGATGCGCGGGGAAATATTCAACATCTGGTATCCGATGCCGGCGAATTACTGACGGCAGATTTTTTTGTCGATGCCAGTGGCTTTGCGGGAATCCTGTCGCAGAAGACATTGGCAACACCTTTTGTCAGTTACAGCAATGTGTTGTTCAATGATGCGGCGGTAGCCATACCCACGGCAATGGAAAGTATTGTTCCATCGCAAACCTTTGCCACGGCATTGCGCAATGGCTGGGCCTGGAAAATTCCACTGACAGAACGTTTCGGCAACGGCTACGTTTACAGTTCGGCCTTCTGTTCGGCGGATGATGCTGAACGTGAGCTGCGCGAACATGTGGGCCTGGCCGATGCGGATGTGCCGGTGCGACACCTGAAGATGAAAGTGGGGCGTGTAACACAGCCCTGGCATCGAAACTGTTTGGCCGTGGGGCTGGCGCAGGGATTTATTGAACCCCTGGAAGCGACGGCGCTGTTTTTGATCCAGCAAACTGTTGCGATCTTTGTGGAGCTGTTTGAACAGGGCGGATTTACCGATCAGCACCAGGCGAGCTTCAACCAGCGAATCAATGACCAGTTCGACGGCACACGTGATTATATCGTGACGCACTACAAAACCAGTTCCCGCAACGACAGCGACTATTGGCGAGCAAATACGGCTGATCCCAATAACGTGTCGGAATCCCTGCGCGCGCTATATCAATGCTGGAAAAGTGGCGGTAATCTTGCGGCAGAAGTCAAACGGCAAGCGATTGAAAAATACTACCCCGTCGCGTCCTGGTATTGCATCTTTGCGGGCATGGGAATTTTTCCTCCCGTCCGGTCATCCAATGCCGCAGCAACAGCGCGGCTTGAGTTACAACAACTGGATGATTTTATTGCGCGTTGCGCCTTGAACTTTGATGATCATCGCGCGGTGTTGGCGCAATTACGCCAGGCATAAAAAAGCCCCGCAAGCGGGGCTAAAGGTTGGTCCGGAATAATTGCTATGTACAATCACTCCATTCCTGATGAACAAGATTAAAAGGTTGCGCGAACACCGAGCGTGTAACGAGCTTCGTAAATATTCTGATTAACTACGACATCTTCCCACTGCATGTAAGTTTCTTCGTACTCTTCAGTGATGTTAGTGCCTTGCAGGTAGACAGACACATTGTCATTGATGTCGTAGCTGACCGATGCATCGATATAACTCGTCGGTGCCGACCACCAGGCCGCCGGGCTGCCATCGTTCCAGGCACGACCGATGAAACGCTCACTGCGGTAGTTATAGGCGAGACGTGCCTGCCATGCATCGTACTCGTACCAGAGCACCGCGTTGATCTGATCTTCGGAGTTATCGGCCATAGGCATGGTTGCGCCATAGAAATCTTTCTCACCGCCTTCTGCGTCTGTGAAGGTGTAGTTCAGATTCAAACCCAAACCACTAAACGCACCGGGCAAGAAATCAAAGGCTTGTTGATAATTGATTTCGTAACCTTTCACCACGCCACCGTCGACATTGTCGCGAATGGTCAGATCGATGGTTTCACCGGGTCTGCGGTTCACGCCATCGGAATCCGGTACTGTCGGAATCTGGACGGAGCTGGTGGCGATAAAGGTTTCGATATCGAGATAGAAAATGCCGGCACTGAGCAGCGATGATTCATTGAAGTACCATTCGTAACTCAAATCCCAGTTATCGGAACGCCATGGGTCCATGTTCGGGTTGCCGTTCTGGGTTGCGCTGACGGTTTCGAATACGCCGAGATCGGGATTGTTGTTGGTGGTATACACCAGGCCCAAACCAAGATCATCCGCGTTCAGTTGCGACATGGTTTTGGTGAACGCAAAACGCAGCTTGGTGTTATCCGACGTATCCCAAGCGATGTTGAAGCGTGGCAACACATCATTGAAGCTGCGATCAGTGACCGCTGTGTCAACGATATCTGGTGCTACGCCATTCGTAACAGGATAAACGGTTCCATCGATAGTGGCGGTGGTGGCATCGTACGAAGGAACAAACTGTGTGATATTCAGGTTGGTTTCAACGTACTGTACGCCCAGGTTTGCCTGGAACGGAAACACCATTTCACCTTCAATGTTGCCCTGGATGTAGAAGGTGTGCGTCTCGTCCTCAACGATATAGCTCTGTGCGCCGTCTTTACGCTGGATATTGCCGGTATAAAGCGACTCCTGGAATGCGACATTATCTTCCATCGCCTTCGGATCAATAAAGTAGTAGCTGTTGCCGTCGCTGGCGGGACCAAAGTCATTTTGGGTGTGGATGTACCCCATGGCATCCAGCTCTTCAAAGCTGAAGGTTCTGCCGATGGTGTCTCCACCCTGGCTCACCGCAATACCGGAGTCCTTCCATTTGGAATAGACAGTAACGGGATTACCATCGGCATCGTTTTCGGTGAAGGGAGAGATCAGGTCATACTGGTCTCGTTCAATCCGACGGTCAGCGTAGCGATAGCCGAAGTCCAGACTGGCCGCCTCATTGATGTCAAAGATGCCGTCAAAGCGGAATACATCCAGCTCCGATTCTTCGTTGCGATTCTGCGCGGAGAAGGTGGATACCAGGCCGTAACTGCTGATGTCTTGTCCAAAGCCTTCCGGATAGATCATGCGCGGATGTTCGCCGGAAAAATCTGCCGTCACAGGTACGCGCTCCGGTCCCCAGCCATTGGGATTTACTGGCGCGGCTACGCCATCATTTACTGTCATCAAGCCGGATTGGGCGCCGCTGGTCAGCTGCGCATCAGCGATGCTGGCGGTGTGGTCATTGCTTGCTTCGCCGTGCAGATAACGAACGCTGCCGCGGAAGTTGTCGCTGAACTCGATGTTGGATTGCAAGTTAACATTCAGGGACTCACGCTCATCCATGATGGTTTGGGATGAGGCGATCACGCGCAACGCGTCGAGGTGAGTAATGCTTGATGTATAGAAGTCCTTACCATTACCGCCAGCACTCGGCCCGCGATTGATCAGGGTGTCGGGGTCGGGAGTGACCCAATCATATTGCGACCAGGAATTGTCGGCGATCAAGCCATTGACGTAATCGCCCTGGTCCATCTTGGTATAGAACACATCCGCCAGTACCTCTACACGATCACTTGCCTGGAATTGGAAGGAGCTGGAGACGCCCAGGCGCTCACGCTCAGCCATGCGGTTGGTGACGCCGTAGTCGATGGTTCCAAAAACCTGATCGTTAAAATCACCGTCGCCGGTCAGGTCGGTATTCACCCCCGTGGGTTGGCCCGGCCAGTCTTTGTCGTTTTCGTTATAGCCCCGGAACCACCAGTCGGAATACATCCCATAACGGTAGTTGGCCAGGGTGGCGTCGGAGGTGGTCAGGGTGAACAGCGCACCAAAGTCTTCGCCATTGTTGAAACCAGCAAAACCGGAGATCTTGTGGCCGATATCATCATCGGTGTATTGCCCTTGTGAACCTTCGGCGGAGCCGGCGAAGGTCCAGCCTTCGTCCAGGTCGAAAGGACGACGCGTTTTCATGTTGATGGTGCCCGACACGCCTGCCGCCAGGGTACTGGCTTGAGAAGACTTGATCACGTCCACACCGGAAAGGAGTTCAGCCGGAATATCAGTAAAGTCAGGTTGTGCGGTGGTGATCGAGCCGGCGCTCAGAAATTGTTCGCCATTCAGGAGCGTACTGACTTGCGGCATGCCGCGTACGTTGACAGTGGAGCCTTCGCCAGCGGTGCGGCGGATCTGAATGCCGGGAACACGCTGCAATGAGTCAGCAATAGTGACGTCGGGCAGTTTACCGATATCTTCAGCGCTGATGGCGTCCACTACGGAAGGCGCATTGCGTTTTACGTCAGCAGAACGGGTGAGCGAGCTTCGAATGCCCGTCACAACCACTTCTTCCACCAAACCACTTTCTTGTGCCTGGGTCACACCCGTGGCGGTCAACGCTACGGCTGCAATACAGGAGGACAACAAACGTTTTCTGAAGCAGGAAGGCTGCATCATGTTTAACTCCTCGATTTATTAGGGGTGTTATTGATTGTTATATCAATGGCTCCGGCAGCTTGGCTGAAGGGGAGAGCAGATAAAGAATGGTTGGATTTATGGATTATCTTGCGTCCCGGCTGACCGGTGGACTTTGATTGGGGCGGTACAATAGTTGAAACCGATTACATATTCAATCGAAAGTATCGCATATTTATATTATTTAACAATCAGGGAAACATGGCTCAATGCCAAGTCTGTTAAAAGCAGGCGTCGCATCTAATTATCTTATTTCATTGATTTTAATGAAATATTCCTATTCCCTATCGCCTCCTAAATGTGCGGGAAAGCACCCTTCCATCAGTCGTATTCCTTAGCATTTCGTGCGATATCACCTGTTTGGAAAGAAACCGATTACAAAAAATCACGATTTTTTACGTTGCTACGGGGTTGATTGGATTGGCGTGGAGAGACGGTGAGGGAAACGGAAGGCATGGCTCTTGCGCCGCAGGCCTTGTGCGTTGTGCTTGCTTCGTGGATTTTATGTGTTATGTTATAACATCAAAATCAAGCTGGACTGTGAGGAGTGCGAATGAGCGAAGCCGTGTTAACGCCCCAGTCTCTGCTGCGTATGCCCGACCAGGACTACATGAACGCGCAACAACAAGTATTTTTTAAAGGTGTGCTTGAGCAAATCAAGGTAGAGACGCAGCAGCAGATTGAAGTTATCAAGCAGGACATCGCCTCCGCCGATTGTGGAACGGATGAACTCGACCGGGCGTTGGCAGAAGAGGAAAACCGGCAGCGCATGCGCTTGGCGGAACGCCAGTATTTGCTATTGCGCAAGATCGATAAAGCCTTGGCGCGCATTGCTCAGGGCACATATGGCTATTGTGAAGTCACGGGTGATGCGATCGGTTTGCAACGCTTGCTATTGCGTCCTACAGCCGAATTGTGCGCCGAAGAAAAAATGCGGCAGGAGCACCTCGAACGTAATTTTGCCCAGCGTCATCTTTAATTTTTTTGATCTATACGGATTGGAACCATGCATAAACAACTTCCCGTTACGCTCTTGTCCGGCTTCCTCGGTGCCGGCAAAACCACCGTGCTGAATCACATTCTGAATAACCGCGCTGATTTGCGGGTGGCGGTTATCGTGAATGACATGAGTGAAGTTAACATCGATGCCGCGTTGGTAAAAAATCAGGTGCAGCTCCACCGCGCAGAAGAAAAACTGGTGGAGATGAGCAACGGTTGTATCTGTTGCACCTTGCGTGAGGACTTGCTGATTGAAATCAATCGGCTGGCCCACGAGGGCCGCTTTGATTATCTGGTCATTGAATCCACCGGCATCTCCGAACCCTTGCCGGTGGCCGAAACCTTTACCTTTGAAGATGAAGAGGGCAAAAGTCTGGCGCAGGTAGCGCGTCTCGATACGATGGTGACGGTGGTGGATGCGGTGAACTTCCTGCGCGATTTTTATGAAGCGCAATATTTGCAGGAAACCGGTGAGCATCTGGGTGAGGAAGACCAACGCAATGTGGCGGATCTGTTGGTAGATCAAATTGAATTTTGCGACGTGTTGTTGATCAGCAAAACCGATCTGGTGGATGCGGAAACATTGGCAGAACTGCAAGCGGTATTGCGCAAGTTGAATCCGGATGCTGACATCATCCCCATAACAAAAGGCCAGGTGCCTCTTGATCGTGTATTGAATACCGGTCGTTTTAATTTTGAAAAAGCGCAGCAGGCGCCGGGTTGGTTGAAAGAAATGCGGGGCGAGCACGTACCGGAGACGGAGGAATACGGTATCAGCAGCTTCAGCTATCATGCGCGCCGTCCTTTCCATCCTGAAAAATTGCACGACTTCTTCTTTAGCCCGGTGATGAGCGGCAAACTGTTGCGTTCAAAAGGTTTCTTCTGGCTCGCCAGTCGACCGCAGGTTGCAGGTCAATGGAGTCAGGCGGGGGGCATTGCGCAACACGGCGCCGCCGGCATGTTCTGGAAAGCGATTCCCGAAGAGCATTGGCCCACCGATGCGGAACATCGCCAATATATTATGGACAAATGGCAGGAGCCCTTTGGCGATATGCGTCAGGAGCTGGTATTTATCGGGCAGGGTTTGCACCCCGATGAGGTCACCCAACGACTGGATGCCTGCCTCCTGAGCGACGAAGAGTTACTGGCGGGGCAGGCGATGTGGAAGACCTTACCCGATCCCTTTCCGGAGTGGCAGGTTTGATGCACAATTTCAATATACCTTCCCACTTCTGAGATAGACGATGTACGGAAAATCACTGACAGCGGTAACGTTATTATTTCTGCTGATGGC
>DATJLH010000124.1:0-4133 GCA_035490615.1 Cellvibrio sp.
CACGCCGTAACAAACGGACAGGAAAGTCCGTTTGCACAGCGAAGCTGCCCGCAGGGTGAGCTACATGGATGTAGCGAATGAATACGTCCCTGTAGGCTCATCACCGACATCCATGTCGGTGATGGTCTCGCACACCGCTACCCAATCCCGCAAGAATATCTGCCCAATCGAGAGATAAGGATTAATGCAAAAGCGCGGCATAAGCCGCGCTTTTTACGTCCATTCCCGCTTAGAAATAGTTATAACTTCAAGACCTATTTTAAGGGCTACTTCCTCAAATCCAACTCACTCAAAGTGACCAGGATTAAAATCACCTATTTGCAGGATAAATCAGTGTGAGTTTTGCATTGAAGGGGTTGTTTCGAAACCCTCAAGTCAGGGACGACTTGAGGGAGCTACAGGGATGTATTCATGCGTTTTCGAAACAACCCCTTCAATGCAAAACGGCGTCCAAAGTGCCCACTCTTAAAAGACCGAAACCTATTCTTCGTCTTCCACCACACTACGATAATCATCCGCATCCAACGCATTCTCAAGCTCAGACAAATCATCCGGGCGCACGCGAAAGAACCAGCCATCGTCATAGGGAGAAGCATTCACCGTCTCCGGCGCATCCTGCAACTGCTCATTCACCTCAACCACCTCGCCAGACACCAACGAATAAATATCCGACGCCGCCTTCACCGACTCAACCACACCCGCCTCTTCACCCGCGGTCACCGTGCTGCCGACCTCCGGCACTTCCACATACACCACATCGCCCAGGGCATCCTGTGCGTGATCAGTAATACCGATGGTCACGGTGCCATCTTCTTCCACCCGCGCCCACTCGTGACTGCTGAGATATTTGAGTTCTTTGCGAATTTCGCTCATTGCTAAAGTCCTGTGAAAAATAATGGATGACGTAATCTTGTTCGCATTACACCAGCGGCTGACCGTGGCGTACAAAGTTCGGTTTAACCACTTCGACCGTGACCAGCTTGCCGCGCATTTCAACCTGGCAGTGGCTGCCGATGCTGACCGGGACACGGGCTAAAGCAATAGAATAGCCCAAGGTTGGCGAGAATGTGCCGCTGGTAATCACACCACGCGCGTCGGTGCCTTCGACCACCACAACCTGCTCGGCACGCAATACGCCGCGCTCGCGCAGGACCAGCCCTACCAGTTTCTGTGGAACACCAGCGGCTTTTTGCGCTTCGATCACCGGGCGGCCGATAAAATCCCGGCTCGCCGGTTCCCAGGCGATGGTCCAGCCCATGTTGGCCACCAGTGGTGAGGTGTCTTCGTCCATCTCGTGGCCGTAGAGGTTCATGCCGGCTTCCAGGCGCAAGGTATCGCGGGCGCCGAGTCCGCAAGGTGCGACGCCCGCGTTGGCCAGGGCTTGCCAGAAACCGGGGGCTTCGCCGTTGGGCAGCATGATTTCGAGGCCGTCTTCGCCGGTATAACCCGTGCGCGCGATAAACCAGCTACCACTCTCCTGGCCCTGAAAGACCGCCAATTGCTCAATCAGTGCCGCGCGCGGTTCACCGGCGACCTGTTTGGCCAGCGCCATGGCGTCGGGGCCCTGGATGGCGATCATGGCAAGGTCGTCGCGCTCTTGCAGCTCTACGGCGAAGTCGGCGGCAATCCGGTTCATCCAGGCCAGGTCTTTTTCGCGGGTGGAACAGTTGACCACCACGCGGAACCAGCCGCTCATGTTGTATACGATCAGGTCATCGATCACCCCGCCCGCTTCATTGAGCATGGCGCTGTAGAGGGCTTTGCCCGGCTGGTTTTCAATGCGGGTCACGTCATTGGCAAGCAGGCGTTGCAGGTAGGCTTTGGCATCAGCGCCGCTGACATCCACCACGGTCATGTGGGACACATCGAACATACCGGCGGCACGGCGCACCTTGTGGTGCTCTTCCAGTTGCGAGCCGTAGTGCAGCGGCATGTCCCAGCCGCCGAAATCCACTAACTTGCCGCCCATGGCCTGGTGCAGGGTAAAAAGTGCTGTCTTGTGTCCCATGAGGTTCGTCCTGTTCGGAATGCAACCGCCGTTCAAAAGGCGATCTGGAGGCGTGTCGTGATCGGGTGATAAGGCCGCGTATTCTAGCGGCGAGGGCGGGTTTCTGCCAGCGCTGGCGACACCGGCAGAAACCGGGAGGCGCTTAGATGCCCGGGATGATATGGGCGGTTTTTTCCAGGGTAGCTTCGTTGTTGTCGATAAATTTGAACTGATTCCAGGCGATGCGCACCTGGTCGTTGTGATGCAGCCGCTGGGTGCCATTGATGCGCTGGTCGTTGATAAAGGTTCCGTTGGTGCTGTTGAGGTCGATCAGGTAGTACTCGTTAAACTGCGGAAAATGTTCATTGGGTTTCACCAGTAAATTGGCGTGACGCGCGCTCACGGCGGAGTCATCGATCTGGATATCGCTGGCGGGATGGCGGCCAATCTCCAGGGAGCCCTGGCGCAATTCAAATTTGTTGGCGACCACGTCGTCGATCAGCTGTACGAGCATTGCCATAAAGAGTCCTCGCGGGTTGTAAAAAGAGTAAAAAAATCAGGCAAAATCTTTTTGTAATGCCTTGCGTAGCGAACGCGCCATGTCGGCGGCGTTGCCGTAACGATCACCCGGTTCCTTTTGCAGTGCCTTGTTGATTATACGGCTGGCACTGGTGGGAATTTGTGAACGCAGATCACGAATGTTTTTATGTTTGCCGTGAATAATTTGATAACTCAAACCGGCAATATTATCGCCGTGAAACGGCAGCTCACCGCTGAGCAATTGAAAGAAGGTCACCGCCAAACTGAATATGTCGCTGGCCTCGCCGACCTTCTGCCCTTTCACTTGCTCGGGCGACATATACAACGGACTGCCGACAATCTCACCGGTTTGCGTGCGCGCGTCGCTTACAATGCGCGCGATACCAAAATCCGTCACTGTCACTTTTTTGCTGTCGGGATGATAGAGAATATTGCCCGGCTTGATATCGCGATGGACAATTTGCCGGCTGTGCGCATAGGCGAGCGCTTCGGCCACATCTGCCACGATGCGATACACCTGGGCCATCGGTAATAAATTTTTCGGCGTAATAAAATTACTCAAGGGTTGGCCCGCCACATAATCCATGGCGATAAACGCCAGATCATGTTCTTCACCCACATCGTAGACCGTCACAATATTCGGGTGACGCAAACGCCCGGCGGCTTCCGCCTCACGAAAAAAACGCGTTTTTACCGCAGCAAGTTCACCGGTGTCGTAACGGGAATAATCCAGGGTTTTAATCGCCACCCGCCGCGCAATCTGCGGATCGTGACCGAGGTACACCACCCCCATGGCACCGCGCCCTATTTCACGCTCAATGTTGTAGCGACCAAATTGCGGGCGACTGTGGGGATCGGCAAGCACCACCGTTTTACTCAGTGTCAGCTCGATATCTTCGGCGGGCGAATGTTGTTTGTCTGTTAACTGTTTTAACCGTTTAGTCACGTCTTTAAATGAACGATGGCGTTTGTATAACACGCGATAAACCGCCAGCGCATCGTTCAGCCGCCGTTTGCGCTCATGCTGCCCTCCAATGTCATACAGCAATTGCAAAACGCGTTCAGACGTTGCGCAGTCCTCCAGGGCTTTTACCGCTTGATCGAGTTGCCCCTGCTGCATCAGTTGCTGGCTTAACTGGCAGGCCACATCCTGATGGCGTTGCTGCAAACGCTTGTGCGGCTTTTGTTGTTGCCGCCACAACGCCATCACCAAAAATCCCCACAGCACATATTGCATGGTTAACCCCAGCGGTAACCAACGCGACTGGGTAATTTGTCCACCCAACTGCACCACCAGCAGCAACAATAAACACAGCAGGGTGGCCAGCAAGGCGACGCCACCGCTCATGCGCGGCAGGATCCACAGCAGATAAACCAGCATCAACAACAGCAAGATTTTTTCTGCACCGTAAAACCACCAGGGCGAGGTGTGATAATTATCGCTGTACAGGCTTTGCATTAATCCCGCCAGCGACAATAACAACTTATCGCCAGCCGTGCCGATCAGCAATAACGGAGGAGATTCTTCACTGCGTTGCTGCAGAAAACGCTGCAAGGTGTAATGACGGGTGACCGGCAGAAAGGGGCCTTGTGCCTGGAATACCGG
>DATJLH010000125.1:0-7832 GCA_035490615.1 Cellvibrio sp.
CCGGGGGCAAAACTGACATTGCTCGCGCGCATGGTTACGGTGTTGTTGCCCCATTTGATTTTATTGCCATTGCAGGTGCGCCATTGCGCGGCATTCACCTGGGCGGCAATCAGAGTGATAAATAGTGCGGTGATGGTTAAAAAAATTCTGTTCATTTTATGCTTCCTTGTCCAAGACGATGACTATGTTGCGATGATTATCTGATAACGGGATTGCCGTTATTTTTCTCAACCATCTCCTCTTCCCAGCGATCAAAATCACTGGTGTCCGGCGTACGGGTGGAGGTAAATTCAAGGTCCCTTGGGGTAGTCGGTTTCAATGCCGGGACGTTGATCGCGTCTTTGATATTGGCAGAGATAAATCGAACAGAACCGTCCTGCAATGCGGGAAAACCTTGCGCCAGGTCTTTCAGGTCGGCAATAAATTGCTCCGCTTTTACGGCGTTGACAGGTACCGGGTCGGGCTGTGGTTCAGACGAATCAAGGCGCGGTGCGGATAGGCCGCGACCATACTCTATCGCTTCCCCGGTAGCAGGATTAATTACCGCTGAAGAGACACGCAGTTCCTTTTCACTCGTCGCCACAATAGCCAAATCATCTTCCGTGGTCAGGACCCCATCGCGAATGCGAAACCGACCTTTGCTGCATTCCACCAGTGGGCAAAAGCTGGTGTTATTTTTGCGCACAAATAACACATCCGTTTCACCCACATGAAAGTCCGGTGACTCCGAAACATCCAGGTAACGAATCACGTCACCCTTTTGCTGGCGGCCACCCATAAAGCGCAACGTAATCTGTTTGTCGTCCGGACGACCGGCAATCACATCGCTTAATGCGTAGGTCACAAAGGTATGCGGCGTGCCGTCTTCGGCGTCCTTGTATTGAATATCAACCACCTTGCCGGCAAACACCAGTTCGGCTTGCTGCATCAGTTCGCGCGGCTCGATTTTGGTCCTGGTGTCGTCAGCGATGGCAGAGGAAGAATAAAACGGGGCTTGAAGGGTGAGTGCGGCCAGCACACCCACCCATAGAGGGGATTTTTTCATAACAACATTCCTTTTGAGTTAAACATTCCTTTCGGATTGAGTTCGTTGACATCGCGTCAACGGTTACCACTTTATGATTGTGTTGGTTTAGCAGCTAGTGATAAACGGCTGTGTTTGTTGTGAGACTTTGACCCGACTACTCAGCTGCCGTCATGGTTTGCACGACAACTGGCAGATAAATTTATTTATGGCTGTTTTTTCCGGCAGTTTTCAGCCGCTTCATGATTCTTTAGAAAGCTTCATATCAGCTTGGCTTTCACTGCATTGGCCGGCGGCCCAGGCATTGCGCGGCTTGTCTGCAAAACGCCCGTGTAAACCCTTCTGTTGGCGCACAAAGCGCGATGGTTACCCGCGCATCCTTTCCCTAAGCTTGCTCACCGATAGCTATCAATAACTCTTTTTCGGTGCACCGGCGTTCGCAAAACGCCTGGTAACCCGGAGCCAATCCTATTTATTTCAAGCTAATCCTTTTGCAGAGAGGAACTCACGATGAAGAAAAACGGCGTGTTATTGATGCTGCTGCTCACCTTGTGCGCTGCACTCAGTTCAATGGTGTTTGCAGACCCCGGCGGACTGAAAACCCAATGGCGTTTCCAGACCGAAGGCGCGATTCGGGCAGATGCCGTGGTCACGGATAACACCGTGTATGTCGCCAGTACCGACGGTCGTCTCTACGCGCTGAGCAAACAGGACGGCAAACGCCTGTGGGAATTTGAAACGGGCGGCGCACTGGCCGGGGAACCCGCCGTTGCCGGCAATATGGTGATCGTAGCCAGTCGGGACAATCGTGTATATGCCGTTAACCGTCGCACCGGGCGGCTGAGGTGGAGCTTCTCCATGCAACCGGACCATATGACAACCAAAGCGGACTGGAAATATTTTACGGCGGCACCGGTAGTCGCCCAGGGCAGTGTGTATATCGGTTCCGGGAGCGGCACTCTGTATGTGTTGGATCAGCGCACCGGCCGTTTGCAATGGAAGTTTCGCACTCCAGGAGAAGTTCGCGCCGCCGCCCTGGTCCACCAGGGCAATGTGTATCAACCGAGCAATGACGGCGTGGTGTACGTGTTGGACGCGGCCAACGGTGCCTTGCAATGGACCTTTGAAACCGACGGCCATGCATTGAATCCGGACGACTACGGTTACGACCGCAAATCCATTTATGCACCGCCACTTATGGTGGGCAATACCCTGGTGATCGCGTCACGGGATGGTCACGTCTACGCCGTCGATGTGACAACACGATCCGTCAAATGGAAGCTAACCTTTGGCTCGGCGTGGGCCATGACCACCGCCGTTGACGACAGCACTGTGTATGTCGGCTGGTCATCCAACAATTTATTCAGTGCAATTGATCTGGCCAGTGGCGAAGCCAAGTGGCAGTTCCATACCGGCTCGCATAACTACACCACCGCCTTGGTCAACGACCAGTCTGTTTATTTTGGCTCCGCCGACGGTCAGCTGTATCAGCTCGACAAAGCCAGCGGCGCTGAAGTCCGGCGGTACACCCTTGGCCAGGAAATTTATTCCTCGCCGGTGTACGACGAGGATACCCGGACTATCTTCCTGGGGAGCGACGACGGCAACCTCTACGCCCTGGTTGAAGGCGAGGCCGCGTATAAAGCCGTTTACCATCCCACCGGCATCACTGATCTGACGCAATACCTGGTGGTTGATCCCAAGGTCACGCCCTACCTGAGCGAGCGCGGCTACGAGCGGTTGGAATCTGCCGCACAGCTGGAGCAATTTATCCAGGCGCGCCTGGGCGACGATGCCCCCAGTGTGATTGTGTTTGCGTTGCCGATCATTCCCGAGCCGGTCATAGGCAACAAGCCCGCCAAAGGGTTGATGCGCCAATACCTGGAGGCGGGTGGCAAAGTACTCTGGTTCAGCGACCCACCCAACTACTATTCAATGAACGAAGCGGGCAATGATTTTGACCGCGACCCCGAGCCCGGCATGAGCTTGTTGAATGTGACCTTCACCGATGTCACCGAATCGGGGAACTACTACAGCAAAGCCACCCAGGAAGGTAAAAACTGGGGCTTGCCGCATTGGCTTAAGGCCACCAGCACGCCGGTTCTCTCCCGTGGGAAAGGTCACGGCAAACAGCAGGACATTGTGCCCTTGGCCCACGATGAATTTGGCCGCGCGGCCATTTGGGTAAAGCAATTCAGTGATAAGCCCGGCTCCGGATACGTATCCATGCGCACCTGGGGCTGGAATGTGCCCATCAAGGAACAAGACCTGCGGCTCATCGATACGGTGGCCCGGTATGGGCTTGAATAAGCGCAATTAAATCCTGGGGCGGGAGAGGGACCTCCTGCCCAGATTCCGACGCAACCATTCCGCCGCTCGGATAAACCTTCACCCCACCTCCAGAAATATTTGCATTACGACACGTCCTCCTGCTAAAAGCCTGTCCGACGATGACCTCCACTGACGTGCAAGAGCCTATGCAAAACCTAACGCTTCAGATCGGGAACTGGCGGCTGGACCCCCATGCCAATCTCGTCGCTGACGAACACCATTCAACCCAACTGGAACACAAACAAGTGCAGCTGTTGCTGTATCTGATTGCCCACAGCGGCAGTACCGTTTCAAAACAAACCCTGCTGGCTGAAATCTGGAACGGGCGCGTAGTGGTCGATGACGTTGTGGCTGTGGCCATCAGTCGCCTGCGCAAGGCGTTTAATGATTCCGCGCGCGCACCGCAATACATCAAAACCATTCCTGGTATTGGCTACCAGTTTATTCACCCGGTTTCAGCAGCCACCATGACATTGGCCGAACAGCACTACCGGGGCACGCTCGACTATGCCGCCGCCACCGATGAGCGTGGCCCGTTAGTAACGAAAGAAAAATTGCCGATAATGGGTTGGCGCAAAGCGACAGGGATTTTTGTTGCGGTAAGCATCGCTATTCTGCTTGTGACAAATGTCTATCGCGCTGCGCAGCACACTGCTGCCGCGCAGCCGGAACCTGTCAGCAGCACATCAGACACATTATTTTCCAAAGACCTGATGGAAACCTATCAGCACGCACGGGAACTGCGGAATTCCTTTGTGCCAGAGAATACGCGACAGGCGATTAACCTGTTGCAGGACATCATCCACAACGAGCCGCAGTTTGCAGACGCCTACGTTCAGCTCGCCCTTGCAAAAAGCGACCTGCTTTTCCAACAGCCGTTGATCAAATACAACGCCTCCGAAGAATTAAAAGCGTTGATCGAAAAAGCGTTGCGTATCAACCCGGAGTCGTCCTTTGCCCATGAAACCCTGGGCATGATCCTGCTTTTTGTGGATTGGGATTACGAAGCCGCGCGCTACCATCTGGAAAAAGCCCTGGCGCTGGATCCGGATAATGCGGAAGCCCACCATACCTATGGATTGTTTTTACTTGCCCAAGGGAAATTTGAAGAATCCTATCGCGAGGTTCAGCTCGCGCGACAATTGAATCCGCTCAATTATTCCATCGCAACCGTCGCCTGGATTTATGCCATGCAGGGCCGCTACGACGAATCCTGGAAGGAAACCGAAAAACTCCTGACCTTCCACCCGGACGACTTGCAATACCACCGCTCAGCGCTGCGCTTATTTGAAGCGGCAGGTGATGAACAAAAAGCTTACATCCACCTGCGAAAAATTCTGGCACTGGCGGAATACCACACGGAAGTGCTGGAAAACCTGGACCGCATTTTCGCCGAGAAGCAATTATCAGGCGTGTACCGCTGGCTGGCTTACGAACACCCCGAAGAACGGGACATAGGTTTTTATTTACCGCCCTTATCCTATGCCCGCTTTGCGATAGCAGCCGGAGAGTACGACGATGCCTTCGCCTGGCTGAACCAGGCGTACGAACAACGCCAGGGTTATCTGGTCTGGCTGGCGGTGGACCCTAAATATAAACCGCTGCACCAGGATCCGCGGTGGGGTGAGCTTTTGGAAAAAGTGGGGTTGCGGGTCCAACATCATTGATATTTGACGCAACCGGATTCATCAACGCACTCAGAGCATCTTCATATATTCAATCAGTTGCCTTTTCTCGTCATCCGAAAGGTCTGTTCCCGCCTCGTGGCCACGGTTGGAGTTGCCAGCCTGGATTGCACCAGCGGGAGTCAATACCTGAAACTCATTGAGGCCTTCCGTGGTGACGAAACCAACATTGACAGGGTCAAATTTTCGGCTTCCAACCCAAAACCTGACGACCCGATTTTCAGGTTTCTGTAGCAGTTCCCACAAGTTAGGCACAGAGCCGTTGTGTAAATAGGGTGCCGTCGCCCATATGCCATTGAGAGGACGCGCTTTATACACCAGCCCTTGCAAATCTTTCTCTATGAATTGCTCTGTCCCATCTTTCGGAGGCGGGGCATTGTCAGCCGCAATCGCTTCGCGCTCAGCCAGATGTTGTTGTACATAACTTTTAATCGTCTCGGCGTTGGAACCACCAGACAAATGTTTTTCTTTGTCCTCAATCGGAATAAGTCCAGCTTTCAGCGCCGTGAGCGGATCATGCAATACCAGCCCGACAACACCATTTACCGGAATCTTGATGGCAGGCGCTTCGGCACCAAATGGTGGGCCGAAGAGAACGCCTTCTTTGCTACCTTCCAGGATAAGGGTTTTTGCCATGTGATTGTCCGCATACCAGGCCATATCCGGGTCGGTCCCAATCTCGCGTACCGGTGTTTTTACCGCCGTATACCTTTCTCCTTCTCTTTCGCGGGGGATGACCTGATGACATTGCTGGCAATGCGTATTGAACAGCACCTCACCTTTCGCTGCCTGAGCCAGATTAATGGGGGGCAGAGGCGTATCCAGCCATTGCGGTGAGCGCAAGTCTTTCACCCATGACTCCAGGTGCCCCAAATTCATCATGTCCACTGTTGAACGATAGCGGAATTTGTGGCCAAACAGACGTTGCCACCACGGCGCCTTTTTAATTTGCAGATGGCCAAAAACCCCCACAACTTCACCGATATTTCGTACCAGGGGTCCGACCACCGGCGTATTGGGCGCTGAAGCATTCCACTGCACCACATCGGATTGATGCGTACCCCACAAGAAGGGATAGGAAACCGGTGCGATGGGTGGATTGCGATTGGTCACATCTTCGAGAGCGAATGCGGTTCCCGCATTTTGAATATTCGTGAATGCATCCAGCCGCGCATAGCTGGTGAAATCCTGCGGATAGTTGGTGGGAAGGCGATTAACATTTTCCCGTTGCGATAGCGCAAAACTGATTTCACCCAATTGTTTGCGCAGTGCCTTGGCTTTGCTTTGACTGTAATCATCTTGCAGAACATTGCGCGCAAACCGTTCGAATTTGGCATCGTTCTCGTAGGTTTGGTTGAGTGCACCTACCAATTCGCTGAAGAAACCGACGAAATTAGCCAGCGTCGGTGCGCCGTCGACCAGAATTTTTTTATCACCATAATCAATCTGGTTAGTGTGGCACGCGGCGCAGTTCAAACCCATCCATGCCGTTCGGGAATCTTTATCGACTTCCTTTGTAAATCCTATCGGTAACCCTCCCGGATTTGCGGAAGATTCCGCCATAGGAAGATAACGAAGAGATTCCATATGCTCAGCGGAACGAAATAGCGTTTGCTTATCTTTTTGTTCCAGCCAAACGAACCATGTATAGGGAAGAATGCGCGCGCCTTGCGGAGTAAACCAAAAGTCCATTCGGGTTTTATCGTCCCAATTCTGATCGAGCGTCATCCGCTGAGGCGCATCACCGACGTCGGATACGATGGCAAGCTGGCTTGGGCTGCTGTTGATCGCTTTCTCTGCCCAGAACGAGCTACATCCAACCAGCGCTGTGGCACCGGCCAGAATTCCAGCAACAATCGGTTTTGTTTTCATGATGGCATTCCTTCGTAATGAACGGCTTGTATCAGTGAGAGTTATCGTGACGAGACTGTTCTGAATGGAGCTTTATATGCCAAAACGTCCACATCATTGCTTACTGAGAGAATAGTTTTTAATACCGTCAGGTGTTATTACAGGTTATTACAGATCTGCATCTGTGAGTCGTTTGAGGATTTTTTAGAATATAGCGTGCCATTCGCACGTCGGTCACCGGGAAAAGTCTGGAATAATTTTAACAGATGACGTGACAACTATCCTGAAAATGGATTTATTCCCTTTTAATTTTGCTTTGAATAAACCTATTTTTTAATTTTCATTTCGGTAGAATTTATACGAAACAGGCTTCCGAAGAAGATGCCAATGGGACTATCGAATCATTGAAGATTTTCTTGAACACGAAAATCCCTTCGAAGGTTGACCTGCAATGACCCTCGATAGCATCAATTGAAATTAGCTGCAGCTAAAATCTTTGAAAGGGCTATAGTGTAGGGAGCTTTCGCAACGATAAAAATGAAATTTCGCAGAGTAACGGTCCACACCTAGTAGCTTTATAAGAAGAAGATTTTGGTTTGTATCACAATAACATACATCAGAAAAATCCTAGGTCTGTCAGCCTAGGTATTAGCTGTGGGCATCAGTCTACTTCCGCAGCTAAACTCAAAATGGCATCGGCTTTACAGCATGATATCGCTAACACAGGTTCGACTTTAATCAATACCCGCAAGTGGGATAGAAAAACTTTTGCCGCTTCACCTAATGGTACTTCTCTGGCTATTTCTGTTATCCATTCACCGATTAGTTTAATCCATTTTTCCTCGTCTTCATGCGCTGCCGCAGCGATAAGCAAAAACCTTAATTCATCAAGAGCTCCAAACTCAGTTGCATTCCGGCGCCTCAACATACGAGTCAAAGTT
>DATJLH010000126.1:0-3931 GCA_035490615.1 Cellvibrio sp.
GGCGGCGGCAAACCACTCCGACAACTGTGGCGCTGTGGTTTGTTCGTGGATCAACAGAGCCAGCTCCGCCATGGCTTCACCGCGGGCGCTGTTACCGCCCGCCGGCATCATGGCAGCCTGGTCCCAGCCACAGATGGCGCCCAGGTGGCCGAGTCGGGAAATTTTGAGAAAGTGTTGTTGTAGCCGGTCGTAATGAAGCATGGGTTGGCCTTACTGGCGAGGGTTGATGTTGTACGATGACGCTGATTCAATCGTGAGGCTATTTCTACCCCAGTGGGCCGGGTACGTCCAGCCATCATCTAACGAACAGGAGTGTTTTATGAAAGCTGTCAGGATTCATCATTATGGCAATGCCGAGGTATTGCAGTACGAGGACGCACCGGTACCGGAAATCGGCGTCGACGAGGTTTTGGTGCGGGTGGTTGCGGCATCGGTTAATCCGGTGGATTGGAAAGTCCGCGAGGGTTATCTGCAACAGATGATTCCCTACCCGTTTCCCTTGACCCTGGGCTGGGATGTATCCGGCGTGGTGGCGGCGGTGGGCGATGCGGTGACCGACTTCAAGCCTGGCGACGCGGTCTATTCGCGCCCGGATATCAAACGCAACGGTACCTATGCAGAGTATGTTGCGATTCGGGCGGCGGAGCTGGCGCACAAACCCCGGACGATCTCCCATGTGGAAGCTGCATCCTTGCCCTTGGCGGTCATTACGGCCTGGGAAGTGTTATTTACCACGGCTCAATTGCAGGCTGGCCAGCGCGTGCTGATTCATGCCGGCTCCGGCGGGGTGGGCAGTCTCGCGATCCAATTGGCAAAATCCTGCGGCGCCTATGTGATAACGACGACCTCGGAAAAAAACCGCGGTTTCGTCGAGTCACTGGGGGCCGATGAGGTTATCGATTACCAGACGCAAGCCTTTCATGAGGTGGTGAGCGATGTTGATCTGGTGTTCGATACCCTCGGTGGTGAGGTGCAGGAATTATCCTGGGGCGTTTTAAAATCCGAGGGCATACTGGTATCGATCATCACGCCGCCGGCGCAAGAACGTGCGGCGTCCCTGGGTGTGCGTTGTGCGTTTGTGTTTATCGAACCTAATGCCGTTATTCTCCAACACGTGGCGGGTCTGGTTGACGATGGCATTATCCGGCCGATTGTCGGCGCAGAATTTGCGTTGCAGGACATTGCCAAAGCCCATGCGCTCAGCGAGTCAGGTCGCGCGCGGGGCAAGATTGTTGTGTACGTTGGCCAACCCTAATCACTAAGCAGCGAGGTGCTATCTTGCCTCGCTGGTTTTTCATTCCCTGCGCTACCGCTACTATTCCTCCGCTTTCCTCCGGCATTTATGGATTTGCGCGTCTGTCTCCTAGCTACCGGAAGAATAATTTATTCCCTCCCCCGCGAATTTTGCTGCGCGAACCGGTTCAAAGAACATGCGACCTCGATAAGCTCAATAGTGGGACTTGCCGACGGTTAGTCATTCACCAATCAAAAAGGAGGCGATGATGAATACCGATATCTGGATTCTGTCTGCTGATATGCATAAAGCACGTTTGTTCAGTGCGCATACGCCTTACAGCAAAAAAATTGTTGAAATAAAAACCTTCTTACAACCGGACACTGTGTTGCCGGAACACGATCTGGTCAGCGATGGGTTGGGTCGTTACAACCAGGCCGGCGATCAACATCACCCCAAGTTGCCGCGCACCTCGCCGAAAGAAAAACGTGTTCATGAGTTTGCCCGGCAAATCGGTGACTACCTGGCGACAGAGCACAATAAAGGCCATTTCGCCAAGTTGGGTATTGTGGCGGAACCGCAGATGTTAGGTGAGTTGCGTGCACAACTGGACAAGAGCCTGAAGCACGATATCTGTTTTGAAATTGATAAAGATGTTACCAACCTGGATGAAGATGAATTACGCAAGTGCCTGCCCGATAACCTGACGCAACACTGAGCCCGTTACGATAAATCACCTGACAGGATGACATGATGCAGAACCCGGAAGAAAAGCCTGATAACACCCCTGATCCCTTTAAGCCGGAACATCCCGATTGGCCTCCGGAAAAATTACCGCCGGATGCACCCACGGAGGAGCCCCCCGGCGAACCGGCAGAAGTGCCGCCCATCGATCCGCCGCAGGAGTTACCGCCGGTGTCACCACCGCCGGGCGTACCGGGTGGGCAACCTAAAGAGATTCCTTAGAGCTGTCGTTTTTCAGGAGCGGAAAGTGCACGCTGATGCATAACCCGCGGTTGTCCAGGCCGTCGGTCACTTCCAGTTCAGCGCCGTGGGAGTGGGCGATGCGTCGTACCAATGAAAGGCCGATACCGCTGCCGCGCCGATGATCCTGATCGGCGCGGTAAAAGCGTTCAAAAATCCGCGCGCGCTGCTCCGGGTCGGGCACACCGGGGCCGTTATCCCTGACACACAAGGTAATGCCGTCGGTGGACGGCGCTGTGCCGCACATCAACTCAATGCGGCTGCCTGGGCCTGAATAGCGCAGGGCGTTATCCAATAAATTGCGCAATAAAATTCCCAGCTCATCCACGTCGCCATAAACAAAACAGGGTTGTGCGTCGATGTGAATAATTTGCTGGCGTTGTTGCGCCACTATGTCGAATTCATCTGCCACCAGTTTAACGACGCGCACCAGATCGACACGTTCGTGTTTCAAACCATAGTTGGATTCCAGTCGTGCTGAATCCAGCAGCTGTTGCGTCAAGCGGGTGCCGCGTTCCACCGCCGTAATCAGGCGCGCCAACGCGGCGCGGGTTTCTTCTGCCGTGGAAGAACCGGCGGCCACTTGCGCGTGGGTTTGTATCGCGGCCATGGGGGTGCGCAATTCGTGGGCGGCATCTGCAATAAATTGCCGCTCGTTGTTGAGCGCGGTATCAATACGCAATAACAAGCGATTAAAGGATTCGATCAGCGGTTTCAGTTCCAGCGGTAATTTTTTTGTAGACAAGGGGGTGAGGTCGAACTCCTGACGCTCTGCCATATCGTGCTGTAAAGAGGTGACGGGTTTGAGCGACCAACGCACAACAGCTTTCAATGTCAGTGCCAGGGTAATAAACACGACCAAAGCGGCCAGGAAAGCGCCTTTAATCCAATGTTTCAAGCTCATCTTGGCGGCATCCCAGGGAATGCCGGTTTGTACAACGACCTTTCCGCTAGCATCTTGCGCGCTATAAACGCGCCACTTGCGGCCATCGACTTCTTCAATGGAAAAACCGCTTTGAAAGTCCGGGCGCAGTGGTATTGCCGGTGATTCAAGAGAGCGGAGCAAGCTGGTGCCATCACTGGCCCAAATCTGGAAGCTCAGTTCATCGCGCCCCACCTCTTGATCGGGGCGGAGTTGTAGTCTGCGTGAGCCAGCGGGCAACGAATCGATATTTTCCGGAAGAGACGTAATGATCTGGTAAGTGATATCGCGCATGGATTTTTCCCACCAGCCAGTGTGCTCGCTGGTCATGGAGGCGATATACAGGCAAGACCAGAGGAGCCACATGCCCGCAAGTACCAACATGGTGGCGAGTAATAAACGTCCGCGCAGAGATCTCATAACTTTTCTTCACCAATACGATAACCAAAACCGTGGATGGTGAGGATGATATCGTCACCGAGCTTGCGGCGCAGCTGGTGAATGTACACCGCCACAGTATTGCTTTCGATTTCACCATCGCCGCCGTACACCAGCTGCTCCAATTGTTCACGTGGCACTGTGCGCCCACGGCGCTCCATCAATACCAGCAGTGTGCGATATTCGTTGCGGCTCAAGTGAACCTGTTCATCATCGCGGGTGACGATCCGGCTGCTGGGGTCCAGGGTAATATTGCGATACTGCAACAGTGGCGACACGCGGCCCTGGGTTCGGCGGATGACGGCGCGCAAGCGTGCCCCGAGTTCTTCCAGTTGGAAGGGTTTCACCAGATA
>DATJLH010000127.1:0-15961 GCA_035490615.1 Cellvibrio sp.
ACCGGATACCGCGCGTCCGCTCGATGCCGTTTCCATTATGGTGGATGCACCGGTGAATCCGGCACATCGCGTGGATTTTTTAGCGATGTTGGAAAACCTCGATGTGAAACCCGGCGAAGAAGCTGCCAAGGTCATTATTAATTCGCGTACCGGCACCATCGTTGTGGGGCAGAACGTGCGGGTATCTCCGGTGGCGGTGACGCACGGCAGTCTGACGGTTTCGGTTTCAGAAAGCCTGACCGTCAGCCAGCCCAACGAATTTGGTCAGGGCCAAACGGTGGTTGTGCCCAACAGCCGTGTTGAAGTCACGGAAGAAACCAATCCCATGTTCAAATTTGCGCCGGGTGCGTCCCTGGAAGATATCGTTAAATCCGTCAATACCGTGGGCGCGTCCCCAGCGGATTTAATGGCGATCCTGGAAGCGCTTAAACAATCCGGTGCGCTGAAAGCCGAGTTGGTGGTGATCTGATGATTCCCGTCGACACTAAAAATCAGCTGCACGCCGCGCAGGATTCGTTCCTGAATAATCAGGCACTGAATAACATTAAACATCTGGGGCGCGATGATGATCCCCAGGCGTTGAAAGAAGTGGCCAAAAAATTTGAAGCCATCTTTGTGCAGCAAATGTTGAAGACCATGCGCTCCGCCAATGAAGTGTTTGCGGAAGACAGTTATTTCAATAGCAGTGAAACACAATTTCACCAGGATATGCTTGATCAACAAATGTCCCTGGAGTTAACCAGCGGACGTGGCCTGGGTTTGGCTGATGCCCTCTATGCACAAATGCAGCGCGCTTATGGCGAGCAACAGCGCCCGCTACCGACCAACAAACGCTATGAGCTTGATCCCGCAGTTGATGTTGTGCCGCTTAAAGAGTTATCCGAAGTGCTGCAGGGGCAACAATTATTGAGTGTGTTTGCCGAAGACGCGCAGGGTAATAATTCAGCCCCGGTGAATAACAACCAGAATGCCTCCCTGCTTGCTTACACGCAAGCTGAACGCGCCATGGCCATGGCCAAACGCACACCGGCAGCCACATCGGTCACCGGCGATAAAAATGGTATAGCCAATTCGCCGGATGAATTTATTAACACACTGAAGCCTTACGCGGAAAAAGCCGCACAAGCACTCAATGTGAATGCTGATGTATTGCTGGCCCAGGCCGCATTGGAAACCGGTTGGGGTAAACATGTGATTCACACCCAATCCGGCGCCAACAGTTTTAATTTGTTCAACATCAAAGCGGATGAGCGTTGGCAGGGTCCGAGCGTGAATGTCAGTACGCTGGAATATCGGCAGGGCATGGCCCGGCAGGAGCGCGCTGATTTCCGTCGCTACGGTAATTACGCTGAAAGCTTTGCGGATTACGTGAACTTTTTGCAAAGCAATCCGCGCTATCGCCAGGCGTTGGAATCCGGTGTGGATTCTTCTGCTTATGCCGAGGCATTGCAGGATGCGGGTTATGCCACTGATCCGGCCTACGCCGACAAGATTAAATCCCTGCTGGACAGCGAGCCGATTCGCGCTGCAACAGCAACGCTGGCCTCTGTGGCTGGCACGACTGACGAAACCTGAGGAAGGTAACCATGTCCGGTTTACTGTCTACCGCTGTCTCCGGTTTGCAAGCCAGCCAGAATGCGCTGCGCACCGCTGGCCATAATATCTCCAATGCCAACACGGCCGGTTTCAGTCGCCAACAGGTTAATTATGTTACGCGCCCGGAATACGGCATCGGCGCCGCCGGTTATCTGGGGAATGGCGTTACTACCGAATCCATCGAACGGGTGGTCAATGAATTTACGATTACGCAATTGCGTTTGGATACGTCGGCATTTCATCAGCTCGACAAGTACAACACCAACATTGGTCAGGTGGATAAATTATTTGCAGATGAAGGCACGGGGCTGTCCGGTTCATTGCAAAGTTTTTTTGCGGCCCTGCAAAACGGCGCAGACGATCCTTCTTCCATTCCGGCGCGCCAGCTGGTTATCAGCCAGGCAGAAAGCCTGAGTGCCCGGTTCAATAATTTACACAATCGCCTTAAGGCTATTGAGTCGGGCGTCAACCAGGAAGTTAAAGCCGTCACCGCACAGATGACCGCACTCGCGCAAAGTATTGCGAACCTGAATCAGGCAATCAACGATAAAGGTGCGGGCGGGCAGGGTTCACCCAATGATTTGCTGGACCAGCGCGACGAGGCCCTGCGCAAATTATCGGAACTCACATCCATCCAGATCGTTAAACAAAATGATGGCAATGTGAATGTGTTTATCGGCAACGGTCAGCCCCTGGTGGTAGGACAAAAGGTCAGCAAGTTTGACGTGCGCGATGGCGGCCAGATTTATTTGACCAACGGTGTACAAACCGCTGATGTCACCGCGCAGATTTCCGGTGGCCAATTGGGCGGGCTTTTGCAATTTCGCGAAGACGTTCTGAATCCCGCGATGAATGAATTGGGCCGCGTGGCCATTGTATTGGCCGATCAGTTTAACCAGCTCCAGCAGCAAGGTCTGGATATGGATGGCGATTACGGCCAATTATTATTTGGTGATATCAACACCCAGGAAGCCATGGCCGATCGCATCAGGCACGGGCGCAATGCCTTGCCGGATGACCGTCGTTTGTCGTTAGCCATTGATAATCCGGCGCTGCTGACCAACAGCGATTACAGTTTTCAAATCGTCCCCAATACCAACAACTACATTGTTACCCGCGCGGCGGATGACAAGATCGTCAGCCAGGGGATGTTAACCGGTGCTTACCCGCTGGAAATTTCGTTTGATGGCTTAACTCTGAATTTGGAAGGTGGCAGTTTCCAGGGCGGTGACAGCTTTACCCTGCAACCGACAATCAACGGTGCCCGCGATATTAAAACCCAGCTGACCCGCCCGGAAGATTTGGCCTTTGCGGTAGCGGTGCGGACCGGCACCTCGTCCGGCAATACCGGTAGCGGTGTAATCAGTAGCGGTGAAGTTCTGGGGCTGGTAGACAGCAACGGCAACACCTTGCCGGCATTTGCCAGCGCGGGTCAATTATCGCCACCGGTGATTATTCGTTTTACCTCCGCCACCACGTACGACGTATTGGATAATTCTGATCCGGCAAATCCGAAACACTTAAATCCACCGATGCGCGACCAGGTTTTTATTCCCGGTGTGGATAACCCGGTATTTTCCACGGACGTGGGTGAGACGCGCGTGATGGGCGACGGCGGACGGACCGGTTTACCATCCGGGCGCACGCCGGCCAGCTTACCGATTGGCAGTCTGGTGGGGCAGGTGAATGCTTATCCTGCGGAACAATATACCTTTGTCATGACCAATCCTGTAACGGGCTCGGTGTCTTCGCAAGTCGTCACTACGCAAGCGAATGCATCGGCGGCACAAACCGCGGCCATGTTAAGCAATATTTCGGGCGTGTCGGCCAATGCGATGACCACGGCAGCAATCAGTGATATCAACATCAATGATTTTTCTGCGCCCTTGCAAATTTCTGTTAACGGTGTGGACTTGCTGCAGTACACCGCCGGTGCGCCGGATATCAGCATTCCCGATCCGACCGTGCCGGGCAACCTGGCCGCGTTTAATGATTACCTCGCCGAGCAGATTAATGGCAATGCCGATTTGGCCTCGCTGGGTATTCGCGCGGTCAGCGGCAGTAACCCGATTACCGGCGCGCCGGAATTGCAGATGGTGGCATCGTCTGGCGTCAACCTGGACATTCGTTTTACCGCGACCACCGCGGGTAATTCCATCGGCGTACACGACAGTAACGGTAATCCGACAGTCACCTTGACGGAATCCACAGCCGGTAATCAGAGCGCGATTACCGTCGGTGGCCGCATCGATATCACCATGGCGGACGGTGTGGAGTTGAGAACGTCACCTACCACCAGCCAATTATTGGGCGATAGCACCGCCGCCGATTTTGCGCAGTCTTCCTATCTGGGTTATCAGGTGACCATCAAAGGTCAGCCCCAGGCAGGCGATACGTTCACGGTTGACTTCAACAGTAACGCCAGTAACGACAACCGCAACGCGTTGCGCTTTGTTGAACTGGAAACCAAAGGCACGATTGACAATGGCGCATTGAGTTTGTCCGGCGGCTACAGCCGTCTGGTGGAAACAGTGGGTACGAAAAGTAATTTGTCTTCCATCAACACCTCGGCGAGTAAAAGTTTGCTGGAACAAACACAAACCCTGCGTGACAGTGTCTCCGGTGTGAACCTTGATGAAGAGGCGGCGGATTTGATTAAGTTTGAACAAATGTACAACGCGAATGCGCGGGTTATTTCAGTGGCCCGGGATCTCTTCGATACCCTGTTGAATTCGGTTTAACCTAGACGAGCTGGATGGCTAATTATCATGCGTGTATCCACATCTCAAATTTATAACATCGCCAACATCGGTATGGCGAAAGCCCAGGCGGCGGTGACACGCACCGATGAACAGATTGCATCGGGCAAACGTTTATTGTCGCCCGCCGATGATCCGGTGGCCGCGACCACGATTTTGCAGATTACCCAGGAATTAAGTCGCATCGAGCAATACAATAAAAATATTACGATTGCAGAAAATAACCTGAACCTCGAAGAGGTTGCTTTGGAATCAGTGACGAATCTGATTCATCGCATGAAAGAAATTGCCGTTGCCGCCGGTAACACCGCTGTATTAACTCCGGACGACTATGAAGCCTACGCGGCGGAAATTGACAGTCGCATTGAAGAACTGCTCAACCTGCAAAACACGCGCAGCTCAACCGGCCAATATATCTTTGCCGGTTACCAGGGCGGCACCCAACCTTTTACCAGTGATGGCGGCGGTAATTATTCCTATCGCGGCGATGAAGGGCAGTTGCGTCTGCAAGCATCCAATACCGTGAACGTGGCGGTGAGTGATTCCGGCAAGCGGATATTTATGGATATCCCCAGCGGCCACAACACGATCGCGACCTCCGCCAACCCGGCCAACCGGGCTGTGCCCGCAGCCACTATCAGCGTTGGCCAGGTGGTTGATCAGGAAGTGTTTGATGAGTTGTTTCCGGAGGACATGGTAGTCACCTTTAATGCCACATCCGCTGTCGCCCCGGCTGCGGCAAATTACACCATTACCGAGCGCAACAGCGGTCGCGTGTTGGTCGCCAATGCGGTGTACACACCGGGCCAGGAAATTGAAGTGGAAGGTGTTAGCCTGCAAATTTCCGGCGCACCCATGCCGCCGACGGCAGCGAGCCTGCCTTTTGCGTTTAACGCCGCAGCGGCACCGATTGATTTTGCGGCAAACCCCACCACCTTGACCGTGTCCGTCGGCGGAAGAACAGAAACCCTGGATTTGAATGTTGCGGTAAACAACGCAACGGATTTTGCTAACGCACTCAACGCCGGCCCAAATGCAGCGAAACTGGCTAATCTCGGTTTGACGGTGACGCCGGCGGGAATTGTCTCGGCCAATGGCATGAACGTGACATTGCGCGGCGGCAATGCCGACGTGGATAACGCAACGGGCCTGACCACCAGCACGGGTGTTATATCAACCAATGGCCGCCCCGGCGACTCATTTTTTGTTGAATCCACCAACAAACAGCCCTTGATTACCACCTTGTCCCGTTTTAGTCAGGCGATGAAAGCTATCGACAACACGCCAGAGGGTAAAGCGCAGTTCAAGGAGATGGTGGATAAAACCCTGGTGAATTTAAATTTTGCCTTGACCAACATTACCTCGGTTCATGGCGAAGTGGGTGCGCGTTTAAATACCCTGGAAAGTTCTAAGGACTTGAACCTGGATTCAGAGGTTCACAGCAACAAAGTGTTGGGGGACCTGCGTGATCTCGATTACGCAGAAGCATCCACGCGTTTGCAGATGGAAACATTTATATTGAGCGCGGCGCAGCAAAGTTTTGTGAAAGTCAGCCAATTGACCTTATTCAGTTATTTGTAGGTCGGATTAGCGCAGCGTAATCCGACATGTTTAGGGGAACATTACACTCCTCGACACACGCACATCAACACAACCTACTAAACTGAAACACGCATCGCTAAAAGGTCTGACTCACATGTCCTCAATCCTCGCCCCTCTTGAAAGTTTCCTTGCCCAAACCCAAACCCTGCTGGCACTGGCGCAGGCCGATGAGTGGGAAACCTTCGAAACCCAAATGGCTGAACGCCAGACCAAATTGCCCGCACTCGGCGAAAACCAATTCCTTATCGCCATCACCCAGGCGGGATTGGTCGATGAAGCCAAATCCTTGATTCAGGCCATCCAGGCCACCGATCAGCAAATCGTCGACGTGGCAGAAAACAGCAAAGCAAAAATCAGCGAACAACTGCGTCAATCCATCAAAGCCACCAAAGCGGTCGTGGCCTATAAAGGCCTTTGATACTGTCGGATTACACTCTGTAATCTGACTTGCACACTATACATTCGTGTCCCCTTCGTAGGTCGGATTAGGCAACGCCGTAATCCGACAATGCCCTACCTACACGCACTAATCTCATCTGCAGCTCTTTGCCAGCTCTTCGTCGGATTACGCTGCGCTAATCCGACCTACGGGATCGAGGATGAGCCCACTTGTTTTCTTATAACCGGAAATCGGTAAATTGGCTGTTTCACGCCAATTAATGCACCGAAAGCCGCCGTTTTTTCCCCCATATCACTTCCGGGCGCATTTTCTATTTTCTGTAATTCATTGATTTAAAAGGAATTTTAAATTTTCAATCGCCAATTCGCAATTTTGTTAAAAATCTTCTAAAGCTCTGCCGAAGCCGGACGATAACCTTTTCAGAAGACCTGGTGTGACTGTTCTCAGGCTTCACCAACAGACTGGTCGCAGCAACTCGCACAAAGACTGTGAACAGAACCAAAATTTTAGGAGATTGATCATGGCTTTAGTAATTAGCACCAACGTTGCATCTATCAACGCCCAGCGTCAGTTGATGAACTCTGGCAATGCACTGGATCGCGCTACCGAGCGTTTGTCTTCCGGTAACCGTATTAACTCAGCCAAAGACGACGCCGCCGGCCTCGCCATTGGTAACCGCATGACTTCACAGGTTCGTGGTCTGGACCGCGCCATCAGTAACGCTAACGATGGTGTGTCCATGATTCAAACCGCTGAAGGCGCACTGCAAGAATCAACCAACATCCTGCAACGTATGCGTGAACTGTCGGTTCAGTCTGCGAACGGTATCTACAACGACGCTGACCGCCAAACCCTGAATGCTGAAGTTCAGCAGTTGAAAGCAGAATTGGATCGTATTGCCAAGACCACTTCGTTCAACGGTCGCGCACTGTTGGATGGCTCGCTGGGTACTACCAGCCTGCAAGTGGGTGCCCTGCAAAACCAGACTATCGATGTGAAAATCGGTTCTTTCAGCACTAACTCTCTGGGCGGTTCTGCCGGTGACGTAGTGGGCGAAGCTGCTACTGGTTTGGCTGCACTGAACGCTTTCACTGCTGCTGATGCTGACACCACCTTGTATGTAAACGACGTTGCACTGGGCAGCCTGGCTGACGCCGATGCCGGTGCGACCCTGAACGAAAAGCTGGCTTCTATCAACGCTGACCTGGATGGTAAAGGTGCTACGGCTTCTGCCCTGGTATCTTCACAAGGTAACAGCATCGGTAGTGGTGTACTGATTGCTGGTACTGACACGCTGACTCTGGCAGTGGTTGACGGCGACGGCAATAACCAGTCATACGTGATCAGTGGCACCAACAGCATGAGCGAGTTGGTAGACAAGATTAACACCACCACCGGTATTAGCGCTTCCTTGAGCGAAGACGGCAATCTTGTGTTGAGTCAGGAAAATGTTGTCTCTATCACTGTCACCGGTAGCGGTACCGCTGCGTTGGATGCCGCTGGCTTCGATGGTGCTGAAACTGACGAAAACTTCCGTCTGGTCTTCACTGACACCAGCGCTGATGGCCGCGGTGTAAAAATTGAAGGTGCGGATGACGCTGCCGCCTCTGCTGCAATGATGACTAACGTTGCTGCCTTAGGTCTGGATATTTCTGACGACCAAGGTAACCTGCAAGGCGCAACTATCACCAACTTCGCTGCTGATATGAATAAGGGTGACCTGGTGATTAACGGCGTGGAAATCGGTGCGGTTGATGCCGGTGCTAACGCTGGTGAAAAACGCGATAACCTGATTGAAGCCATCAACAAGGTCAGCAGCTTGACCGGTGTGATTGCCTTCGCTGGTGATGCGGCAGACTCAATTGCTCTGGGTTCTACTACCGGTGATTTGAGCGTGAAATATGGTGACAATGCTGCAGCCACCATGTACGCCGAAACAGGTATCCAGGAGCGCAACTCTGCTTCAGGTGCAGGTTCAGTAGCTGGCATTAACATCTCTACTGCTGCTGGTGCTCAAAAAGCCATTGGCATCATCGACGATGCGATCGACCAGGTAAGTGCTACCCGTGCGGATCTCGGTGCTGTGAACAACCGTCTGGACTTCACCGTATCCAACCTGGCAAACATCTCTGAGAAAACCTCAGCCGCTCGTTCACGTATCAATGATGCTGACTTCGCTCAAGAGACTGCAAACCTGAGCCGTTCGCAGGTACTGCAACAAGCAGCAACAGCGATGCTGGCCCAGTCCAACGCCAGACCGCAACAAGTTCTGTCACTGTTGCAATAAGGCCGATAGATTTCGCCGGGGCAACCCGGCGAATTTATCATTTCGAGGAATACGCACATGAGCGAAGTCACTAGAACAGAAGCCAGGTTGTTTCCCGTTGCTACTGTGTTGGCTCTATCATCTGCAGGGTCCAGGGATGTTGGCGGCAAGACCTTGCCGCCGCAAGTTCCAGATGTTGCCGCTCAACCGGAGGTCGTTGTGCCGGAAGCGGAAATCAAGCCTGATGTAAACGCCGATATCAGCAAAAGGGTTCAGGCTGCTGTGGCACAAATGAATGAGTATATTCAGTCCACACAGCGCGATTTACATTTCAGTTACGATCCGGAAGCGGGTGAAACTGTGATAAAAGTTCTGGACCGTGTAACCCAGGATGTGATTCGCCAGATCCCTGATGAGATCTTCCTGAAGTTGGCACAAGGCTTTGATTCTGAAGGAAATTTACATCTGTTGAGCGCGCAGGCCTAGCAGGCTTATAACGCGATACCTGTTTGTGTTAGCAATAAAAAAGGCGCATCGAAAGGTGCGCCTTTTTTGTTTTCCGTTCATCAAAATGCCTCTTATGCTGCGGCAATTTTCCAGCGGCAATCTCCGCAAAAATTTCCACCGATTATTTCGTTGGCACAGTCTGTGCAAAAAGGCACTCAGGCACCATGTAAAAATCCTGACGGTGTTGGCTATAGAGCTGTTGGCCGGTAATGCACAGGGTTTGCCAGAAGTCTGTTGACAAGTTTACAGGCTTCGTCAATCGACTTGTCCCGGAGAGTAAATCCTCTGAGCAGGAATAATCACTAGGAGATTTATTATGTCTTTAGTCATTAACACAAACGTCGCGTCGATCAATTCGCAACGCCAGTTGATGAACTCCGGGAACGCCCTGGATCGTTCTACTGAGCGCTTGGCGTCTGGTCAACGTATTAACTCTGCGAAAGACGACGCAGCGGGCCTTGCGATTTCCAATCGCATGACTTCCCAGGTTCGCGGTTTGAACCAGGCCGTACGCAACGCCAACGACGGTGTTTCCCTTGTGCAAACTGCCGAGGGTGCATTGCAGGAAGTGACCAACATTTTGCAACGTATGCGCGAACTTTCTATTCAATCAGCGAACGGTATTTATTCCGATGCTGACCGCACTACATTGAACGCGGAAGTGCAGCAATTAAAACTGGAATTGAATCGTATTGCCGAGACAACCTCTTTTAATGGTCAGCCATTGTTGGACGGTTCTTTAGGCAACACGGCCTTGCAGGTAGGCTCTGAAGCCAACCAGACCATTGATATCAGCATCGCCTCTTTCAGTACGTCTTCATTGGGCGGTTCTTCCGGTGACATCGTGGGTGAGGCAACTACGGGTGGCCTGGCTTCGTTAACCGCGTTGGCGGGCGGCGATGAATTGATCGTCAATGGTACGGCGATCAGCGATTTGAGCCCCGCAACCACCTTGAATGAAGCCTTGGCCATCATCAACAGCGACCTCGACGGTAAAGGTGCTGAAGCGGCATCACTGGTTCAGGTTACCTCTGACAATACCGGCTCGGGCATCCTGCGTCCCGGTACTGACACTTTGACCTTGACCAAGGTTGATGGTGATGGCAACTCGCAAGTGTACGTGCTTACCGGCACCAACAGCATGAAGGAATTGGTTGCTAAGATTAACGAAGAAACCGGCATCGAAGCCACGTTGAATGAAAGCGGCAAACTGGTATTGACGGCAGCGGGTGCTACCTCGATTACCGTCGCTGACAGTACGACCAACAACGCTGCCACCGGGTTAGATGATGTCACCAACGGCGGTCTCACTAACTTCTCATTGGTCTTCAATGACACCAGCGTTGAGAAGCGCGGTGTGACCATTGAAACCGGTGCAGGTATTGCCGCCGGTGAAATGGCGGCGTTGGGTATTGACCCGCAAGACGCCGACGGCAACCTGGTCAGTTCATCCATCACCGCCGTGACAGCGGATGGCACACTCGCCGAAGGCGACCTGATTATCAATGGTATTGAAATCGGTGCGATTAATGCCGGTGCGGCGGTGGGCGATACCACAACGGAAGCCATCCGTGTGATCAACGAAGCCTCCTCACAAACTGGCGTGGTGGCATTCTTGTCCGGTACGGATCAGATTGCGTTGCGTTCAGCCAGTGGTGGTGAAATTTCTATCAAATACGGTGAAACCGCTACCGCAGCAGATGTTCTGGCGTTCACAGGTTTACAGGAGCGCAATGCGACAGAAGGTGTAGGTTCTGTAGCCAGTATTGACATCTCCACGGCCGATGGCGCACAGCGTGCTATTGCGATCATCGACAAGGGTATTGACCAGGTTAGTGCAACACGCGCCGATCTCGGTGCGGTGAATAACCGTCTGGATTTTACCGTGTCGAATCTGTCGAACGTTTCAGAGAAAACATCGGCCGCCCGCTCGCGGATTGTGGATGCTGACTTTGCAGCGGAGACGGCGGATTTGAGTCGTGCCCAGGTGTTGCAACAGGCTGCGACCGCCATGCTGGCGCAATCTAACGCCCGACCTGAGCAGGTATTGCAGTTGCTGCAATAAGTGGGAAATACGACCGGGTTAGGGTGATGTAGCCTTGATCCGGTCGACGCGGAATGTGTTTGATCGATGTGATTGTGTCAGATTACGCTGCTGCGCAGCTAATTCGACCTACTGGGATTTTCAAAATTCGTAGGTCGCATTAGCCCGCAGGGCGTGATCCGACATCGGTTCCCGAAGTAGGTCGAATTAGCCCCAAGGGGGCGTAATCCGACGATATATTCCGCCTAATCTCCACTGCCGGACCTGGCTAGAAAATTTTTTTAATTCGACTAAAGTTTGGGCAAGTATTGCCGCTATGCTTAGAGATACAGGCATAGCACGTGTCTGCGGATATCAGTTTCCCGCGCCAGAGGACAATTTTCATGGTTGACAGCACCAGCTCAAGCACTACCACCAACCCCGGCTCCAGCATCATCAATTCGCTGGGCGGCGGTTCGGGTATTGATTCAGCGTCACTGATCAAGCAACTGGTGGAAATCAACAAGGCACCGGAACTGAATCGTCTTACCTCGCGCCAGACACTCCTGGAAACCCAGATTTCTGACTTCGGTTTGCTGCGCAGTTCTTTTGCGACCTTGCAAACCGCCGCCAATGCACTCGCCAGCCCCGATACCTTCAATGCCAAAGCAGTATCGATTCCTGATACGTCATTGTTGGGTATTACCAAGCTGGACGCCAAAGCCGTCGCGGGTGATTACCGGCTCAAGGTTGAACAGATCGCCCAGGCGCAATCGCTCAGTTCGGGTTCATACTCAAGCGTTAATGATGCGGTAGGCAAGGGCACCTTGACCTTACGCTTTGGCAGCTGGAATGAAACGCTCGATGGATTCTCGGTAAACACGGCCAAGAGCGGCGCCACCATTACGATTGATGACACCAACAATACCCTCAGTGGACTGCGCGATGCGATCAACGAGGCCGACATTGGTGTTCAAGCGACCATCGTCAGCGACGGTGGCGCTTATAAATTATTATTGACCGCACCATCCGGTGAGGCTAACGAGATTGAACTGACCGCTGCAGAAGATGGCGGCGCCCCGGGTTTGGCTAACTTCAATTTCAATACTACCAATCAAGCCTTGGCGCAAGAACAAGGTGGTGCCAATGCGCTGGTACGCGTCAATGGTTTATTGTTAACACGCGAATCCAACCACTTGACTGACGTGATTGACGGCATGGAGTTTGACATCTTCAACAGCTCACCGACTGAAACGGTGAGTATCAATATTTCTGCCGATAAAAGTATTGCCGAAACCGCCATCCGCGATTTTGTGGATACCTACAATACCTTCCTCAGTGAAGTCGAAAAACTGGTTGGTTTTGATGAAGAATTGGGCGAGTACGGCAGCTTACGTCAGGACCCGCTGGCCAAAAATTTATTGCAAAGTATTCGCTCTATGATGACCGGTTCAGTCGCCGGTATTACCAACGGTTTTGATTCGTTATCCACCTTGGGTATTCGGACGGAATTGGACGGTACCTTGAAGATTGTGGAAGACGGAACCAACACCGACTTCCGTGCGGCTATCGATAAAAACTTTGATGCAGTGAGGGATCTGTTCACGCCCAAAACGTCATCATCCAATAGCCTGCTGGATGTCACTGCGTTCAGTGGCGCGAGCCAACCCGGCAATTATGAAGTGGTTATTACCCAACAGCCGGAGAAAGGACAGTTTATTGCCGGTGCGATGACGTTTCCGATTGACACCACCGGAAAAGATTACAGCTTTAATGTGGTTGTTGACGGTGTGAGTGCCGCCACCATTACGCTGCCGGACGGCAAGGTTTACGCCAGCGGTGCAGAGCTGGCGGCGGAGATGCAGTCGTTAATCAACCTGGATTCAGCGATTAAAAACGGTCGGGTGGGTGTACAGGTTGCATTTAATAGCTCCATGAATCAGCTTGAATTCACCTCCAACGCCTACGGCGCAGCGAGCAATGTCTCCTTCACCAGTGTAGGTGCCGATATGGCAGACCTGGGAATCAGTGTCGGTATCGGCACAGCCGGTAAAGACGTGGCCGGTACTGTCGACGGTGTTGAAGCATTTGGTTTTGGCAACGTCTTACTGCCGGCTATTGGCAGTAAAGCTGAAGGCTTGAGCATGTTAGTGACGCCCGGTGTCACCAACGCGACCATTGGCTTTTCACGCGGCTTTGCCGGGCAGATGGACAGCTTGATCAATGACTTCCTGAAAAATTCCGGTTTGATCAAAGGCCGCGAAACCAATATCGATAAAGAAATCGATAACGTTGAAGAAGACATGGAGCAACTGGAGCGTCGCAGTGAAGCCTATCGGTTGCGCTTGCAATCGCAATTTATTGCGATGGAGTCCATCGTGCGCAGTTTGAATAACACGGGCAGTTTCCTTGACGGTTTGGTGGATCGCTTGCCGTTTACGTCCAAGAACAATTAATCCTGGCAACCTAAAGTTCATTCCAGGTGTGCCGCTAACTTCGGTAAGCGCAGCCAAGCTGCAGTTATCACCGGCGAGAGACAGTCTTATGAATCCATACCAGGCAGCAAAAAGTTATTCTTCCCTGAAAGTCCATTCCGGTGTAATGGATGCATCTCCGCACCGACTGATCCAGATGTTGTTCGAAGGCGCCCTTGAGCGTATTGCTCAAGCCAAAGGCGCCATGCTACAGAATCAAATTGCCCGTAAAGGCGAGTTAATCGGCAAAGCCGTCAATATTGTCGGTGGGTTGCAGGGCAGCCTGAACGACAAGGAGGGCGGCCAATTAGCTGCCAATCTCGACGATCTGTACGATTACATTATTCGTCGTTTGACGGAGGCCAATTTTCACAACGACCCCGAACGTCTGGATGAATGTGCGCGCTTGCTAGGTGAAATCAAAACTGCCTGGGATGCCATTGCAACGGAGGTGTGACATGGCGGTAACCCTGGTTCCTGAACCGGACTACAGCGGCACTCACGGCATCATGCAACTGCGCGTTTTGCAGCGCGAGATGTCAGCAGCACTGCACGCGGGCGACTGGATGAAACTGCGTCGGCTGGACCAATCCTGTCCGCTGATTGTGGAAAAAGTGATCCAGGCCAATCGCCACACAGGCCAGGCAGGATTAATCACCGCCCTGAAAGAGTTAAAAGCCGTCTATGCCACAGTGATTGACAGTTGTCGCCAGCAGGTGGCGGCTATGGCGATCTGAGTTGCCGCAATCGCTGCAATCCGTTCATTGACACCTCCTCAATTCGACCCTGGTTCACCAAGACCGTCAAAACTGGCTGATATGGGATTGCTCCCCACGCCAAACACTGCCAAAATCGCCAATTTTTCGACACGCATCACATTTTAAATGTGATGCGTGATTAATTTTTGATCTCATTGATCGAGGCAACCCCCAGCGTCATTTATTTGACCAAGCCATTATTCTGGTCTATTACTTAGTGGCGCTAGTCACTAGTTTGACTCGAAAGCATGGTTTGCTTGTGGCGGGTAATTGTCCAAGGGTGGCTATATTTCCACTGAAAACGACATAAGGTCATAGCGGTATGTGGCGTAATAATAAAGTGTTGGTAATCGACGATGATCAACAACGTCGATACGATTTAAAGATTTTGCTCGACTTCCTCAGTGAAACAAGCCTCGCATCCCCAGCATCCGAATGGCAGATAGCGGTAAGTGCCGAGGCCGCAAGTGAAGAATATGCGGCGGTGTTTATCGGTGATTATCGCTCCGCTAATCAGAGCCTGGAGTTATTGCTTAAAGACGTACGCCAATGGAACGATGAACTCGCCGTGGTGCTTATTGGCACTGAGGCAGCCATTGACGATGGCCTCGAAGATTCATTACGTCACATGATTATTGCCACGCTGTCGATTCCGCCCACCTACAACAAACTGGTCGATACGCTGCATCGCGCCCAGCTATATCGAGAAGCCCAATCCGTCAGCAAACGTCAACCGCAACGCCGCCCGGCGCATTTGTTTCGCAGCCTCGTAGGCACCAGCCGCGTGATCCAGAATGTGCGCGAGATGATGTCGCAAGTCGCGGACAAAGACGTATCTGTTTTGATCACCGGCGAATCCGGCACCGGTAAGGAAGTAGTCGCGCGCAACTTGCATTACAACTCCCCGCGCCGCGACAAACCCTTTGTCCCGGTTAACTGCGGTGCAATCCCCGCTGAATTATTGGAAAGTGAATTATTTGGCCACGAAAAAGGTGCATTCACCGGCGCGATTAATTCCCGTGCCGGCCGTTTTGAATTAGCCGAAGGCGGCACCTTGTTTCTTGATGAGATCGGCGATATGCCACTCAACATGCAAGTAAAAATCCTGCGCGTTTTGCAAGAGCGGTGTTTTGAACGGGTAGGGAGTAATAAAACCCAGGCCGTTGACGTGCGCATAATTGCCGCAACCCACCGCAATCTGGAAGGCATGATCAGCGAAGCGCGTTTCCGCGAAGATTTATATTATCGGCTCAATGTATTTCCCATCGAATTACCCGCACTTAAAGAACGCAAAGAAGATATTCCGCTGTTAATTAATGAACTGGTCTCGCGCATGGAAAGCGAGCAGCGCGGTTCCATCCGTTTTAATTCGGCGGCGATTATGTCGCTGTGCCATCACGAATGGTCGGGCAACGTACGCGAACTGGCCAACCTTGTCGAACGCATGGCCATCATGCACCCCTACGGCGTCATCGGGGTACAGGATTTACCGCCGAAATACCGCCACGTCGATTTAACCGATGAAGAATTTATCCCGCAAGCACAAGCAACCGCGTTAAACGGCAACGCCAGTTAT